>DTSE01000437.1:0-22205 GCA_012965515.1 Candidatus Melainabacteria bacterium | reverse complement strand
AAAAACCCGGAGCTGGGCCTATCAAAATCCGGACGGCTTTCAAAAATTGATTGATCTTCTGGTCGATGCGATACGAGATTGCTGGGGACAAGTTTTTATTTACTCAGACAGTGACGTGCAGTTTTTTCGCCCATTTTTGGAAGACGTCGTCCAACTGATCGGCGATAAAGACCTCCTGGTGCAGCGTGATTCACCGCAGGGACACCTCTGCGCTGGGTTCATGATTTTGAGAGCTGATTGGCCGCTGCTGAATTTGTTTCAAGAAATAAAACAAAAACTTGCTTTGAACAGCTTGATTGACGATCAAGCAGCGCTCAATATTGAGTTGATGAAAGATGGCGTCGGCGGGGATGCCCAGGGTATGCCTTATGACCAACTGGTGACAGTGGCTTATCACAGGGCTGGAGAAGCCTACAAAGAACTGCCACATATCGCGAACCGATTTGGTGTGAGATGGAATTATCTTCCCAGCTCATTTTTTGGCGGCGGGACAGAATCGGGAAAAGCCTGGAAACCTGGAGATGAGATTGCTCTACCCGATGACGCCGCCATGCATCATGCCAATTGGACTGAAGGCAATGAGAACAAAATCGCTCAGCTTCGATATGTAAGACAGCGATACGAAGCAAGGTTCGCGCACGCAGTCAACTAGAACAATATCTAGAGATCACATGACAAGCATGGCATACAGTATTAGCAGCAATTCTGGACTTAGACTAAAACGAGCAAGTATGATTAAAGGTCTGTACTTCAAGAATTCAAGCCAGTGACTGCCGACCTGCAAGCAGAGAATATCGAACCAAAATCGCCTCTGGAAACCGTTTCCACAGAGGCAAACAAGCTTGCTTCGACAAAAGAGTTAGACAGCGGTAACGAGACAGCACTCTCGCTTATGTCAGAGCAAGCTGCCGGCCGGGAACTAACAGAATCAGAAGAAGAGTCGGACCAGCCAAAAGACGGTGAAGGACATGTGATGTCCGTTATCGAGCATTTGGAAGAACTCCGAATGTGCATTATTCGGTCATTTTTTGCTGTGTTGATTGGAATTTCCGTCGCCTTGTGTTTCGGCAAAGATATTCTGCGAATTCTCAAAGCTCCGGCAGGCAATATTCAGTTTCAAGCTCTGTCGCTTGAAGAGCCGATTCTCGTCTATCTCAAAGTCAGCTTCTATTCCGGTCTTGTTCTCGCCGCACCTTTCATACTCAATGAAATTTGCCGATTTATTGCTCCCGGTTTGACAAAGACAGAAAAGAAAGTTGTGCTGCCCGTGATTGTCTGCAGCCCTCTCCTTTTCTTTGCTGGTGCGGCATTTGCTTACTTCTGCGTGCTGCCTGGCATGTTGCATTTCTTTGCCAGCTTCGGCGAAGGTGTGATTCAGGTCAATCAGCGTCTCGATTTCTATGTCTCGTTGGTAAGCTCGTTCCTCTTATATATGGGTCTGTGCTTCCAGTTGCCACTGGTCATTTGCGCACTATCATTCACCGGTCTGGTAACCTCGAAGCATCTGCTGAAATTCTGGCGATATGCGATTTTTGGAGCGGGAATATTGGCCGCGGTCGTCACTCCGGACCCAACGGCATTTTCAATGCTTGTAACTATGGCAGCACTGGTAGCTCTGTACGGACTCTCGATAATCCTGGTCAAGTTTTTCGGCAAGTAAGTGAATTGGCTCTACGAGCATGACCTGACTGTGTGGCTCATGATTCCGATCATGATCTACACGGCGATTCAGCTAAAGCGCGGCTGGCCATCGATTATCGACGATCAGCTGACTTCTGTCGACCGGCATGTCTTGAAACAAGCATCCATGTTGCTGATACTGCCGGCGGTGGTGATGGTTCATGAGCTTGGGCACGTGGCGGCTATTTTGCTTTTGGGCGGCAGAGTTCTCGACTTTCATTATGGAATTCTCTGGGGTTCGGTTACCCCTGATGGGCACTTCAATTCCGCTCAATACCTGACGATTTTTTTGGCTGGAAATGCCCTGCAAGTTTTGACCGGCTTGATTTTCCTCTGGGTGGCCGTCATGGCAAAAACACCATGGGTGGTGGCGCTTTGTACTTATTCGGCTTTATGGTCAATTGGTGAAACACTGATTTTCTACACCATAATGTCGATCTTTGGATTCTACGGAGACTGGCGCATCATCTATACAAACCCCGAGCGTGGAGCGGTAATTGCCGTGGGTGTCTCGCATGCGCTCACAGTTGGGGTGATGATTTATTGCGTCTATTCTCAAAAACTGCGTTTGTGGTTTGCCGAAAAAACAAATCCATCATGGGCGAGAAAACATCATTTCGTGCAAATGAAAGCTGAGCGCGTTCCTACTGCAGAACACATCTTGGAAGTCGGTTGGTCGTATTACACAGCCGGTCTGGACCATCAAGCGCTCACCTGTGTAAAAGATGCGCGCTCCGCGGATCCGAAGCTACCGGATACATATTTATTGGAAGGCTGGGTCCGCCACGCTCAAGGCAAAACAGATCCGGCTATTGAGAGTTTTAAAAAACTGGCTGAGAACCTCGAAGCTGAGCCATTGTTACGTGGGAAAGCCTTTATAGCGATTGGACTGGCTGAAGACGAGCGCCTGCTGCGCGTGCCCCAATCTAAGCTGCAGAACACCGAGAGGTGGGGAAATGCCGTCTGGGCCTACACAATGGCCATAAAGGTCCTGCCCGAGGTAGGAGATGGTCTTTTCCATAGAGCCGTTTTACTTAATAAAGCTGGTCTTTACGATCGAGCAGAAGTTGATCTGTATTCTGCGCAGGAAAGAAAATGGCTGGATCTGTCACTACCTGACCTGATCCCTCGTGAGCTTGCAATTGCAAAACAAGGAAACGTTGCCAAGGAGTAATTAGATTTCAGACTTGACGACTTGCGCTTACTTATAATGACAAGCCAATTCGGAACCCTCGGCTAGACATTACATGCAACTCATATGAACCAGGTTTACCTGTGGTGCGTAGCGCTTCTCACAACCGTCATAGCGGCAAGTACGCTGTATCGCTTGTGGACTGAACGTTACCGGCTGGCAAAAGAAGATTTGAACGATGAAGACCGGGCATTTGCCTGGAGACTGGTTGTTTTCGTCATCTTCCCCCTTTTCGTCTTCCTCGATTTGCGGGCGACGACAGTAACGACAGAGTTTCTTGGTGGTTTCATCAAGAGCTTTACCTATGGATTCATTTGGTATGAAGCCATTCCTGCCGGATTGACCTCGGAGCGCTTCGTTATACCTTCGCTCTTTGCCGGCGAAATTGTTCAGTGCATCCTGGCGCTTTTGTTGCTGCCTGCATTACTCTTCCGCCCCCATCCGTTTCTCTCTACGGTGATTGGATATACCGCGGCATTTGTTCTCGGCTTGAACTTCATTGCCGAACCCATTCTTGCCTTGGTTGGCTTCGGGGGCACCAAGTGGAGTGTGGCAATGTCCATGGCGCCCGTTGCGGCCCGCATGCCACTGGTTACGGTGCACGTCGTTCTTGGTGCGATTTATGTCTGGATGATGCGGACAGCGCGTGTTCGCCTCTGGTTCTCAGAATTGACCAGGCCGGCAGCCTCGGATGAACTGAGAAGAGCGATTTCAACCTGGCATGCCAGCCCCGAAAGCGCACGCCTGGCCTTTCGTGTCGGACTTTTGTATGACCGTGCCGGCTTGCGCCGTCAAGCGAAGCGATTGCTCGGCAGGTTGAAGTCTGAATACCGCCATCCGTTATATGCAAACTTTCTTGAAGGCATTCTTACTTATCGCCGCAGAGAATACAAAAAATCCAGACAAGCATTTTTGCTCACTTCGAACTATCCCAACGTGGACGGCGAACTTAAGGGCACATTGCTCGCAGCCGCCGCCTGTTCAGCGTTTGCAGACGGTGAACTGGTCGACGCCATCAACCTTTCGGAGCGCGCGCTCGAGTTCGACGAACAATGCTTGGTGGCACGGATGGTGAAGGTCGATGTCTATCTTCGCCAAGGCAACAAAGAGAAGGCTGGCGAAGAAATCCTTGTGGCCATGCGGATGGGCCTTACCCTCGATTTGGAAAACAAAGTGCCTATCGATACGGACAGGGCATTCGAATGCTTGCTCACGGCCGAAAAGGAAACTGCTCACGAGCGAGCCCTGGCCGGGACGAGACGCTCGAATTAACCTAATTCAATACGTATTTTCCCCACTGGTTTTAGTAAAAACGTCATTTCTAAAACAAATAGCCTCTTTTACTCTTTTAAATAACACTTATAATCTCACTGGAATCATTGGCACCGGTGGGACTGGCACCCGAAACTCATCACTCCGTTAATTGAGCAGGTCTGGCATTGCTGAGATCGCTATCCAACCCCTGTAGTATCCGCACAAGAATGCTCCTCTTGTGTTTAGGAGTTGCTGCGCCATTAATCGCCATCGGCAGCTTCACCTTATATAAGTCTTACCAGACACTCCGCCTCGAAGCATCCCGTGCCACCACATTCCAGGCCGCTATCGCTGTTCGCAGTCTTCATCAGTGGACCCAGACTCAGCTGGACACAGCCGCAGCCATAGCCCAGCTCGCCGCCCTGCGCGGGGGCAAGGCGGACGCCACCCAAAAGATTTTTGAAACGGCCCTGAAAGCTGAAAAACAATGGCATGACTTGGCACTGCTCAAAGACGGCGAGCTGATCGCTGCTGCCGAACGCGGACAAGATGGAATAAAGGCGAGAACAACCTCAGTCACTATCGACCCGGGCACCAGAGAATTCATTGCCAATGTAGAGAAGTCAGGAACACCGGCAATTTCCGGCTATACGCACTCTCCAGTTTGCGGCGACCCTTCGGTTCTCGTCGTTGTTCCGATCAAAGGTCAGGGTGTTCTACTGGCCTCGGTCGATCTCAATTCAGTGCTCAGCTTGTTCCATGGCTTGAGCGACAACAGCGACACTGTCATCGCCGTCGTCGACAGCCAAAAACGAGTCATTGCCCGCACCTTACAGAATGAGTACTGGCAAGGCAAAGATTTCTCCAAGGCCAAGTCGGTCACTGCCGGCTCCAAGGCTCAAAGAGGGAGCTATGAAGCCGTCGGCATCGCGGACCCGGTCACGAGAGCGTATGCATTCGATCATGTCCCGACAACTAACTGGTTGCTCGTGGTCGGTGTTCCAGTCAGCGAAATCTACGGGCATGCGCATGATTGGCTGGTTCTTCTTACAGCAATAGCAGTCTCCTGTGTGGTTATTTCAGTCGGTCTGGCGCTGTGGGCAACGCTGCACTTCACACGCACCATTCGCGTGCTCGTCAAAGAATCTCTAGCCATCGGACATGGAGACTTCACCAAGCGGGTAAACGTCTCTGCCAGAGACGAGTTCGGACTGCTGGCCAGGGCCTTCAATCAAATGGCAGCCCGCCTGGAATTGAACCAGGACATGAAAAACATGACCGATCAAGTCTCGGAGTCCATCCGTAAGTCGCTTGATTTGGATCAAATCTTGAATACAACAGTGCGCGAACTTGGACAGGCTCTCGGCTCGAGCCGCTGCTGCCTGGCACTTGTGGATACGCACTGCACTCTCGATACGTCTGATGACGAGCTGATGTTCGACTATGTGTGGACGGACGCCGAGAAGGGTGGAACAGAACTCGCCAACAAATCTATTTTGATAACGAAGCACAGTGTGCTTAAACTGATCCTGCAACAAGGCTCAATTCTCTCGCTCGATGTTCTCGATGACGGAGTCAACACGCCGCTCTTCGAAAACGCGACCGAAGAACAATCGCAAGACTGGAAGTCGATCCGCTCGCTCATTGCCTGCCCGATCACGACAAATGAAGGACCGCTGGGCATTATTCTGGTACACCAGTGCGACCGCCTGCGTGTTTGGACAGATTACGAACTGGAATTGGTCGAAGCTGTTGCCCGTCAGGTGACGCTGGCCATGCAGCACGCCCGCTTGTACAACCGTACGAAGCAGATGGCCGAGCAAGAAATTCTCATCAATCATATAGTGCGCTCGGTAAGAAGCTCGCTAGACCTCGACACTATATTGAATACAGTTACAGGCGAGTTGCTCAAGGCTCTCGGGGTAGAGCGCGTGCAAATCGCTCAGCCGAGAAATGAAGGTCCGCTTGTGGTCACGCATGAGTGCCATGCAGGACATCTGGACAGCGTCAAAGGTGTAAGTCTCTACCCGGACCAATTGGATTTCCGAGTCGCCCACTCGCCGACGATAAAATCCACTCGCGCCGCCAATCTTCTCGCATCAACGATGCAAACGTTCCAGGCTAAGACAGGCGAAGCGCTCAGCCCGAATTCAGAATACGATCAACTCGAGCCAATGATCCCAGCAGATCTCAGAGCTGAAGTAATGACAGGCCGCAACACGATTCTTGGCATAGACCTGGATCGTTTGAGCAAGGGCTATGCAACCTTTGTTGAAACAGACGACGGCGAACTTGTGCAGGTGCCGATTGATGCAGACACTGTTCAAGAAGCTCCGATCGCTGTAATTACTGATATCGACCTCGATTCCAGAGCGATACCATTCCGCCATTTCCTGGATCAAAATGGTACGCGCTCGCTCATCGCGGCACCGCTAGTCAGCGAAAACAGACTTGTCGGCTTGCTTGTTGTTCATCAAACGGAAAACACAAGAGAGTGGACGCCAACCGAAGTGCGCTTGGTAGCAGCGATTGCAGACCAGGTCGCCGTCGCTATCGAGCACGCGCATCTTTTCGCCACCGTCAAACATCAAGCTATTACCGACGGTTTGACGACTCTCTACAACCACGTTTACTTCAAGAACCGCTTGCAAGAAGATCTCAATCTCGCCAAAAGAAAAGGTACATCTTGCTCGCTTCTCATGGTCGACCTGGACAAACTCAAAGTCATCAACGACAACTACGGTCACCCGGTGGGCGACGCTGCTATCCGTCAAGTCGCGTCTATCCTCAAGACTATTCTGCGCTCAGGCGATACCCCTGCCCGCTATGGCGGCGAAGAGTTCGGCGTTATCCTGCCTGAAACATCACTTTTCGAAGCGGCCCTGATTGCCGATCGTATTTGCAGCCAAATCAGAAATTGCCACGTACCTGGTCTGGGAAGAATCACTTGCTCGATTGGTGCGGCATCCTTCCCGAAACAAGCAAGCAGTGCTGCCGAGCTCGTGGAAAGGGCTGACAAAGCGCTTTACGTTGCGAAGAACAGTGGACGCGATCAGATTCGTATTTACGAAGGTGAAGAAACGGAAGCGCCTCAGGCACTGCCGGCGCCACCATCTACCGTTGACACCATGGGCAATGCAAAGCCTTCTGAATAATGCAGAAGCGACTTGTTTTATTTGATATCGACGAAACAATGATCACGTCCGATGGGGCGGGACGCCGTGCAATTAGCCGGGTTTTGAAAGACCGGTACGACATTGATCCGGCCAGCATCAAACTGTCGATGTCGGGCAAGACAGATCCACAGATCTTGACTGAAATCATGACCGAAGCCGGCATAGAGAAAAAGGAAATCGAGTCAGCAATTCCATTGATGATTGAGGAATATCTCGTTCATTTGGAAACCGAGATCAGAGAGACCAAACACTACATTGTCCACGACGGGGTAGAGGAAGTTCTCGCTGCGCTAGCGACGATGGAAAACGCTTTTCTAGGGCTCCTCACCGGCAACGTAGAACGCGGCGCTCGCATGAAGCTGGAACGGTTTAAACTCAACCATCACTTTCCTCTCGGCGCATACGGATCAGATTCCGCAAGCCGACTGGATCTTCCTCATGTGGCGAAACTGAGGGCGGACGAGCATTTCAATCTAACTTTCGAACCGAGGGAAATAGTCGTAATCGGCGACAGTATTTTCGATGTACTGTGCGCAAAGCACTATGGCGCCGTCAGCTTGGCTGTCAATTCAGGCAGAACGACAAGAGAAGAGCTGGAAGCCCAAAACCCCGATCATCTGTTTTCCACACTGGCTGACACAAAGTCTGTAATCAACGCCATCTTCAACTAGTTAGCGGCGTCTTCCGTCATGACGCCGATCTTGATTGTTGCGAATGATCGCTGTAATACCAATGCCGATTGCCGTTCCGAGCAGCACAGATTCAGGATCTAATCCCTGCTGTTCTTGAGGATGTCGTCCATGAGCCGGAGGTCGCGGTGGTTCGATTCTTGCGACTGGCTCATCATACACAACAGGGCGTCCGCGGTTGTCTCGCTCATGAATGCGAACGGAGATCTCTTTTCCGCTTCCGTGATATCCAGGAATCGGCGTAACCACAAGGTCGTCTCCTACGCCGTTGCGGTCGTATCTTTGCGTTTGACTTACCAGACTCATGAAATCGCGAGGGCTCATGCGAGTTGCATCTTCTCTCAATTGATTTGCGACTCTCTCACCATGCCCACGGTCAAGTTCTTGCCCCATACTGGCGGCTCTATCTTCAATCCACTCTCGACCCATCGCAAATCTCCTTGTATCAGCTGACAGGACTTACTTTCGTTTTAATGTGTGGCATAAGTGTGGCGCGCAATGCGGCTAATACGTGGGCAGTCTCGAAACCTACTGTTGATCCTTTATTAAGGGAAAAGATTACCCAATGCGGGGAACTACCAGTGGATGACACTGTCTTCTTCCAATGCAGATATTTGAGGAAAAGAACATGAGTAACGGCGCAAGAGAGTGCAATGAAGACGCCAATTGCAAACAGGAAAACCTGGAGCAATCAAGCGACGCACAACAAGCAATAGACGATAAGAGAAAAGAAGAACTCTACTCTGACGGTGGTGGTCGCAAGACCGATTTTGGCGAAGAAGACACTACTCCGCCGCATGCCACTGAAAACGAAAGCAAGAAGTAATCGACTACAGATTTGAGAAAGGCTTCTGTAATGGAATTTTGATGCAGTTGGCGACAACTACTGCCTCTGCATGAAAAAGGCTTGGTCATACCCTTCTGCTTCGATGAGCTTTAAATCAGCAGCTGCTAACTGCGGCTTTCCCAGCTTTGTATAAATGGTGGCCCGCAGACGCAACGCGTTCGACAATTCCACAGGATGCTTGACGGTGCGGCTTTTGCAACATTCCTGCGCAACATACTTATCGAGGCTTCTCAATGCATCCGAAGTCCGTTTCAGCTCCCAGTAAATTTGCCCTAAAACTGCATCTCGAGTGGCGCTTGAGCCGTGCTTCTCTGATTCTTTGCAAACTGCAAGGGCGCGCTTCCAATCCTTCAGTTTCATCGAAGACTCAATTGCGACATCCCAAATAGACATGCTGTTGGGGGAAAGCGTGAGAAACGCGCGCGCCTCCTGGTATGCCTTTTCATACTCTTTCAAATGGAAGTAAGCTTTGCATGTGATCGCCTTGAACCTGAGTTTATAAGGGGTCTGTGCTTCCGCCTTCTGAATGTCCCGCAGACATCCGGCATGATCACCGCTTTGTCTCAATAAGTTCGCGCGTTCCGAAAGTGCGGTAATGAAATCAGGTTTGCACTTTATAGCCTCACCCAATTCAACAATTGCCCTTTCGTCATCCAGCTCTACTTGAGCTTCCTTTGCCAGGTAATAGTGGAGAATGGCCAGCTTCGGATGCTCCTTGAGCGATTTGCGAACTAGTACCAGAGTGTGTTGCCTGCCGTTAATGAATCGATCCTGCAGAAGATAGAACCACAATGCAGCCTGACTGCTCGTGTCCGTCTCAAAGGTGAGTTTGGCATTCTCTCTAATTGTGCGTAGCAAAGCTTGCTCATTCTTCTTCACGTCGACATTTAAGCTGACCTCGAGCGGTCGATCGGCAAAGGCCGGAATTGGCAAAGAAACGGACACCGCAAAGCTGATTGCCATCGCGGTCATCTGTGTTTTCTTGCAGAGCGCAGCAATCACCAGCTCAACTACTCCTGAATTTGAGAAACAAGGCAAGCCAAAGAAACGTGAATGCACCCCAAAGACGAGTGCATTTGAACTCAGACGTACAAATGTTGTCTTACTTCTCGATCATTTCGCGAGCGATGACTTCATCGATGATGCCGTACTCTTTGGCTTCTTCTGGAGTCATGATGTTGTCGCGATCATTGTCTTTTTCGATCTGCTTTTGGGTTTGTCCAGTATTCTTCGCGAACAATTCGACGAGCAACTTTTTCTTGCGCAAAATTTCTTTGGCCTGAATTTCGATGTCGGAAGCTTGACCTTCTGCACCGCCCATAGGCTGACGCATAAGGACGCGGGAATGTGGCAATGCGAGCCTCTTTCCTTTGGCACCTGAAGACAGAAGGAAGGCGCCCATTGCAGCCGCTTGTCCCATACAAATGGTCGAAACATCGCTTCGGATGTGCATCATGGTGTCATAGATTGCAAAGCCGGAAGTGATACTTCCGCCCGGACAGTTGATGTATAGACGAATGTCCTTTTCGGGATCTTCACCTTCAAGAAGTAGGAGTTGAGCGACGATAATCGAGGCGACGACGTCGTCTACACCCTGTCCCAAAAAGATGATGCGCTCTCGCAGAAGTCTTGAGAAGATGTCGAATGAGCGCTCACCGCGCGCCGTCGTTTCGATGACGGTTGGATTGTAAGCCACTGGACTTTCTTCGATGGCTTGAAAAATCTTTTTGCGATCGGGAGGAATGTTCATATCTTCTCCTTCGGACTGAGTGCACGCCAGCGCAAACGGCCGATTTGTATAAAGCTCTGACGGATTTTTACCTGGCGCTTATTATATCCGCGTGGCACCTGGAATTCAGGCAAAAGCGCATATTGAAAACGAGAATATTAAACACTGCCCGCGCCTTTTGTATATAATGTGTGCGCTTTAAATAAGCGATTTGAGGTCTAAAAGGTGTCCGACAGACAAAAATTCCGTGGCAATCCAAAGCGCACGCAGGCTTTCATCGGTCTGGGCTCTAACGAGGGAGACCGGCTTGGCTTCGTACAGCAGTCGATGCAGATGCTGAAAGACGTCAGCGGAATCAAGGTTTTGGAGTGTTCGAGCCTTTATGAGACCGAGCCGATTGGCGTCGAATATGACAAATGGTTTGTCAATGCCGTCGCTTCAGTAGAAACAACCCTTTCGTGCAAGGCGCTACTGGACGCTGTTCTTGATATCGAGAAGCGTCTGGCCATCATGCACGGCAAGGAAGAAACCTTGAACGACTGCGTGCCTGGCGAGAAACGCCGCAGGGTTATTGATCTGGACATTCTCTTTTTCGGCAACTCAATCGTTGAGGAAGAAGAACTGAGAGTGCCGCACCCCAATGTTCCCTTTCGCGCTTATGCACTGGTGCCGCTTCTGGAAATTGCACCTGACTTCCAGCATCCTACATTGAAGAAAACTGTCACCCAATTGCACGAGTCACTTTCAAAGCCGGAAATCGTATACCTTTACGGTACACGCGGCGATAAAGAAAGCCGTTCTTAATTGCTCGACCGGCAAAGGAGAAAGCATGGCTGACCTTAATATCAAGATCGGCACCGATATTTGCTCTGTCAGCCGCATTCGGGCATCATACGAACGCTTTGGCAACAAGCTGCTCAAGCGCATTTTGACAGAGGCAGAAGAACAGCACGTTAGCAGCGCACGCCACCACATGTTCGAAAGGTTGGCAGGACGCTTTGCCGCAAAAGAAGCTACAGTCAAAGCACTGGGCACGGGTTGGTACGGTGTAGGCTGGAAAGAAGTAGAGATAGTTCGCGAACGTTCCGGAAAACCGACCTTGAAATTACATGGACGCGCGCTGGAAGTGGCTGCCAGACAGAATCTCACCAGATTTGAAGTATCTGTCAGTCATGAGCACGAGTTCGCTACTGCCACCGTGATTGCACACTGATGAATGACGACGCCTGCCGAATTGTTACTCTGACCACTGACTTCGGTCAGAAAGATCCGTATGTCGGAGTAGTGAAAGGCATTATTCTAAGCCGGTTTCCGCAGGCTCAAATAATCGATCTCAATCATGAAATTCCGCCTTTCGATATTCTCGCCGCCGCTTGGTCGCTAAAAATCAGTATTCCTTATTTCAAAGCTGGCACGATCCACATTGCAGTTGTCGATCCGCGAGTCGGCACCTCACAACGGCGAATCGCGCTTGAGATGAACGAGTGCATAATTCTCGCTCCGGATAATGGTTTGACTACGCCTTTCATAGCCAGTGCGAAAAAGGCGTATGCACTGGAAAAACCGCAATTCTTTCTCAGTTCGGTATCGAAAACGTTTCACGCCCGTGATGTATTCGCACCAGTGGCAGTTCGCTTGCTGAGCGGTATAGCCTTGAGAGATTTGGCAGTGGAAGTGGACAAACAGTCGCTTACGAAAGTAGAAGGTCTGGAACCGACAGTCGAGCCAGGTTCGATAGAAGGTCTGATTGTCTATGTAGACAGATATGGCAACCTGATTACAAACATCTGCGCAGAAACAAAGTCACAAATCAAGGAAATCCGCATAGGCAGCCGCAAATTGAAACTAGCGGCCGGCAGCTACGGCACCATAGATGATGGCGAGGCGCAAGTGCTGTGCGGCAGCCACGGCTACCTCGAAATCGCGGCAAAAGAAGCAAGCGCGCAGGACTTGCTGCAAGTCAAAAGCGGCGAAAAGGTGTTTGTAACCACCGTTTGACGTCAAAAAACCGTTTTTCCCCAACGAGAATACTTGCCCGCAAGTGCGCGCAAGACGTCCCTTCTATTTGCGCGAGGGCCCCGGGCGACACTCGCGCATAGGGACACCACCACGACAATCAAAACGTTTAGTCATTTAGCCGACTAACCAACGATGTGACGTGCGCCGCGATGCCAAAATTCCTATACATACATTATACATACAAATGTATGTACGTCAATAATCAGGGAGCACCTTACAGGAAGATGCTCCCTAAGCGCTTTCAGGCATGTCTTCGTCCGGACCACCCGGTGGCTTATCCTTATAGATCGGGCGCCCGATTGCCATAGCAATCATTAGACACTGATCTACCCTCTCCATTGTTTCCTGAGGAAATGCGCCAATTTTATTGACCAAAAGGGTTTTGGGGATCGTTGCGATAACAGTGCAGTCGATAACACTGTCCAGTCGCAGACCTCCAGCTTGCCCTTCTGGCGTATTCATCATGACGACGACTTGGGTTGGTTCGCGCGCGGCTCTTGTCGTGTTGCTGGTCAAAGGAACCAAAAGCACGTCATCGAGTCTTGAATTGTTGTAGTCATTGGAGATTAAGACCGCCGGGCGGCGCTTAGTCTGAGTCGTACCCTCATCCGTGGTGTACGGAAATGACACCAGGACGACGTCGCCCTTCCTATAATTGACCGTCTTTTGGGACATTCAATCCCTACTAGTAAGAACCCAGCAACCAACTGCCTTTCATTGTACCAGCAGGTGAAAGTCGGTCTAAAAAGAACCCACGCAACACAAAATGGGCTCTTTCGAACCCTTTTGACAATATGATCAAATTCGACTACTTAAGCGTAGGCGTCTTCCATGGCTTTGTCGCGAGTTGAGAAACCGCGCGCGGCGTTCAGGGCAACGAAATCGTCGCGCTTGGCGCTTGCACAGTCTGCTCTCAATTCAGCTTCAGAAGTTGGCTTGAACATCAATCTCGCTGCAAACAACAGTCTGGATTCCCAGCTGGTGGTTGCGTTCTCGAAATCGACCTGCTTTTCTTGGTTGAATTTGCAGTTATCGTCTGCTCTCATCTATTCGAACTCTCCAAATATAGGGAGTGCTCACGTTGTAGGAGTATAACACGGTCTTCAAGAGATAATTCAGCAATTTTTATCAAAAAACCGAAGAATTAATGAAGCTTGCTCTGCTCCTAAATAGGTATACCCGAGTCGAGCAAGATAATAGACAGGATGTAAGTAGGATTTATTTAAGAAACCTTGTGAGCGCCATTGCGCTCACCAAAGTGCTCTTTCAAAAACTCAATAGTTCTCTGGGTGGCGTTACCAGGCACGAATACCTCTTTAATGCCTTGCGAAAGAAGCAGCTGCCTGTCCTCCTCCGGTATAACTCCGCCGCCGAAAACGAGAATATCGTCGACTTTCTGCTCCTTGAGCAATTCGACCACTCTGGGAAGCAGTGTCATATGTGCACCAGAGAGAACGCTCAAGCCGATGGCATCAACGTCTTCCTGAATAGCAGTCTCGACAATTTCTTCAGGCGAACGGTGCAAACCGGTGTATACGACTTCCATGCCGGCATCTCGAAGAGCCCTGGCGACAACTTTTGCACCACGATCGTGCCCATCTAAGCCGGGCTTGCCAATTAAAACGCGTATCTTCTTTTGTGCCATCACCGTTTTCCAAACGCTTCTACAGATGCTGAGACGCCAAAACGCCAACCAACAGTATATAAGGAGTCACTTACTCCCTCTTTTCTATCAAAGGAACGCGCTCAGTGATGATCTTCGCCAGTTTGTCAAAACCTTTTATCTCTCGCCTGTTAATCAAATAAAAACATCTGCCTGCCTTCACCCCTGCATAAACAAGAAAATTCCACTGCCTAAATTCAGTGATCTGGCTCCAGGCAAGCCGTTTTTTGAAATAGAGCATCTTGAGAGTCAAGTACTCGGGCGTGACGATCACCTCGTTGGCTTCCAAAACCATGGGAATAAGCATGGCTACATCAATGAAAGCAAGAAACAAGAAACTGAGCAGCTCCATGTGAATCGGCATATTTCCGCCGTGCAAGAGCCTGTCTACTGAACTCATAACCATGCAAATGTTGAGCGCAACGATGATAAGCGAAATGGCTATGCGGGAAAAATGCCTGAACCAGTGCCGTTTGAAGACTTGCTTCTCTTCAAAAACGAATTCAGTTTTTGGTGCCGGCTTCATCGCATATCCAAATGAGTAACTACCTGATTATCCCAAACGTGAGACATGAAAAGGAAACTTCGCTTGCCCCTGAAAACATGAGGGGATTACAAATAGCAAATGAAGAAGAAATGATTGAAAGCGGGCTTCTCAAGTCTCATCGCGCTACAATTCCGCGTGGTACTAGATTCGCTGCGGTTTGAAAGCATCGGGCTTTCGCTGGCAGCAATGGTGGATGTCATGACAAAACGCAAACTGGCTGAGTATCTCTTCGACCGCATCAAGGATTCAGGCGTCGATACGACGTTCGGAATCCCCGGTGATTTCATTTTGCCTCTATACGCAGCCCAAGAAAAAACCAAGCTCAAAACAGTGGTCATGACCCACGAGCCTTCAGTTGGATATGCAGCTGACGCTTATGCTCGATTGAAAGGATTGGGAGTCGGTTTGGTTACGTACGGCGCCGGCGGTCTCAATATGATCAACTCGGTCGGACTTGCTTACGCCGAGGAGTCACCGCTTCTCATTATTTCCGGCAGTCCAGAAACGCGCTACAGAAGCCAGAAGCCGCAGCTCCACCACTGCGTGAAGAATTTCGACACTCAGTACAACGTTTTCAAAGAAGTCACTGAATCCCAAGCGCTGCTTGCCAACCCAGCAACAGCACAAGACGAAATAGACCGTGTTTTCGAAACCACAACCAAATTCTCTCGCCCCGGATATATCGAAATCCCGCGCGACATGGTCAACTACGAACTCGAGATTCAAGAGAGCGCACCACGCTCAATGGAAGCTCCTTCAGCAGCTCTCGAGGAAGCAGTCCACGAAATTATCGATCGCCTAAAAGAGGCTCACCAACCGGTTCTCTTCGTCGGTGTAGAAGTTAGACGTTTCAATCTGAAAGACAAAGTGGTGGCACTTGCCGAAGCGCTCAACATTCCTGTCGTCACTTCAATCCTCGGAAAAGCCTCATTCCCTGAATCTCATCCGTGTTTCGCCGGAAACTACTTTGGACAATTCGGCAATCCAAAAGTAAAAGATTACGTCGAATCAGCCGATTTGATTCTTTCTCTTGGGACTGTTCTTACAGAAATGGAGACAGCCGGATACACAGCCAAACTGCCGGCCAAAGCGCTTATTCAGTGCACAGCCCATGAGGTGACAGCCGGACATCACACTTATCACGGTGTCAATCTAAAATCACTGATCGACCAATTGATCGAACTGACCACTTCCAAAGTCAAACCAACACTCAGATTCAGCCTGCCTTCCATCGAGCCTGAGTTGATCGAATCGAAAAACGGCGACAAGAATCTCACAGTCGCTCACATGATCAATCAACTCAATGACTTGATGAGTGAGAAGTTCGCAGTCGTCTCCGACGTTGGTGACTGCCTCTATGCGGGCATGAGCTTGAAGACCGACATTTTTATCGCTCCCGGATACTATTCCAGCATGGGCTTTGGAGTTCCTGCCGGAATTGGCGCGCAAATCGCCAATCCAAAGCGCCGCTCGATCATCCTGGTCGGCGACGGCGGTTTCCAAATGACGGGCATGGAAATAAGTACGGCAATCAAGCTCGGCATCAATCCGATTGTGATTGTTTTCAATAACGCCAGTTACGCCATGCTTCGCTTCATCGATCAAAAGCGTGACTATTACGACCTCCAGCGCTGGGACTATGCATTGCTCGCCAAAGCGCTCGGCGGAAAGGGCGCGACCGCTCAGACACCGGACGAATTCAAAAAAGCTCTTACCGACGCGAAGAACAGCGACTCTCTCTATTTGATTGACGCAAGAATTTCAGAAGACGATATATCGCCTACCCTGCGCAGATTGACCGACCACTTCGGCAAAAAGGTCAAAGCATCGATTAGTTAATATTCCAAAAGCGGTTGCAAGGAAGCAGCTATAATTTGCCGAAAGGCTCTCGTCCTTGCTCAGCTCGGAAAAATGCGCAAAAGACCCAACAACTCATCAGCTAAGTTCTCGCTCGCTCTGGCGACAGTTATGTCGCTGAGCTTGGCAAGCGCAGGCATCGCGGAAGAATCACCATTTTTCGACGAAGAGCCGCCCAGCGCTAAACCAAAAGTGCAGGCTGAGCCGACTAGAACAATCAGAATGGAAATTCAGGACAACGAGGAATTGCCACAGAAGAAGCCAGGCAAGCTATCGCTGTTCAAACGTGCACCAGAAGACAAAAGACAAATTGCTGCCAAAGAGTCAGACAGCGTCAAGGATGTTCCTGACGAGAATCCAAAGAATGGCGGCGTACTCTCAGCGCCGAAAAGAGCAGCAGGAGTGATGTGCGGACTCATGGTCGGAGTCCCATACAGAGCCGCCAAGACTATGGCGCATGAAACCAAACGCATGAACAGCCAGGTTACAAATGACCTCACTTGGGATGGCAGAAGACCTGATTTGACCGCACGCATGTTCGGTGCAGCACTTTCGGTACCTTACGGCATCACCACCGGCATGATTACAGGCGTGGTCAAAGGTACAGAGCGAGCAGTACACACGGGCGGGCGCAAGCCTTTGAGCAAGGAATCAATGAGCATCACAGATCCCGAGTTCAAGTAAGCCCAACAGACTCTCAGATCTCCTTTTTGCAATCGCACCACATGTGGTGCCAAAAGATTAGCGAGAAAGAAAAACGCTTCGTGAATTCAAGCCTCACGAAGCGCCTTTGATCGCCGAAAATCTGAAGGAATTGTATTTGCGAATTACGAGCGAGTATCCACCTTGACCAGAGCTTGCAGTCTGGTTGCAGTCATCTTTTGCAGAGCACTGTCAAACGAAAGCTCTTTCTCGTCTGCAATCTTCAGGGCTCTCACTGCGGCTCCGCGGCTGATTTTTCCGTTGTTAACGAGGGTCTGTGCCTTTACTGCGGCCACCAGTTGATTTTCCGAAAGCCAACCAGAAACGATAAGCACGCGCCCAACACGCATACCGGTTTCCTTTCCGATCTGCATCGCTTCATCGATATCCTTCTGGCTTATGTAACCAGCTTCTGTCAAAAGCTCGGCAAGACGGACCGAGTCGGATGTGTCATTGTCATCAATTTCGGTCATAAGTCAAAGCTCCCTTCGATGTTTCCCCCAGCTTCCGATTTTGTCCACTCGCTTCGAACCTGATTTTAGGCCTGAACTTAAAAAGGTTCGCCCTCTTAAACGAAGTGGTGCAAATTTCTCGGTTCTGGGTAGGCCTCCAGATCCTTAAGCGAAATCCGCTCTAGTTTCATTCTTCCCATTGCTTGTGAGAATCTTGTGAAAATGATCATATTTCACGTGAAATCAAGTCAACATCACCTTTCCAGGTGATGTCAAAAGAACATACAAGTTCGCTCGTCTAGATATCGAAATTCGGATCCTGCGGTGAAGCAAGGTCGTTGGTCATCATTTCATCGAGCGTGGCCAGCATCAAGTCATGTACGAGTGTCAGACGTTCGTAGCTATTGATTGCAGCTTTGTCTTTGAAAGCAAGGACATGGATGCCAGGAGGCACAGTGCCATGCTCGGCAAGCTCCTTCGGCTCATCTTGAATGTAGAGCTTGATGTGCGGCTGCAATTTAATCAGCTCTTGAATGCGTTGACTGCCGAAAATTCGTTTTACGGCATTTTCGTCCGATCCTTTTATTATGTATTCGCGGTCGAATTCATCTTCGCCGATTTGAATGTCCTGGGCGCCGAAAATCTTACTTGCATCGCCTACCAGACTGCGGTTGTGGAGATCGAAGCTAAATGGACCTTTGGCTTTGAACGGAAGAAACGCCGCGCTGCTGTCGGTTACAGCACCGCCAACGCCCTTTTGCTGCATGTGAAATGTAATGTTCCAAGGCTTGCCCTGTACAGGAACACGCATTACAAAGACTTTCTGTCCATCGTCGAATGAGCCTTGATGCTCATCGGCAAACTCCATCCAGACGGATTTCCAACCGTATACGCTGCTGCGTAATTTCATAAGCCTTATCTCCTCAGCCACTTGCCGTCATGAATCTGGAAGAATATAGCAGGTAACCATTTTGGCGTCGAGGAATTCCCATGACCGCTTTAGACGATGAGGAGCGGCAAGAAAAGGAAAGGAAGCCCGAAGAAAAGAGCACTCTGACGGCAAATCTCGCAACAGGCAGCCTGATGAAGGCGATCTGGTCGATGTCCTGGCCATTGATGGTGACTACAGTATCCACTTCTTTAGTCGGCTTAGCAGACATGCACGTAGCCGGTTACCTGGGAAGCGCATCCCAAGCGGCTGTTGGTGTATCCGAGCAAGTTCTGTTCATCCTCATGATCTTTATCATGTCTACCGGTGTAGGCACACAGGCACTGGTTTCCCGCGCTACCGGAGCCGAAGACCAAGAAGAAGCAGCTCGTGCCACAGGTCAATCCATTTTGTTTGCCGTCCTCACCGGATTGGCACTGCTTATCATGGCAAAACTGGGTGCTCACAAGATAGTTGGCTTATTCAGCCGCTCTGCCGAGGTTGCCGACATCGGCGCCCACTATCTATCTATATATTGTCTCTACTTGATTCCTTTCAGTCTTCTGAACATCATCAATTCCGCTTTTCGCGCCATCGGTGATTCACGTACAACTCTGATCATCATGCTTGTTTGCACGACAGTGAACATAGCAGGAGACTATCTCACCGTCTTACACAACTGGCCGGTCGCCGGCATGGGAGTAGCAGGCATAGCCTGGTCAGGAGTAATTGGAACCAGCGTCGGCGCCTGCGTAGCGATCTGCTTTCTCTTGCGTTCACCACTAAAAGGCTGCACCGCGTACATGTTCACCTTTATTGGTCCGGTGATCAGCAAAATCGTAAAAATCGGCATACCCGCCGCATTACAGCGTTTAGGCTGGGGTCTGTCCACTTTTGTCATCTTCTTCATCCTGCGCTGTCTGGAAAAACCGACAGAAGCATTGGCAGCCTGGACAATCGGCATACGAGTAGAAGGGCTAGTTTTCATGCCACTTATGGCCCTTAGTCTGGCAGTCGCTTCCATCGTCGGACAGAACTTGGGAGCCAAGCAAGAGGAAAGAGCATTCAAGGCCGGTTGGCATGTCACATTCATTGGATTGGGCATGATGCTGACCAGCTGTGCGCTTTTGATCATATTTTCAGAGCCGCTATCGGACATCATGACGCGCGATCACACAACTTCGGCAATCACGGCGTCGTACATTCGCTACAACGCATACGGAGGGCCTTTCCTGGCTCTGGCTATGGTGCTGAGTTCAGCCCTTCAGGGTGCCGGCGATACGAAGACTCCGATGATCATTTCCTATATAGCGAATTGGGTGATTCGCTTGCCCGTCGCTTACTTCTTCGCTATCAACATGAATATGGGTCCGGACGGCGCCTGGTTGTCTATGACCCTGTCGGTCGCAGTGATGGGCATTCTGACCGCCTGGAGATATCAGTCGAAAGCCTGGCTGAAAACGGCAATCTAAGGGCAGGGGCGGCAATCTTTGAAAATCGAGAAGCTTTTCGCCCGGTTTCAAAACTTTTTGCAAGAAAATCGAGAAAATTCATTTTGGAGTCGATTTTGTAATAGTACTGTCACAAATCATCCCTAATCTAAAAGTATCCCGACCGCCTTCAACAATTCAAAGTTTCTCTCCTTTCGCACATAGGATTTCGGTGTTGCGCATGCAAAATTCTGTCGCCTCCTTTACCACCTTCGCTGCTCCAAAGTACAAACAGCTTCGCCCGGAAACAGGCATAGCCAGCGAACAAAAAATGCCGGACGGAACATCGATCAATACCGACGCAGAAGGCGAAATCGTTTTTGTCGAGTATGCCAACGGTGTCAAAGTAAAGCGCAATCCTGGCTTCACCATGGTCTCGATGAAAGACGGCTCGTACATGATGGGCGCACCAAGCTTTTCTTGGCTGCAAATCGACTAAGGCTTTCTGGAATTGTTCAAGCTCAAGAAGGCGAGCCAGTAAAAGTAAGTCAGGCGGACGTGCCCTGTTCCGAAATTAAACTCGAACAGCCCGGACACAGCTAAAGACGCACTGGCAGCCAGAAGTCCTATTGCCATCGCGCGTTCGAATTTCAATCTTTTCACATCATCTTCTGAAAGTCCTTCGACTAAAACGGACTTAGATAGTTTCGCGGTGGTCGAGAAAATCGCAAACAGCAAATACATGTAGGCGGTAAATCCAACTACGCCTGTTGCAGCCAGCATGTGCAGGTAATTACTGTGAGCGTGATCGAAATACCCTTTATCGGGCATAGCGGATTTCGCATGAATGACGCCGAAACGGATGAGAGAGCTGCCAAAAATCGGCTGCTGCTTGAACTTCTCCAGCGTCGCTTCCCAGATGTGAAAACGGGCAATAACACTGGGATCCTTAAAAGGTCCTGATTCGCTTTCCTTGAAAATCGCTGTTTTGCTTTCAGGTTGTTTGAAAAGAACATCGACTCTATCTTTCACAATCGGTACGAACAGATAGGACAAACCAGCGACTACCGTGAGACTGGCAAGCGAGGCGAGCACTGCTTTTCTGGAGACACTGGCGCAAACAACCAGCACGCCGAAGATTACACCCAACCAGGCGCTTCGCTCGGCACCAAAAATAATTCCAATCGAGATGCAGCAGGCAACCAAGATTGCGGTTGAACGCTTGCCAAAGACACCTGGCAACCACTTGTACCCTTGGCAAAGCAAGAGAGCAAGCGCCACCATCATCACCGTTTGCATTTGGCCGGCAAATGCCATTGGTTGTTCTAAGAAACCAGTGCCTTGCAAATAGTCAGTTCTCGATCCGGTTACCCACCTGATGAAGCCGTCGGTCATCTGGTAGAAGATGAGCAAGGTCGGCTCCTGCGGCGGGTGATCGGTGATGTTTCTCAAATATTCTTTTATGCTCGGCTCGAGGGGTGAGTACAAACAAGATAGAGAACCAACCGATAAGAGCGCGCAGATAGCTGGTGTTTTTGCACCAGGCGATCGACGCAAAACTTGATACACCCACGGATAAACAACCAGTGCTTTCAGTGAAACTAGCGTTCTTGTTGCCACCCGCAAACCGTCCGCCATCGTTTTGCCATCCAAAAGCGGAACACAGAATGCGCCAAACATTATCACGAGAGTGAAGATGCCGAGCGGCACCAGTAGCGGCGCTCCATCACATCCGATAATCGCCGGCAGTTTCCCACGCACATAAGTGAATGTTTTTACACTGCCATCTTCAGGCATCTCATCGAGGACCTGCTTTAGCGCAAGTGCACTTGTCGCAATCCAAAAAACAGCGCCGACAATTATTCCTATCCAGACGGCACTTATTGAAATCGGCATCCAAGCGGAAAAAAGGACAAGCAAGTATCCCTGCCAGAGAGAAAGATTGCCGTACAGTTTTTTCCAAATCGTCGGTGTTTGCGACAAGTTATTTGTCGAGCCTCCGAACACTGGCATCCTGTCTTTCAAAAGACTCATCAAATT
>DTSE01000436.1 GCA_012965515.1 Candidatus Melainabacteria bacterium | reverse complement strand
CCAGTTTATCTGTAGGGACGACGCATGGCGTCGCCCCTACAATAATTCTGTCGTGGATTCGCGATGAACTACGTGGTAGCTCCGACAGCTTCCAGTTTTTTCTTATCGACTTTGCCTGAAAGTGTCTTGGGTAGGTAATCTTCGGCGGCTCTAAAATCCCACTCCATTGGACGCAGTTCACGTTTTAGATTGTCTTTGGAATAGTCTTTGAACTGACCGATCAATTCTTGTCGCGCTGCCTTCTTCGCGTCACCGCCTTTTTTCAGAAGCTCGCTCAAGTCTTTGTCTTTGATGACGATCACGGCTTTGACTGTCTGCCCAAGACTCTTGTGAGGAACGCCGATAACCGCTACTTCAGCTGCATTCGGATGATTGAGAAGAACGTCTTCCACCTCTGCAGGAAAGACCTTATTGCCGGCAACAACGATCATTTCCTTAGCGCGACCAGAAATATAGATTTGCTGATCTTTGATATGTCCAAGATCGCCTGTATAGTAGCGACCATTTCTAACAGCTTTGGCTGTGGCTTCCGGATTGTCGACATAGCCCAGCATTAGGTTTGATCCGGAGATTGTAATTTCCCCCGTTTCACCCTCGCCGACAGGCTCATCGTTATCACCAATAATTTCCACCTTCACCGACGGAATCGGCTTACCAACCGAATCATGCGGTCCAATCAAGTTAAGTGCAATGATCTTGGATTCAGTTGAACCATACCCGTTGTTCAACTTCTTGCCGAACTTTCCTTGGAAGTCTTCTGCCAGTGACACCGGCAATGGTGCGCCACCAGAAAGCAAAATGTGAGCAGAGTTCAAATTCAATCTTCCATCCGGAACATTGAGCATAGCGGCATAAACAGTGGGCACGCCAACCAGAATATGCGGATCGTACTTATTGATGCAGGCAAAAAATCCATTCGGAGTCAGGTCGCAAAAGACTACGCGAGCACCGAAGAGAAAACAAATCAGCATCACTTCCAAGCCGAAGATGTGGCTAAGCGGCAAGGGCAAAAGTCCTCGCATCTCCTGTTTCAACGATGCCATCTCACCTAACTCTTCCAAGTTGATCATCAAAGAATGCAGGTCGTGTACAGCACCTTTAGGAGTACCAGTCGTCCCGGAGGTCAAAATGATGAATGCCGGCTCTTTCAGGTCCGCTTCACTGCGCTCTGACTTAGGAAGAGCTGAAGCATCCTTGGGCTCCTCAGCAAGAGCAGAGATATCAACCAGCCCGATATTCTCCGCCTCCATGCTCTGATTAGCTGAAAGGAAATCAGGGTTGTGTCTCATCGAACCGCAAAGGAGTTTTACCTTTAGCCTTTTGGCAACATTCTGCACTTCCTGCACGGTGACGCGCGCATCAACAGGCACTGCAACAGCACCGATTCTCCATAGTGCCAATATCGAGGCAAGAAGCCGAGCTGAATTAGGCGCCGCCATCATGACGCGATCGCCTTTGCTTACTTTGCGAGCAAGGAATTCCTCATGGGCAGCGTCTATCAGCGACTGCATCTGCCCGTAGTTGTAAGTCTTGTGAGTTGACCCGCTGGCTCCGGGCGTCTCGACATCCGTCTCGACAATTGCCGGCAATTCAGCCCTGTCAGAATGCTCCGTGACGGGATAGAGCAAACAATTGAGAATGTTTTTTGGATTTTCCATCTGCCTATTACCAACTCTTACCGCGACAACTATTCGTTCTACTGTCTGATTTTACGCTCTTGCGGAGCCAAACGATATCAAAGCCAACATTCGATAAAGTGATCGCATTTCGTCTATGCCTTTTCTTTGGTTTTAACGTAATGCCATATTTATAGATGCATACGGCGCTGTAAGCGCGTACAATCTTATAGACAGGAAAAAACCAAATAGTTCCCCTCCTTGCGAGGCTACCTTATGGGTCAGCCGCTTCTAACGGCTGTGCCTGTCCGGCTTAACAGCCATAGACAACACAACTGACAAATGGATGCAAAGTGGCATACATAGTAACTGGCGGCGCAGACCTTAAATACGACAGCCTTTCAGTCATTCCTCTTGGCGGGCAAAGTGAGCTTGGGCAAGTGCTGTGGGTAATCACCTACGGCGGGG
>DTSE01000435.1:1484-2085 GCA_012965515.1 Candidatus Melainabacteria bacterium | reverse complement strand
TGCATCCACGGAAGTGAGGACATATGCACGCACGCCGGGTGCCGCAGCGAAACTGGTAGCTGACGTTGCCGAAAAAGGCTTCTTCCGGTCCCCCTTGGACGGAACCCGGGTGGACGTAGATAGAAGGCCTCACGGGCAGTCGAATGAGCCCGCAGGCGAGAAGGTCCGCAGCCATGCCAGTGAGATTTTTCAGGTAACTGCGTCAAACTTATACTGGACCGACAGAGGAAAACAATATTCGCAAATCAATCCTGGTGCGGACGGTGGTTACCTTGACCAACCGGGCGGCCCCAAAAGAAATGAATCGGATAACGGAGAACGGCTTGTCGACAAAAAGACCGGCAAACCGGTTGACGGCGGAGATGAGCACTTTCCGGCTATCCCGGATGATGGATTCGCGAAAATCGTCAATAGAATTACCGGCAAAACAGAGAAGTATGTAGCAATTCAGCGCACCGACGCACTCGATGGTCCAGCGCCTTCAGTTCTGCAGCCAAAGAATCCACAGCAATTCGAACAAATGCTTACGCAACTGAAGAAAGACGGTAAGCTACCGATTATGGCGGGTGTAGATACGAATTACGAACCGTTTAAAGGCGAT
>DTSE01000435.1:0-1474 GCA_012965515.1 Candidatus Melainabacteria bacterium | reverse complement strand
AACAACAGCCAATGCGGTTACAGAAGAAGAAGGTCCGCACCAAGTACTGATCAGAGATTTCATTCCAGCGCAAGACGGAAAGCCCGCTCGCATTCTTGTAGACAATACCTGGAAACGCGTTTCCGACAGACTCAATCCAAATATTGATCCGACACCGGGTCCCGATGGACGCATTCCCGCTGGAGCCGCGCTGACGGTGCAGCAAATGTGGACTGCGATGGGACCGTGGACGGAAAAGAAAAAATAGATACAGTCGCCCCGTTTCCCCGACAAACGCAAAAGCCCTGGTGGTTAGCCAGAGCAAATGCGCTAGTTGCTGTCAAATCACATGGGAGAAAAACTATTTCTTAGCGGAACCTGCGTAGGCGCGCTCGTAGACAGGCAATTCGTTAGCGAGAGAATTCGCCTTCAATTGCCAGCCGAGGGAGTCGCGAGTCTTTTTGGACTCAATTCTTTGATCGAGAACGAAACCATCGACGGCGGGTCCATAGATCTTTCTGGCTTCTTCAATCGGCCATTCTTTGATCTTTCCACCGAGACCACCAGCGGATGCAACCAATTCAGCAATTTGCTTGAGGGTTTGCGGAGCTTCGTTGCTGGCGTGCAGCAAGGCGCCGGCTGGTGCATTTTCTGCGGCTAGCAAGTACAAGTTGGCGAGATCGTCGATGTGGATCAGTGAAACATGGTTTTCGCCGGTGCCGATGTAGCGGGCGTAGCCATCCTTCTGCGCTGTCGCATAGAAGCTGGCGATCAAGCCGCCTTCTCGTCCATAAACAACCGTCGGGCGAATAACGATAGAGCGAACACCATAAGCCTTCGCTTCAATAACCTTTTGCTCGACAGCCGGACGCCATGCAACAACAGGAATCGGGTTGACTGGTGTTGTTTCATCAGCAAGGATGTTGCCGGTATTACCGAGTACCCACGTTCCGCTTGTGTAGATGAACGTTTTGTTGGTGCCTTTCAGTGCATTGAGAATGGCTTCGGTCGCGGCTTGATCGACCTTGCCGAATTCTTGATCGTTGGTGGCTGCGGTGTGAATTACAACATCAGCTTCCTTTACTGCTTGTTCAAATTCCTGTGGTTTGCGCAGGTCACCACGATAGGCCTTGTAGCCACGCTTTGTCAGTTCTTCAACTGCTTTGTCATTACGTGCCAGAGCGGTAACGTCATAGCCACGGGCTTTGAACTGTTCTGCTACTGCGGATCCAATATAGCCGGTTGCGTTGGTGATAAACAAATTTGCCATTTTTCTAACTCCTATTTCTAAAGTCGTTTGGGTTGTTAATCGTCTTGTTCAGGGACGGTTTATTCGGGTGTTCTTCGTCTTGTTCAGGGACGTAGTTCTGGGGTTTTGCACACGTGTCAAACCAGACGCACGAGAACAAAGTTCTAACTGCGCGACAAACTCGACACCATATTTGGTGCACTATTTTCTTTTGCTCGCCCTGGCGATCCGGCGACGCACCGGTTC
>DTSE01000434.1 GCA_012965515.1 Candidatus Melainabacteria bacterium | reverse complement strand
GCCAAAAGTGGAAATTGCAGGTATTGAAATTGGCTGTGTGCCAGAATCAGAAATGGAAGTTGTCGTTATTTTGTCAAAAATTGAGGCATTAGACGTACTACCCTTTGCAGCATTCAACCTTATTGAATATACCCCTAGGGAAGGAATCGATGCGTTAGCTAACGTACAAATCAACCAAACGAGCAACGAGTATCCGTTTGCGCCAATCGAACTAGAACGCTACTTTGAAAATTATTTTCAACATGGGCATCCTTTAGAGCAGACTTTCATGATTGTTTGCTGGGAATTTCGAGTAAAGACTGCGGTTCAAAAATATAAATTGGTTCAAGAAAAGGCAGGTTTGTACAAATATAACTCTCATAAAAAGCTAATATGGGTTCTCGTCTTGTCCCAATGTACTGGAGTTTCTATTAGATAATAGTGTACAACAAATCATAAGGGAGAGAAAAATGGTGGAAGTAGTTGCTAATATTAATAACGTAGTTCGAGTGTCGGTGGGTAATCGTCATTACTGCTTTGGAACGATTCCATCAGACAAGATCAAAGAGCTCACCTTCGTTCCAGTGCTTGAGAGTAGTGATAAAACTTACTTGAACGAGGTAGAGCCCGGCGGCTATCAACGCCCAGGTTCGGTTTCTCGAATGCGTGCCTTTATGAAATTCTTGAGTGACAACCCCAATAGTGTTGTCCCGCCCGTACTACTTTCGGCACGTGAAAACTGGCGCTTTAAGTCCATTGGCGACGACAAATATTTAGGGGCAATTGAAATTACTGGACGAGCTTCCATTGTTGATGGCCAGCATCGTATTGGCGGATTTGTTGCCCTTTTTGGGCGAGATGAAGATATACGTGAGGTTTCGTTTATCCTTCTCGAAGAGTTAACGATTGAAGAAGAAGTAGAAGAGTTTATTGTTGTAAACAACACACAAAAAGGTGTGCATAGGGCACAAACGGAATATCTCCGGGATACAGAGGAAGCGCAGATTTCTTGGGGCTTGAACGAGGATCCAGACAGCCCGTTCCATGGTAGGATTTCTAGAGTTGGCACAAGTAAATCCCACCTATTTGCACTGCACAGTGTAGCAAAACAAATGAAAGTGCTGTTCAAGCATGGAAGTTTGGAGGAGCTCGATGTTGATAAGAAGATCGAATTTTCTGAGAGGTACTTTACTATTATCGCAGATGTCCTCCAAGAAGAATGGAGTGATATAGAGCTCTTAGATGACTCTGAATCGAGGGGTAAGAGAGACTTCCGGTACAAATTGCTAGAATTGACCGGCCTAATCGCGTGGTGCACGGTCGGAGCAATTATACTCCACAGAAGTCACAGTGAAGATACTGGCATGAATTGGGATAACGTAAAGCGTTTGGTCCAAGAAGCCTCTGCGATTGACTGGGCTAAGGAAGGCCAGTACGCAGGACGAACGGGGCTAGCAGGCGCTAAAATTTTGGTCATAGATATGGAACGTCAAATTCCTGCGGAAATTACCGTTAACGACGAAACAGACTGAAACTCTATGATGATAATCCACTATCGGATTGATAATTCTCCGGCTTTGGACAGATTTTCCGTCTAGGTCATGTGATCCATTCTTCGGAGAACTATTGAAACTCAAAGAGTTAATAAGAATTGGGGGCAGTGCAACTTGAAATAGTTTGCACTAATTTAATGAAGCTAGCGATCTTTTCGCGCCGAGTAGATTGTCATTTGTGGCACGAGAAGCAAATTGCCTTGCTTTCTTCAACGTCATAAACATCGTCCACGGAAATATCATTGAGCCCCTCTAGAAGCGGATTTTTTCGCCGACGTTGTTTTTGACGCTCCAGTCGTTTCTCATAGTCTTTCTCAATCTGCGCGACTCGGTCCGGTTTTGAAAGCTCCGTTAGCGACTCACCTTGAGACCATGTAAAGGGGCTGCAGTCCTCCAAAGCTGTCTTCTCAAGCTCGATGGCCTCCTTAAAAGCATCAGGATGACGACGCATCAGTCTCACCCATTCAATCTTTTGCTGATAGAAGCAGAACGTACATCCACTTCTTGACCGCCAGTCGTAGTACTTTGGCAAACCTAGCCCGACGTCTTCAAGCAGCTC
>DTSE01000433.1:1325-7760 GCA_012965515.1 Candidatus Melainabacteria bacterium | reverse complement strand
ATAAAACTCACAGAGCTTGTCTCACAAATCGTTTTCAAGAAGCCATAAGGGTTTTGTCCAGGATCCTTACCGTCGGTCTTGTACGATGCCGCGCCGCAACTGCTGGAAGGCCTCAACGAAACAGGCTTACAAAACTTGCCATGCGGACCTGCTAAAGTGCTTCCCTTCCAAAAAAAACCGAGCAACTAAAGGCTGGGCGGTCCTCTCAAGGTCTGCGCCTTTTTCTCGATCAGCGAAAATTCATCTGCAAAGACGGATGAATAGCCCCGCTTACCTGTTGTCAAGAATCTATAATTGATAGACTCGGGGACTGTTTTTCTGTTTTTGTTTTTTATTCCAAAGGAAGGTAGGGCGCTGGTTTCAGTAACTGCGCCTGTCTTTTCTTTGATACCGCTTACGGTGGCATCAGTATAGCAAACTAAGCCAGGTGCTTGGTTCTGAGAAATAAAAGAAATCCCCCCCGCACCCGTCTGCCCCTCTGCCCGAATACCGTCGAACCGGGGCCCCGGCGTCAAGACTTGCGCAGCAACCCGCAGGGCTTGGTCTTTACGCTGGGGTTTCGATGGTTGGCTATTTGCCGGGCAGATTGTAAGGGGGGCTACATTAGCTGAAATTGGCTGTTCGCTTTCTTGATCCCTTGAGTCCCAAGTCGAACAAAACGGAAGTTCTAATTTCTCTTTTTCTTCAAAACCAACTTCCGGAACAGCCGAACCCGGAAGATCCCCCCACACCCCCCGGCTATTAACGCCTAGGCAGCTTGTCAAAAGATCCAAATGCTTGACAACCGTTGAGCGATGAGAGCCTGAGCGCCTGGCTACTTCCGCCCTTGTTATTACTGCTCCTTCTGCTACAAGTTCAGCTACTGCTTTCTTGATTCGGCTTCGTGCATCTTCCAGGCGGGCATTGTTTGCCTGAGCCATCCTGTCTATTTCAAACAGCATTCCTGTCTTGTTATAGACCTCTAGCAGCCGTTTCAAGAGGCGATCTGTCAGGGGGTAGGGTGAATATGCCTGATAGCCTTGCTGCCTTCTCCAGAAGACAGCCCGCCATATGTCAGCTTCAATTTCTTTCCAGCGCCCATTATTGATGTGATTGCAAAAGCCGTTGTGTTTCTTTTTGAGCCACGCCTCTATCAGGCGGGCTCTCGTCTCGTTGTGTCTTCGTCCGGGGTAGGCCGGAACGTTCTCTGAAGCGTCGCCATACCAGAGATAATGACCGACGGCCATAATGGCATCGTGTCTTTGGTTCTTGTGAGTTAGCCCACTGAGCCAGTAATCACGCCCTTTGTCCCAAGTCTCTTGAATCTTCCCTTTTCTGAACAGATCATCAAAACCCGCAAGGGATATGACTTTTTCATGCTCCTGGGCGCCGGCGCCGGCAAGCCTGCCGGCGGACTGAATTTGGCTTTTTATAAGGGTTTTGGCATTCTGCCAATTTCTTGAATTTTCTTCGAAGTCAGAAAGGAATGAGGCTAGCGCCTCGTCTTCTCTTATTTCTTCTCTTCTAACTTTTATGCTTCCATCGCAATTGAGCCAGGCAAAGCCTTTCTGAAGCGGCAGGCGCAGGGCGTTTCCGCTTGGGAAAATCTCGAGCTGTCCGGAGGTGATTTCATATCCCAGACTCTTCAGCCAGATCTTAAGAGTCCGGTTTACTTCGTCGCTTTCTACCCAATCTGAGAACGGCAAATACAGGTGCCAGCCGCCTGATCGACTGGATTGATACGTAATTGCGTATAGACCAACTGCAGCTAAATGCGCCTGCAGTTTTTGGAGCTCGGCTGCATTGTGATATCTGCTCTGTATGTCGAGATCCAAGACTGCATGCCGGGTCTTGTGTGACCAGTAGCAGCCCCGGAATAAGCCGCGACCTTCATCTGACGCTACACCCAAGATCTGAGCGTCCAGGAGCGGCCCTGTTGCCTTCTGCCATCGCTCCTGTTCATACGTTTTCCAGATGAAGGCGTCACGGCGCGGAAACAACGAAGAGAAAGCCTCTCGTTGAAATAAAGTTGTTTGTCCGCTATCTGCGGCTGTTAAAAATGCTGTAGCTCCGGTCACTGTCTGCCTTTAAGCGTTTGAAAACGCGTGCTTGACTGTGCCAGATCTGTCCGCTATTCTTATCGCATCGGGCAAACCTTGCAAGAAAGCCCTCTACAATCTGAACGGATAAATCCGGTCTCTAATAAATCTGAAAGCATCGCCCCTGGCGGTGTTTTTTGCTTTTGGCGGTCGTTTCCTTACTGCCCCAAATGTGGTGGCAAAAATAACTATTCAGTGAAAGATGGTACGCCTGATCGAATTTACGATCAATTGATCCAACAAGCCCAGTAAGGCATACAGGGCTCATATCCCGTCGATATAGGCGCCTTTACAGGTGGTGGCACATAGCCTCATAATGCGCGTGTCAGTGCGACGCATCAGTCTGACGGAGTAACAGAGTCAGTGGAACATAAATTTTCAGTGGAATCATCACCGCTTGTGGTCACGAGCACAGAAACCTCCGGGCTCGATCAACTATTCGAAGTAGATCGTCAGGCTGACGCCAGTGTGACAGGAACGACAAGTCAGACCAACACGATTGATGTGTCAGTAGCCGAGGCCGCAAATCTATTAGGCATTACCGAAAGGTCTGTATGGCGACGCATAAGGCAAGGCAAGCTTTCCTCAAAACTTATAGGCGGAAAAGCAGTATTGACGTTGTGTCAGTCAGACATAGCGACACGTCAGACAAACAGACAGACTGACACCAAAGACGGTCAGTCTGATCAACCAACTGACGTGTCAGTGGTCAGTGCTTCCGCTGTCGAGGGATCACGAACAATTGAACTTGTGGCAGAGTTCGCAGCGAAGCTTGAAGCGGCAACGTACAGAAACGGATACCTTGAAGCTCAACTTGATGCTCATAAAGAGCAGATAAAACTCTTACCGGATTATCAGCATAGGGCAATGGAAGCAGAAGTTTTGAGAGCACGAGTCTCAGAATTGGAAGCAGAGTTAGAAGGGCATCGACAAGGCCGCTGGTTTCAATTTTGGTCCTGGTTCACTGGTCGCTAAACTTCCAATTAGGTCAGACGATGACGAAAACCGATCCTGTCATTGACGCTTTGTTAGATAACCTTTTCGCGGTCATGGTGGCACGAGCACCTCGGCGGCCTTCTGTTCCCGTTCGGAAAGTGCCCGATTGCGAACGTACGGTATTGCAATTCGCAAAAATGCGCAGACGTTGGAAAAAGCGCGAGCCGATCCCCTGCGATACAAATGCTTTTGCCGAAATCCTAAAGCAGCATGGCGTTTACGTTTTCAGGGTTGGGCCAAGTTACGTTGAATGCCAGGCCGCTCAAAACAAAATTGCCAGAGCACTCGGCAGTTGAGTGTCTACTAACCGGTTTTATGTATTATTTAAGTTACTACAATCTAAAAAAGGCGAACGGTGAAAATCGGGATAGAACGCAAAACCGCTCCCCTAGTTCTGTTCTGCACACTTTCTTTCTTGTTGGGCATGAGCATGGTCTGGTGGCTCGTTGATGTCGATTTGACAAAACCGGCTTTAGCTCAGCGAACCGATTTTCTGAATGCCTTTTACATTGCGGGCGTGATCATAGCAAGGGGTTCTTTTCATGAACTCTACCCTCCCTTAGAAGCAGACAGTCAAGTTGGTTTTGAATTTGCCAAAGTTGCACACTCGCTTTTACCGTATTTACCAGCGAATTCCCAACCTTGTTGGCAATATCCTCCAATCGATGCACAATTTCTTTCGTTGTTTGCTGGATTGCCTAGTTCGACAGCGCTTTTAACTTGGCAGATTTTGAGTATCGGTGCTATCGGTGCTTCTGTTTTTTTTGTTAGCAAGTTCGCAAAGGTTCACTGGGCTATTGTTTCAAGTCTATTTATTATTTTTCTTCCGTTTTTTCAAACACTCAAGTTTGGACAGCAAGGCATTATTCTTGGTCTTTTACCGCTATGTGCAGCTCTCTACTTGCTTGGCAAAGAAAGACCTTTCATAGCGGGTTTGGTAGCATCGTCGACCTTTCTTACACTGAAATTTTTGGTAATAGCTGGGTTCATAAGCCTCGTTTTACTGCCGATTCAACGTCGTATGCTATTCGGGCTAGCGGCAGGCTTTTTTATTCTTGTTGGCTACATGCTTGCAACAGTGCCGTTTTTGACGTGTTTGGAATGGTTACACAATATTCAATTGTCGGAAAAGTATTTTTTTGAGCCGCACTTTTATCACAATTTGAGCTTGTATATTTCCCTTCCTGCTCTTTTGATTTTGCATTTCCCGATTGAGTTTCGGGCGTTTGGCAAAATAGTTTTTTATCTATTTGCGGCGATAGTTTTAGGATTGACATTCATAGTCCAGTTACATGTGACGCGCTCAAGCTTGCCTCTACAACAAAAACTTGGGATTGTTTTTGCATTGAGCTTTTACATGATGCCCATGACACTGCCGCATTTACTCTATTACGATCTTGCGGGCATAATGGTTGCAAATATTCTCTTGTGGAATATTCCAGCACCCATAGCCATTTCTCAGAAGCTACGGGCAATTTCAGTTACCTCCACGGTGGTTGTTGATTTCTATTTCGTCAGTTTCGCCATACTCAACTCCTCAACATTTCATCCGTTGATGTTTGCACTGATCATGTCTGTAATCTTTGGTCAGCTACTAATTACAGTCCGTCAAATTCCAAGCCAGGTCCAGCAAAACAATGTTGAAGTTATCAAACCTCATATCAGTTAGTTCAGCACTAGTATTGACTCAATTACCTATGAATGCAGATACGGCGCCGGGTTTAGTTAATGCCTTAGTCATCAAATCTCCGGATCAGGGTGACTTTCGATATCGCAAATACGAAGAGGGTTACAGAACTAAGATTTTGAGCAACTTCGAAAACAACTCGGTGGCACCCGAAGGTCTAACACTGCTGTTCAAAGTCGACAAGTTCGGCGCTTTGCATGATGCTTCTGTTTTCGATACCTCGCATAATCGGCAGTTTGATTTAGGAGCAATTGAGGCGCTTCTCACAAGTTTTCCTTTGCAAGCACCGCCAACCGGTGACACATTGACCGGATACAACAACCTACTACCTGGGCGCGTAGACTTCAAACCAAAAAAAATTGGGAAAGCGGAGACTAATAAACCAGTTCAAATTCACTTGATTCCATTGGAAGTTCTGAATCGTTATCCAGAAGCTTTCAAGAGAGACGAACTAGAATCACCGCGAAATAAACTTGTTTCCACTATCAAATTGCCGCTGCCTCCCTACGCAAACTTACCAGGCACTTCTCATGACCATGCGATAGAAAGCGTCATTGGAAAAGAATTAGTCTTCTATTTTGCTGTATGGAGAGATTTTTTTTCTAAGCACAAGGTGGCGAGCAGAGATGAACTTATCAGCTACGGCAATTCTCTTTTAGATAAATTCAAAAATTTGAAGAAAGTGGGCGCCCCATAGAGGCGCCCACTCAAAGACGATTTTACCTACAGCGTGCGGTGTTGTAGTCCGTTGTCCCAGCAACCGGTGCCCGGTTGAAGAGCAACATGAACGTGACATACCGCTTGGTACAGACAAAATACGTGTTGATCAAACTATCCGCGGTTGCAGCTGGATCGCTTGCTGCATTTCCGTGAATGTTTTTCGCGAAGTTTTCCGCAAAAAGTTCTGCCCAGTGATTGTCCGGAGGCGTGGTGCCGTTTCCACTGTTGTATTTAAAGTAATAGCCCGCCGTGAAATCATGCGTTCCAGCATTCGGATCGTTCGCCAGGAAGTACGCACGGTCAAGGTTAGCGACGCGGGCAAACTCAGCACTAAACGAAGGATAGACACCTCCGGCTAGGTCCGTAGTGAGGAAGTCATAGTTGTGACCCATCTCATGGACAATAGTGTGTGAAAAATCAGTGCTTGTTTGACTGGCGCTATTTCCGGGAGGATAGGTTCCCGAAATGAAGTAGTTTTTGAAAACCACCACAGCTCGCTGAGAGGTCTGTGCAGGATCAGTTGAATAGCCACGCAGATCCTTGAAGTCGTTAAACCAAGTTTGAAGCTGCGTGGAAGTCGGTGAGGATACGTTATCCAAGAACCGCTTGTATTGCCAGGCATCATCGAAGACATAGAATTCAACACCAGCAGCGGCAAAGCGTTCTTTCATATCCAAGCCAGGCTCAGAATTAGTGCCCCAGCTTCCATTCATAACGTTTTTGGGACGTGCCTGCAATTCGTTGTTGTAGCTCGCGACAGAACTACAACGGAACATGTGTCCATCTTCTGGATAAGTTCCACCAATTACCTTGTTGCAGGTAATTCCGCCTCGGGTGATTGGCACAGTGCTGACCTGCGCTTGAGCCTGAGACGCGCCGAAAAAACCGACGCCGAGAATCATCGCCGCCAGGGCGAGAAAACCTCGTCTTATGTTCATATGTTTTCCTTTTGGG
>DTSE01000433.1:0-1315 GCA_012965515.1 Candidatus Melainabacteria bacterium | reverse complement strand
GCCCACCAGGCAGTTGCCGATCTGCTGGGGGTGGAGGACGCGGATGAAGTTGCTTTCGGTCCGAACATGACATCTCTCACCTTCTCACTCTCCAACCAAAGCACTGCAAGGTTTAGAACAGCGCTGCTGTTCATGTCTTGCTTGTTTTGATCCTTCTATTTGCGCCGAGCGCTGGATGTTGCCTTTTGATTGAGAAGTGGAAAGTGGGATTTTGAGCCTATACATTCTCGCGGGTGAGAATTGAGCCTACTGTCATTTTTCGTCACGTTTCTAATGAAGCTGTTACTTAGTATAGTTTCAGACACAATTGATAGAAGCTGGAAAGAGTCATGGATAGCTAATCCTAAAGGAATACTGAAATGCTAGCGCCAGGTTTAAGTTACACGGGCTTAAACTAGCGTCCTTACGCTATAAGGTTTTCGGGCGATTTCAAGTGATACCAGTTAACGCCACTTTTATTAGTCTGCTTCTGAGCAAAGTGGCCACAAGGTTTTCGGCTGAGTGTCTGATTATCGATATTATGTTTCACGCCACTATATATGATGACGGAGCCCCGAAAGCACGTCACCGATGTACTTTCAGGGCTCCGTCGATTCGTTTCTTGGAGCCCTCTGTTATATCACAGGGTTGTCATTTACAGTCAAACTTAAATTAGGGGCAATCGAAAAGCTCGATTTCAGCTGGGTTTTGTTTCTTTATCTGCCGCTAGTTGTTGCATCCTTTGTTCAAGCCCGCATCGATGATAGTAGCCACCATCAGTTTGGCACTATCTGGAAAGCACAAATCGAATGCCGTCTCTACGTAATCCAGATATTGCTCCACGTCTTGTGTCTCAAGCGTCAAGATTCCATGACGCATTTCATGATCAAAAATTCCTACGGCTGATAGCGCCAGTAAGCGATTCTTTTCGAAAGCCTTGGTTGCTTCCTCTACACCGTTCGCCCCCAGGGCGAAAAGTCGACGCAACATGTCAGCGTTGTCTTTCTTTTCAAGATAAGTGGGCAACATTGGTTTCTCCTTTTAGATTCCAAATTCAGCCTAATGGATTTTCTTTCCAGGGGCAAAACTTATTTTTTGCCAGCCTGTTTGACTTTCAAAACATCCAAAGGGACCATTGCAATTGTTGCGATCTACACGGCCTATACTTTCTGAATGAAGCTAACAGTCAAATCTATCGTTGTCATCGCGGCATTTTGTTTTCTTGCTGGCGGTAGCTTTTGTGCTTGGATTATGGACGACAACAATCTTTTGCAAGGTGCTTCCACACAAGCTGAGATAGAAAAACTTCGTGCCGAACGTCGAATTGACATTGTTC
>DTSE01000432.1 GCA_012965515.1 Candidatus Melainabacteria bacterium | reverse complement strand
CGGTGAGAGTATGACGTTCGATCATGTATTTGCCGTTGGCGTCTATTAATGCTGCAAATGGCAGATTGTAGAGAACACCATCAGGCACAATCACTACGGTTTGTTCCGGATTGTTGGGCAACGACTGCGCTACCACCGGTGGTATCAACTCCTTGTACAACGTTTGCAAAAGCATACGCTCGCCTAGCTGAGAATCACCCGTTTGCGGAGCAGTCATTCCGTTCACGAGCGCATTGACTTGCTCTTTCAGACGAGCCTGACCGACCGGAATAACCGTGGCAGACAGTTTGCCTGTTCCATCCATGGTGAAGACCACCGATGAGTTTTGACCCACCAAGTAGTCAATCATGGTTGCTTTGTTGTTTCTAACCGCCACCAAGATTTGCTCCGCGCTCATGGGCAGCGGCGCAATCAGGCGAGCCAGACGACGGTTTTCCTCAACCAACTGACGAAAACGAGTCATCCACTTTTGCCACTCTCCAGTAAGAGCGGAGGGCGGGCCGGCGTCTTCACAAGCGTGCAGGTGTGCACGCTGTGCCATCAAATCATTGTAGACATCAGCATCTTCAGGTTTGACTTTACCGCCGCGGCGATTCCATTCAACTATGAAGAGTTCGTCTTTCAATTGCTCTGCGGCTATCAGGGCTTGCTGAGACATCTTATGCTTGGCAAGCATTGCCACCAATTGTTCGCCGAGCTCCTGACGAGTGCTCGGATAATTCAAACGCTCAGGAGAAGGAAATGCACCGGCTTGCGGAGAGCGGAAGTGCGACAGCGCACTAGTGAGCAGCTCTGTAACTGGAGTTTCAGGCTCCGGCTCCAGTTGCGCAATCTTAGCCAGAAGCGTATATGCCTGCCAGAGGGTCGAATCGTCTTGATACTTAGCTGCCAAAGTTACCGAATCTTTTAGTCGCGCTTTGGCAATTTCTGTATCGGAAAGCTTCATCAAAATTTCGCCGAGAGCCAACATAGTCCTGCATTCCAAGACCGGGTCTTTGAGCGGATTCTTCTGCCTGGTGAACATAGACATGCAACCGGCAAGCAGTAATTTGGCATCGGTATTTTTACCGGCTCTAGCTTGAGCTGCAGCAAGGTTTTGCGAAAGTGCGAGTTGCAGTCTTTCATTCTTTGGATTCATAACCGACTGCAAGTCGAGCGCTTCATGGAAAGCAGTAATTGCCTTTTCGTGATGACCTTGCGCTTCCTCAAGCATGCCAACCGCGTTTACAGCTTGGGATTGTCCCAAAACGCTCGAGGTTTTTTTGAATAAAGGAATAGCGATATCCAGGTGCGCTCTCGCTTGGTCTGCGTAGCCGCAAGCAATCAGCGCATGCGCATACCCGAGTTCCAGATTCGCTCTGGAAAGGTCAGGCATAGGCATGTTTGAAGGCATTTTTTCAAGCAGCTTCGTGCACTCTTCAAAGGTCTTCAATGCTTTCGAATATTCGCCGAGTGAATACTCACAGTTTGCCAAGCAAGCAAGTGCAATTGGCATACTAGCTGGATTTTTGCTGCTTTTCGCAGTAGATATGGCGCGATCGGCTTCTTCTCTTGCAGCAGTGTACAAACCGAGACTCAGCAAAATGCTTGTGGATGCAACTCTCTTCGCAAGCGAAGCATGCAATTCACCGGCCTGTTCAAGGTAGGTAGAGGATGCTTGGTTGAACATCAAAGCCTCTTTGTACCGGCCAATCTTTATAAGTACGCCGGCGCAAATCGCAGTTAGCTGCGCGGAATCCCTAGCGTTTGTAGTACCAACCTGTGCGTAGTCTTTCAGCGCCAACTCAAGTTGTTGACCAGCCATAATGGGGTTGTCCAAACCGAAATAGGCTTGGGCAAGCGCCACACGGGCCTTACCGAGATTGGCTTTGTCTTGAGTTTCCATCAAGACTTCGCACGCGTTGTCGGCCAGGTATTTTGCCTTTACGTAGTGAGCATTGGCGAGATAAGTACGAGCCATATTGGTGAGAGAGCGTCCTTGCCCTTCAACATACTTCATCTCCAGGCACATGCCATAGGCTTCCTGCCACTTGATCAAGGCCTTCTGGGTGTTTCCAGTTTGAAAAAGTTTTTCTCCCTCTTCTTCGAGTTTGTGAACCTTATCGATTGTTTCGGGAGTTTGAGCCAATTCCGGTACGGTCGGAATTTGGTTGATTTTGCCGGGCGAGGTGTTTTCCATGCCCGCAGGAATTTGTCCGGCTTCACGGACGCGAACCGTTCCGAGTTCCCTGGGAACTGCAACATCTTTTCCCGGCAACACAGGTTGCATCGGGTTTTCAGCTGCCAGGGCACCACATGTAGTGCTGGCCAGCATTACGCACAGTCCACTCGTAATCAGATTTTTCATCGTTATTTGTACCAATTGCAATTTGGGCAGCGGTCCTACCGCATTGCGACCTGACAGGGTTCAACAATTTTTGTCGCCCGCCGGCGGATACACTCGCATCAGAGCCAGCTTGGCGGTTTTAAAGAATAAAGTATTAGACTTGAAATTACCTTGTAGATCTCACAGCTTCCAGCCTTTATGGGCAAAAAATAAGGATTCACGGAGCGTGCAGATTCTCAAAAGCAGCCTCCAGCCAGGGTTTGACAAATGAGATTAAAACTGCCGAATGGTGACAGTTCGCCCGAACCCACACGCTCCCTCAAATTCATCGTTTTCCACACTACATATCTCGACGTGTCACAATAGGACGTCCATACGAAATATTTCCGAGCAGTTCACAGGAAACGCCGATAGATAATGAAACCGCGTAGTCAAGCAGTCAAAGAAGCACCAGAAAAGGAATTCGACATAGCTATTATCGGCGGCGGGATCGTCGGCGCCGGACTAGCTCAGGATGCCGCGTCGCGGGGGTTATCCGTAATTTTGCTGGAGAAGCGTGACTTTGCATCAGGCACGTCCAGCAAGACGACGAAGCTGATACACGGCGGATTACGCTATTTGGAACAATTGCATTTCGGATTGACGAGGCAACTTCTTCACGAACGCGCTTTGCTGGAGAAGCTGGCCCCACACATGGTCCGTGACTTTTCATTCGTGCTTCCAATTCTTAAGGAAAAGCGTTTCTTCGGCTTCAAAGCTGAACTAGGCCTGACTCTATACGACCTTCTCGCCATGGACGTCATCAAAGATCATAAACATACGAGACTTTCGCTGCGCGAAGTGATGGAATCGGCGCCGGGCTTGAGCAAAGAGCAAATAGTGGGCGGTTTGCGCTTTCACGATTGCATTACCGACGATGCCCGACTGGTCATGGAAGTAGTGAAGTCGGCGAGCGCAATGGGAGCAACGGCCATTAATTACGCCGAGGTAACCGGCTTTCACATTGAAAATGGAAGGCTTGTCGCAATAAAGTGTCATGATTGTTATGCAGGCGGCGATATAGAAATTCGCGCCAAGGCATATATCAATGCAGCCGGCATCTGGTCGGACAAGCTCATGCAAATGCTAGACCCTGCATGGCGCCCGCGCTGCTCGCCTGCCAAAGGCATTCATATAATGGTCCCGCAGTCAGCGTTCGAAACAAACTCCGCTCTTTTCTTACCGACCCTTGATGGCAGATATGTTTTCGTCGTGCCATGGCAACGGGCAGTAATGATAGGAACCACCGACACCGGCTATGTAGGAGACAACGACAATCCACTCGCCAATGTCGACGAAGTCGATTATCTGATTTCGGTGGTCAACACCTACTCTGGCTCCAGAAAAATCACAAGAGATGACGTGATTGCAAGCTGGGCGGGATTGCGTCCGCTGGTGGGAACGCCACCTTCCGAATCCGGAAAAGCAACAGGAAGTGTTTCGAGAGAGCACTTGATTTATGTTGGTCCATACAAGGTTGTCGGCTTGCTTGGCGGAAAACTGACGAATTACAGGATTATGGCGGACGAAGTTTTAACGAAACTTTTTTCCGAGCATCCAGAACTGGCTGCCCGCGCAACCCCCTCTCGGACGGCGCGCACGATGCTGGGTGGATTCACGGACAAGCAGGAATTTCTCACCTCCACTGCTCATATCGCGGCCCGCGCCCGCAAACTTTCAATTGAGCCCGCAACACTTGATCATTTGATCGCGAGTTATGGAAAAGACGCAGATGAGATTTTGACAATCGTGGAGAAAGAGCCTGAACTGGCTGACAGAGTCTGTCCGGACTTCCCTCCCATACTGGCGGAAATACCCTTCTGCATTGTCAACGAATCAGCAATGCTACTTGAGGATCTTCTATTCCGCCGCATGCGTATGGGACTTGTGCACCAGGGGCAGTGCCTGGATGCAGTTCCTCGCGTTGCTAATCTAGTTAGAAGTTGTCTTGGTTGGGACGAAGCAAGAACCAAGGTAGAGATTGAAAACACGCAAAGTATTATCAACGAACACATAGCTGCTTCGCACACATTTCAAAAGAGAGAGCTTCAAAAACATTGAAAGTATTCGTCACCGGCAAACTATCCCAAAAAGCATTTGATGCTCTGCAAAATTTTGCGCAAGTCGACGCTTACGAGTCCGACGATCCGATGCCACGCGAGCAAGTAGAAGCGCGACTGGAGGGCAAAGATGCACTCGTCTGCATCCTAGGCGACCAGGTCGATGCCGCACTTTTCCAAAAACGTCCGCAGCTGAAATTGGTGGCCAATGTTGCGGTCGGATACGACAACATAAACGTAGCCGACGCTAACGAAGCTGGAGTTCTGATTACGAACACGCCCGGTGTGCTCGACAATGCCACTGCCGACCTGGCATTCGGACTGCTGCTTGCCGCGGCTCGTCGCATAGTCGAAGCAGATGGTTTTGTTCGTCGAGGAGAGTGGACTGGATGGAAACGCGAACTGATGCTGGGAGCGGAATTGAATGGCAAAACGCTAGGCATCGTCGGCATGGGGCGCATTGGCAAAGCTGTTGCCAAACGCGCGCGCGCTTTTGGCTTGAACATCATATATACGCGCAAGTGTGACGATGCAAAAACAGACGGCGAGCTGAAAAAAGCATTCGACGCGCAACGTGTTTCATTACAGGATTTGTGCAAACTCTCCGACTTCATCAGTATCAATTGTCCATTAAGACAAGAAACTCGCCACCTGATCGGCAAAGCGGAATTTGCACTTATGCAAGCTCACTGCGTCTTGGTAAACACGTCGCGCGGGGCAGTCATTGACGAGGAAGCCATGATCGATGCGCTGGAACAAAAGAAAATTGCCAGCTGCGGACTGGATGTTTTCGAGCGCGAACCACTGGTTCCAGAACGACTGATGGCACTTCCCAATGTAGTCCTGGCACCTCACATTGGCAGCGCTACTAAAGAAACACGCGCAGGCATGGATGAGCTTGCAGTGAAGGGTCTTCTCGAAGCATTCTCCGGAAAGCTCCCCGCCAATGCGGTCAACCCGGATGTCTGGAATAAATTTGCCGAGAAATTGAAATCTAAAGTGTAGGGTGTGGTTGTTCGCCGCTGGTCTTACCAGGGCTGCTCTTCACGGTCGCGGAAGAGTTTTCCGGAAGGTGAACCATCGGCAGCTTGACATAACCAGACTATCGTATCGGCGCCCTCTTCAACACTGCGAGACGCATGTTTTCCGCCCATATCAGTGCGGACCCAACCCGGACAACATGCGTTCACAATGATGTTTTCACTGGTCACTTCGTCGGCAACCATGCAAGTAAGCGCGTTGAGAGCTGCTTTCGATAAACGATAACCAGCATAACCTGCACCCATTTCCGACATCTGTCCGAGTCCGGACGATACATTGACAATGCGTCCATAGTGGTTCTCCTTCATCAGCGGAAGAAGTTCCTTTATCATCGACAACGCTCCGTATACGTTTGTCTCCATCGTCTTGCGCACGTTGCTCAAATCACAGTCCAAGATACTCATCACCGGCTCGCCGTTCTCAAATTTGTCCAGCATGATACCGGCGTTGTTGACGAGAACGTCGAGTCGCCCGTATTGTTTTCTCAGATAAAGAGCGAGGTCTCTGATGCTACCGGAATTGGTGATATCCAGTGAATGGACATCGACTTTCACACCTTCGGAAGCTAGCTGTTTTTGCGCTTCTGTCCCCTTAACTTCATCTCTACATGTAAGCACTACAGTGAGACCGGCGCGGGCAAGTTCGCGAGCAACTTCAAGACCGATGCCTCTGTTCGCTCCAGTAACAACTGCCACTCTATTTGGTGCATTGGACATTTAGGTAAGCTCCAATTCTCCTCGGCGCGACACTCGGCTATACCAGTGTCCACTGTCTTTGATGATACGCTTCTGCGTTTTGTAATCGACATATACAATCCCAAAGCGTTTCGAATACCCGAATGCCCATTCAAAATTGTCGAGCAAAGACCACGCGAAATAGCCCTTCAACGGCACATTTTGCTTCAACGCACGATACACTGCGTGCAAGTGCTCCCTCAAATACTCGATGCGCTCTGGATCATGCACATGCCCATCTTTGGAAACCTTATCATCGAAAGCGGCACCATTTTCGGTGATGAATATAGGGGGCAAGTCATAGTCCTGATTCATACGCACAAGAAGTCGCTCTAGCGCACTAGGACAGACTTCCCAACCCATTTCGGTGTATTTGGAACCGGATACTTTTTTCACATCGCCCCGCTTACCTGTGACCACGCGGAAATAATATTGAACGCCGAGGAAGTCCATGCGCCTGGAAATGAGTGCCATATCTCCTGGATGAATTACCGAAATTGCCTCACCGAATTCCGGGTAGCACTCAGATGGGTAAGCGCCTGTAAGCAGCGGGTTTAGGAACCATCCCGCTGAAATCTGATAGCGATGCTCGGCGATGCGGCGATCATCCTCTGCATCAGTCTCCGGCTCCACCGGCGAGAGGCTCAACGTGATTCCCACCTTCGCATCCGGACGGCTGTGCTTGATGGTTTCCAGCGCTCGTCCATGCCCAACCAAGAGGTTATGACCGACTTTGATGGCAGTGGATTTGTCTCTGTACCCGGGTGCCATATCCCCAAGCAAGTTGCCGTGCACTGCAACCACCCACGGTTCATTTATAGTCATCCAATTCTTGACGCGATCACCCAAGCGTTTCGCCATGACCGCAGCATAATCAGCGAAATAGCCGGTGACGTCACGATTGGTCCAACCGCCGATTTCTTGCAGCGATTCCGGCAAGTCCCAGTGATAGAGTGTCGCGTACGGTTCAATTCCAACCGACAAAAGCGCATCGACAAGACGGTCGTAGAAGTCCAATCCAAGCCAATTTATCGAGCCCCTTCCATGAGGCATTACCCGCGGCCAGGAAATCGAAAAGCGGTATGCACGCAAACCCATGTCCTTCATCATCGCCACGTCATCGGCGAAACGATGGTAGTGATCGCACGCTACATCGCCGTTGTCATCGTTGAGAATATTGCCTTTCGTATGAGAAAAACGATCCCAAATCGACTCACCTCGACCGTCTGCTTTCGCCGCCCCCTCGACTTGATATGCAGCAGTAGCCGCGCCCCAAACGAATCCTCGCGGAAAAACTAATGGTGACTTCTCAGTCATGCTTCCTATGTTTCCTCTGTTTGGTTTGAAGAATCTGATGAACTATCCAAATCCGACTCATCATCGAAGTCGGCATCCTCTTCCGTATCAACGAGATTGGCTCTGCGTTTGAGTTGTTGACGCTCTGTATTCTTCGCCTTGCTGCGATAGCGGCCAGACAAAAGCGGCACATGCACCGCTTTCCCTTCTCTGCCACCAACCGTTTTTACCGGGCGTCTGAGATTTCGCCGACCGTATGCGCTCCGGCATCTCCCGTCG
>DTSE01000431.1 GCA_012965515.1 Candidatus Melainabacteria bacterium | reverse complement strand
TGTGGAAGAAATGCTCGATGACTTGCATAAGTCAGTCGAGACGCCCAAGAAAAAGCCGCCTGCGCCGCCTGCGCCTAAGCCCGAAGCGCCCGTGGTGAAGCCGTCTGCAAAGCCGCGTCCATCCAAGAAGGATCTAGCCACCACTTTGCCTGATATTCAGGATGCCTCTGCGCCTCAACCCGCCCTCACATCGGGCGAGTGGCAGAGTTTCGATCCGAGAGACCAGGCCAATTTGAATCTCAGAAATCCACAGATGCGCCGCTCTCAAGACAACATGCAAGCGGCTTCGCGACAAGATTCTGTTGAAGTAAGTCGTGAGTACACACGCGATTCGATGCGCACTTCTCATACTCGGGCTCGGGCCTACGGTACAGGAGACCCGCGCCAGAGCGGCTCTCGCTATTCCAGAATACGCTATGAAGAAAAGCCCACTTTTACAGGACTCGTAGTCAAAGCGCTCCTAATTGCGCTCTTTCTGGGACTTTCTCTTGGTGTGGTGACAATGGGCGTTTTCTTCTACACCGCCGTAAAAGGTCCGCATTCTAATTTGCCTGTAATCAAAGATGACGAAGCGGCTCAAATGAAGCTTGACGATAAGCAAGGCGGCGAAAAAGGCGCCCCAGGCTCAAAGAACCAATAAACACAAGCAAACTTCATCAAGTTTGTCTTACCAATCGGTTTGTCAATCCTTGTCTTGCGGCGAAACCAGCAGCCTGTCACGCTTTTATCAAACTTTACCGGAGAGCCTGCACGCATGGCAGCTCAATTTGATTCCGGCTATCATTCTTATCTGATGGATCGAACGGATAGAGAAGAGAACGCGCGCGGTAGTGGCGCGCCATTTAAGTACTGAGGAAACATGGCTACCCAAGGAAAACTCTTGAAAAAAGGCAGCGCCGCGAAAAAAACGACGGGAAAGAGCCCAAGCAAGGCCACCGGCACCACAAGCAGTAAAGTAGCCGGGAAAAGCAAGGCAGAGCCGACCAAAAGCAACGCCAAACCGGCTTCCAAAACAATTGAAAAGACTGCCGGCAATACGCGACTTGCGGTCAAGACGGTCGGTGGCAAGAAGGATACTAACGGCAAAAACGGCTCCCGTGGCAAGGCTGGTCAGCAAGAGGCAGACCAAAAGAGCACGAAAGTTAAAAACCTAACTTGCAGTATATACACGCAAGACGCTACATTCACTGTCGACGCAGTTAGTCAGTTCAGTCCTTTTGGTGGAACACGCAAAGTCGATATGAGCGACAAAATTACAGTTCGCGGTGCCAGACAGCACAATCTCAAGAATATAGGACTCGATATTCCGAAGAACAAACTCGTCGTGGTCACCGGGGTGAGCGGCTCCGGCAAATCCTCGCTGGCTTTCGACACCATTTTTGCCGAGGGACAAAGAAGATACGTCGAGTCTCTGTCGGCATATGCGCGGCAATTCCTTGGTCAACTTGATAAACCGGATGTAGATGCTATCGAAGGTTTGTCTCCGGCAATATCGATCGATCAAAAGTCGACCAGTCACAACCCGCGTTCAACAGTGGGCACTGTCACCGAAATCTATGACTACATGCGTTTGCTCTATGCACGCACGGGCATTCCACATTGCCCGGAATGCGACAGCTTGATCAATCCGCAAACGATCGATCAAATCGTCGATCAAGTTCTCCTTCTTCCTGAAGGCACCAAGATTCAAATTCTTGCGCCTATAGTCAGTGGACGAAAAGGCGAATACCAGTCACTTTTCGACGACCTGCGCAAGGAAGGCTTTGTTCGTATCCGCATTGATGGTGAAACTCTTCAATTGGAAGACGAGATTAAGCTGGATAAAAACAAAAAGCACACGATCGAATTGGTAATCGACCGCCTTGTCGTACGCTCTACAATTCAATCAAGATTGGCTGACTCCCTGGCTCTCGCGCTCAAGTGGGGAAAATCAATCGCGCTTGTCGACATGGGCGATAAGCAACTGCTTTTCTCGGAAAAACTTGCCTGTGCAAATTGCAATGTCAGCTTCCAGGAAATTTCTCCTCGTATTTTTTCATTCAATAGCCCCTATGGAGCTTGTCCAGACTTCACCCATACGTGTCAGCTTCTGAGCTTCTTCTTC
>DTSE01000430.1 GCA_012965515.1 Candidatus Melainabacteria bacterium | reverse complement strand
GTCCAATCGCAAAAATGGCAATCCGTTACCGACGCGCAAGCGAGTGGGCGTTTCGGAGCATCGTTTGTAATTACACCGAATGCGGTGCTCAGAGGTTCATTCTCCAACATCTTCACGCCGCCTCCCGTTGATGTTTTCGTCACCGCGCCGATCATCGCCGACGGGCAAACCAACGGCATCTACAACGGTACAATCAGGCCGCTCAGAGCTACTCGCGGGAATCTGGTCGACGTAAGCTTGGAAAATCAATTTGGACCGCGCTTGGTGACTCGCACCAACTTGTACTACAAGAAATTGAACAATTTCGGAGACTCTGGTGTTATTCAAAACACTCCTTTGTATAACCGTCTGCAACTCTCCGCGCAAGAATCCTACGGTGTGGAATCGAGACTCGAATTGAAACCCGCTCGCGATGGCTACGGCTTCAACGGTTTCGTTTCCAGCACGGTACAAGTGGCATATCTGCGCGGAAGCGGCGCTGTCACGGGCGGCATTTATGAGTTTGAAGAAGGACCAAGAGCGAAGTATCCTGACCACGACCGTCGCTACTCGCTAACGGCTGCTTATGGATATCGCTCCAAGCGCGGCTGGTGGGTACTTGCCGATGTGCAGACTCTATCCGGGCTGCCCAATCGCCTTGACCCGGAACTTTTCGGGCCACAGCCGAAACGGACGCCCCGCATAACTCTTCTTGGTTTGAGCACGGGCTACAACACGCCAAAATCAGTCCGAGTTAACCGTTTGATTCCCTCCAGTTTTGACGTTCGAATCGATAACATCCTTAATGAACGCAAGCCTACTAATTTGGGCAGTCCATTTCAGGGAACCCGCTTCCTGTTACCCTTTCGGCTCCTTTGCGGAGCTTCGTGGCAGGTGTAAAAACCTGATGATAAGATAGAAATACAAATGAAATTCGTTTTCACGTGGCAGAATGCAGTAGTAACAATTGTTTCGAGCAAAGGGTAATCAGCGATAACTGATCCTGCACAGCGCGAAAAGACAGCCCTTGATGGCAGAGAGCTGGTAGTGGATGTTCACTCCGGCGGCGACTGCTGTGGCGGGCACGCACAAGAGCCAAAGGTGGAAACAGTGAAACCGGCATCCGTTAAAAGTACCGAGTCTTCCGGCTGTTGCGGCGAGAAAGGTCATAAGCACAGCCATGGACACGGTCATGGCGAACGCAAGTCACCGCCCGGCAGCACAAGTGTTTTTTCTCCAGTTTTGGGCCACGAGATTGTTGTTAGTCCTGAAGAGAGCAAAGCTCATCAGGAGCACCACAAGAAAGTTCAAACAACTCTCTTGCTGGACAATTTGGGTATTGCCGCCTCCACACTATGCCTGATTCACTGCATGGCTATGCCGTTTCTCATTGCCTTCTTGCCATTCATGGGCTTGCAGTTTCTGGAAGGTGAACTGGCACACCGTGTGATTGCGCTCTTCGTTTTCGGATTTGCCATTTTTGCGATTGGACCTGGATACATGCAGCATCGTCGCAAACAAGTTCTTGTTGCCACCGTCTTTGGTCTTACTTTAGTTGCAGGCGCGCTTCTCGTTGCCGGTCCATTTTTCGGAGAGCAGTACGAATTGCCCTTTATCACGACAGGAAACCTGATACTGGTTGTCACGCACTTGCGCAACAGGAAGCTGTGCCAATGTGTTCACTAGAATTTCTTCTTACCAATAGCCACAGCCGCCCTGTTTCGGTCGGCTTGTATATCAGTATTCCACTATTGCTGCGTGCATTGGCGATTCGCTATTTCGGTTAACGTCAATAGCCAATCACATCATCTGATTCTCGCCGAACTTTCTACGTTACTGCGTATCTTTTTTGAGCGCTAGTTTTTTCTTCGTGCTCTGTAATCGGTTGATGCCGTCCCGGTCTGTCATGATCAGCAGTCTGTCTCCGACAGAGAGAACTTTTGAAGGCGGCGGGTTCCAATCCAATTCGCCGCCTGCTTTCTCGTGCATTAAAACAGTGACTTCGTTCTTGTATCGAACGTCATCAATTGTTTCTCCAACAAGCGAACTGTTCGCTTCGACAGTGAGCTGATAGGCATTGATGGTCAAGCCGCCGAATTCGAAAGAGTCGATGATGTTTTCACTGATTGCAGCTTGAGCAAAGAGTCGTCCGGAGCGGGCGGACGAACTGTAAACGCCGTGAATTCCAAGACTCTTTTGTACTTTCTTGGCTAATTTCTGGTCGAACATCCGGATAATGATTTTGATGTCCGGGTTGTATTCGCGCGCTGTCAGCGCAGTTTCCAAATTGACCATATCGTCGTTCGTAACGCAGATGACGGCTTTTGCCTTCGGCAGATTAGCGTTTTCCAGTAAGCGTGTGTCGCGCGCGTCGCCGAAGAGAACCGGTATGTCGTTGCCGGCTACTTCGTGCGCAAAGCGTGATTCTTTGTCGGCTTCAATCACCACCATCATCTCGTCGAACTGTTTCAGGTGCTGCACGACGCGCACTCCCACATTGCCCAATCCGCAGATAACTATGTGATTCTCGAAATTAGCAGCCAGCATTTTTTGCCACTCCGTTGAATATCGTTTTCTTTGTATCAAGATGTTGCCGAGGTGAACGACGCCTTCGGCGATCACCAGCAAGCCGAGTAAAGGCAGGAAGAAGAACAGGGGAGCTACTCTCCAGTCGTCCGAATAGTTGAGGGGCGTTTCGAAAAACATCATCAACCACGTGCAGTATGCGGTTTGCAGCCAGGACATACTGTGGTGCGGCAGGTCTTCTTTTGGGTAATAAAGAAACAGGAGCGTATTGGAGATCGCGAAAGTGATCACCAGCAGGTAGAAGAATCCATGAAACTCCTTCCATAAAACTCTCAAGAAAAGTACGAAGCGTTTCGCCTTCTTTTTGAGCTCGGAAGTTGAAACCGTTGGCACAGACACCGTCGATACTGAGTATGGGGAACTATTGGGCTTCCTGACCGTCTGATTTTTAGTTAGTATAGCGGACGCCCGAATCAAATTAGCCCATTTTAATCGTCCCTCGGAATCCTGGAACAGGTTTGAAACTTTACACATGTAAAGTGGCCGGCGTGTTATTATTCTTCGGCTGTTAATTGGTGCAACACATGCAAGTCACCCCTGTCAGCTCGTCGCTCAGAATTAAGACCATCGCGCTTGCGATTGCGCTGATTTCTCTGGGCGCACCGCAGGTGGTGCTAGCCGGCGACGAAACAATTACTGCAGCGGGTTCACGTGTTGGATCAGTTGATGCGTCCAAACCGCCGGTCGCCGATGTTGCGCCGTCTTCTGCCTTACAAGTTTTACCAGTAGTGCATGTAATGAATTTCGAGCGCGTTTCGCCGACGCTGCTGCGTGGTGGCGCTCCTTCCGTACAGGCTCTGAGGGAGCTAAAAGCTGCCGGTGTAAAAACCATTGTCAATTTGAGAGGCGGTGGTGCCGCTTCCAAGAAGGAAGAGAGCGCGGCCAAAGAAATCGGTCTCGATTACTACAATATACCGATGGGCTACACGGATCCTAATTTGGCTAAAGTGTCCAGCGTTCTGGACATCATGCGCGATCCTGCCAGGCAACCAGTTTATTTGCACTGCATGCACGGGGCAGACAGAACCGGCATGATGGTCGGCATTCACAGAGTTCTCTCCGATGGCTGGCAGTTCGACAAGGCATATTCCGAAATGCGCAGCCACCACTTCAAGCCGTTTCTCATTCCGATGAGAAAAACTGTGCAAGCCTTTGCCAGCGGTAAGTATGCTTATGCCGAGCGTCAGGGCATCAGCATTGCCGGTGTTTCTTCAAAGCAGGGCAATACAAAGCTTGCTGCCGACAAGCCTCTTTAGTCGGCATCCTGTAGCGAAATCGGCACCTGGATGTCTGTTCGGCCCCTTCCTCTGTTTCAAGCTGCTTGATTTAGAACTGCAGACTTACGGCGTGCCGTTGCCGCCTTTAGCTTTCACGTCATTCCACAATGCCTGCTCGTCATAAGTGTCGGCATTGGAGACTTCATTTGGTCCGAATTCGCGAATCACTGAATTGCGCCTGTTTTGTTCAAGCGACATCATGCCAGGATCGAGGTCATAAAGCCTGTAGAGCGGGTCAAGAGACGTATGCATTTGAGCAAGAATGCTTTCCACTTCGGTGCCAATCAGCTGAAAGGCTGCTTTGGCTTGCGGAGTACTTGCGTGGGTATCTATATCGTCAGCCAGGCGAACTAAACGGTCGGTTTCCTTGACCAACTTCGTAAGCAGCTGCAGAACAGAAATATCTGTTGTGCGGTTATCTTCGATCATCGGCACTTCCTCTTCTCCTATTAAATCACCTGTGGACGAACGGCAACAGCACCTAATTCGAAGTACTGAGAACTTCTATGGACATTTGACCCGTGCATTCAATTCTGCGATCATAGCCGCCAGTGAGGCATTCAAGCCGTGACAGGCGGCGTTGGCGCGCCACACTCTATTTGAGCTTGCCCAAGAATTCTTCATGAATAACGGATGATTGAATCCCCCGATACCGCGGTAAATAGCCCGCTGCTTGAGATCCAAGGCTTGAAGACGGTCTTCCCGACAGAAAATGGGTTGGCTGTGGCGGTGGATGATCTTGGTTTTTCAGTCCGGAAAGGCTCGGTGCTTGGCATCGTGGGCGAGTCAGGCTGCGGAAAATCGATTACTTCTCTTTCCGTGCTTCGCCTGGTGCCGCCGCCCGGGCGCATTGTGTCCGGAAAAATACTTTTTGAAGGGCGCGACCTCTTGACCTTGTCCGAGGCGCAGATGCGGTCTGTGCGCGGAAATCAGATTGCTCTGATTCCACAAGATCCGATGACATCGCTCAATCCGGTTTATACAGTCGGCGATCAGATTATGGAAGCGATCGAGCTGCATCAGAAGGTCGGCAAGAAAGAAGCCAGGCAGAGAGCGATTGAAGTTCTAGATCAGGTTCGCATCCCGCAAGCCGCCACACGTATCGATGACTACCCGCACCAATTTTCCGGTGGAATGCGTCAGCGCGTAATGATTGCCATGGCGCTCTCCTGCAATCCGAAACTTTTGATTGCCGATGAACCGACCACCGCTCTCGATGTGACGGTGCAAGCGCAGATACTCGAACTGTTGCGAACCATTCAGCGGGAGCACGGTATGTCGATTCTGTTGATTACGCACGACCTGGGTGTTGTCGCGGAGATGTGCGACAACGTTGCAGTCATGTACGCTGGCTCGGTGGTGGAAATGGCGGAAGTGAATGAGCTTTTCAAAAACCCGCTTCATCCGTACACGATCGGATTGATGAATTCCTTGCCGCGTCCTGGCAATAAACGCCTGACACCTATTCAGGGCCAGCCGCCCAGCCTGGTCGATCTTCCCACTGGTTGCCGTTTTGCCGACCGCTGCCTTCTGGTAGAGCCGAAGAGTCGTGAAGCGGTGCCGCCGCTGGAAGAAAAAGCGCCCGGACACTTGGTCCGCTGCGCCGTTGTTACTGGACCCACTACAGATGTTCGATTAATTCCACAAGAGGTGCATTGAGATGGTGAGCGAGAGCGCGACCAAAAACGCGGCCAAGAAAAAAACAACCCCGGCACCCGAGAGAAAAAAAGTCATGCCTGCCAAAGACATTTACCGCATCCCAACTACCGCGCAAATTCGGCGTCTTGAATCCGATTGGATTGCAAAATGCGACCCTAACTGGGGACAGGTTCTCATGGAAGTCGCCGGACGCGGCGCCGCTGAAGCAGCGTTTGAAGTTTGGGAACAGCGCAATGAGACGCAAACAGGTTCAGTCGCGATTTTTTGCGGACGTGGAAACAATGGTGGCGACGGATTTGTGGTGGCACGTTATCTGCATCTCTGGGGTGTTCCGGTGCATGTTTGGGTCGTGGGAAACACCAAAGGCCGCGGTGCCCAAGCCGATCAGGCAATGACCACAGTGGAGAGCAGCACCAATCGCGACATCTTGAAGAAGATGGGCGTCGATGTGCGTTCGTTCTCATCTGATCTTTCTTCGAACTTCTTCGATACTTCCGACGGCAAGCAACTTTCCTCGAGCGTAACCGTGATCGTCGATGCGCTTCTGGGAACCGGGATCGATCGCGATGTTGACGCTGTTTTCATGCATGCCATAGAAATGATCAATGGAAGTGATGCAACCGTAATTGCCGTCGATCTGCCTTCCGGTATTCATTCCGACACCGGGCAAGTGATGGGTGCGGCAGTAAAAGCGCATGCAACAGTGACTTTTGGAAACGTTAAGCCTGGATTGATCAATCACCCTGGTGCAGAGTACGCAGGCGAACTGCGCGTCATCGACATCGGATTGCCGGAAGCTGCGCAAGAGAAGCCGACGATTCATCTGACTTCCGTAGAACTTGTGAAGGATTTGCTTCCGAAACGCCCGGTAAACTCGCACAAGGGTTCTTTCGGCTATCTCCTCACGATCGCCGGTAGCCTGGGAATGTCCGGCGCAACGATGCTGGCGACAGAGAGTTCGCTCAAGGTCGGAACCGGTTTGTGCATACTTGCCACGCCATCATCTCTGGTGCCACATCTTCCGCCCAGGGAAATTATTTACAGGCCGATTGCGGAGACGGATGAAACTACAATTGCGCCAAAAGCGCTTTGGGAGCTGGAGAAGGACCTCGATAAAGCGACGGCAGTTGTGCTCGGACCTGGCCTTTCCACTAATGAGGAAACTGTTTCGTTCGTGCAAAAATTCATGTCCAAAGTTTTGGATCGCTCGAATGAAGTTCCGTGCCTGATCGATGCTGATGGACTGAATTGCATCGCAGAGAACACCAAGGTATTCCCTGAGGATGCAAAACACATCGTCATCACGCCGCATCCTAAGGAATTGGCGAGATTGCTCGATGAGTCCACATCCGACATTCAAAAAGATCGGATCGCTTCTGCCACAAAAGCCGCCGGCGAGTTCGGATGCATAGTCGTCCTCAAAGGTGCTCACACGGTGATTGCTGATCCGGATGGAAACGTTTTTGTTAATCCGACCGGTAATCCCGGCATGTCCACCGCCGGCTGCGGTGATGTTCTTTCCGGAATTATTGGCGGGCTGCTTGCTCAAGGAGTGGAACCCTTTGATGCTGCTGTAGCAGGTGTTTACTTGCATGGACGGGCAGGCGACATTGCCGCTCATTCACTAGGCGAAGCATCTGTGACCGCCGGAAGTATTCTCGAAAGCATTCCCGATGCCTTGTTAAGCATCCGCGACGAACTCGTCAGCGACCTGGAAGCGATGTTCGAGCCGATGTAGATTTCGCCTGCGGTTAATTCTGCCGGAACTTGTAGCCAACGCCGTGCACGTTTTCGATGTGCGACGGTTCACCTTGCGTATCTATTTTTCTTCGCAGGCGAAGCACCGACGTTCTGACAGTTTCTCCAGATGCGCCTGCTTCAGATTTCCAGACTTGATTGATTAGAGCTTCTGTCGTATGAACCACGCCCGGCTTGCGCATGAGTACTTCAAGCAGAGAAAATTCTTGCGGGAAAAGCTTCACCTGTTCGCCGTTTTTCCACACTTCATGCTTGAGAACATCGAGTTCCAAATCACCGATACTCAGCACTTCACTTACCATTTGTGATGGACGGCGCATCAGAGCACGCAATCGAGCAGAGAGCTCGCGTATTTGGAAGGGTTTTGTCAAATAGTCGTCGGCTCCGCCGTCCAGCCCTTGCTCTTTATCGGACATCTCTGACCGGCCTGTAAGCATGAGGATTGGTGTTGTTCCACCGCCCTTGCGGAATTCGCCGATCAAATCGATGCCCACACCGTCCGGCAGCCCCCAGTCCAGAACGATTGCGTCATAGGTATAGGTGGA
>DTSE01000429.1 GCA_012965515.1 Candidatus Melainabacteria bacterium | reverse complement strand
ATGACACCGGTGCGCACGCACAAATTGGGCACGGGCATGGAGGGCATGACGCCGCCGGGCATGGACAAGGCAGCGACGACCCGGCTACCCAGCTCAAAGAAATTTCCAAAGTAACCAACCTCGACCATGGGCGCAGTCAAACGCCTGCATTGTTGAGAGTGATGTCTTGGATTAGCCCGGCGTCGATGGCAATATTCCTGGCATTCTTCGGAATTACGGGTATGGCGATCTTCAAACTGGGCGCACTGAGTTTGGTGCCTGCCATTGCAGTCGGTTTGCTTATGCGAAACGTGACTATGTTTATGTTGCGTTGGTTCGTTCGGCAGTCGCACGTTTCCACGACCTCTCGTGTTGAAGAGTGCATCGGGCATGCAGCGGAAGTCTGCGTCTCGATTCAGCCCGGAAGAACAGGAGAGATAACCTATGTGCTCGGGTCTAAACGCTACAACATGCCCGCCAAATCGAACGCATCCGAAAACGAATACAAGCGAGGCGCCAAGGTACTCATCTCCGATGTGCGTGACGGCGTGGTCTTCGTCGACCCATGGCAGGAGCTTACGATTTGATTAAGCAACACAGCATGCCCAGTGGCTCCGCGTTTCGTGCAAATATAAAATTTTGCTTTGGACGCGCCACCACATGTGGCACCACTATTTCAGGTTTTCTTTAGTTAGAAGTGTCGGAGCAAGGGCAATATTCGAGTATGGCCGCTAATAAAAAATACGCGGCAAAACAAGGAGAATAACTAATGGGTATGGAGATTGGTGTAGCCGGGATAGTAGGCGCAATAGTCATCGGCCTCGGCTTTTTTGTCTGGATGGTCTCCAGCTTTTATCAAAAGTGCGGCCCTAACCAGGCAATGATCATTTCAGGTATGTTGTCCAACGAAGACGATCGTAAATTCAAGATCGTCGTGGGCGGCGGTACAACCGTCTTCCCGGTGATTCAACAAAGAGCGTTCTTGAGCCTGGAAGTAATGACGATTGAAATCAAATCGTTGGCTCCTATCATCACGAAAAATGGTGTGCCTGTATTCGTAGACGGCGTCGCTCAAGTAAAAGTAAAAGGCGACCCCGCATCGATCGCTACAGCCGCCGAACAATTCCTCGATAAAGACGACACGGAAATCTCGCAGATTGCCCACGAAACACTCGTAGGACATTTGCGCGCCATCTTGGGCACCATGGAAGTGGAAGAGTTGATTCAAAGCTTCGACTCGTTCGCTCAGAAAGTCCAAGAAGTGTCCCTGGCTGACTTGGCAAAAATGGGTCTTACGGTTGTTTCTTTCACCCTCAAAGAATTGAGAGACAACGTCGGATACCTGGAAGCCCTCGGTCGCAAACGTACTGCTGAAGCCAAACGCGAAGCCGACATCGGTGTAGCCAACGCCAGCAAGGAAACAACGATTGCACAAGCTGCCGCGTCGAGAGACTCAACAATCGCTCAATGAATGCATCCGCACGTGCAGTCGACGAAAACGCTAGTTTCGTCCGCGGGCAGAAAGTCTGGGTGACCGATATAAAGGAAGGCGTTTTCATCGTCATGGATGTTTCCTCTACCGAGAGTCAAGAAAGTTAGATCAAACGTGTCGGATAAAACAGCCGCGGCGCCGGATCAGGTGGCAATGAGAAGAAACCACCGCTTCTGACCGAATGCTGAAAACGCCCAACAGTTCTTCCCCTCGAGCTGCTCGAAGGGAAGAAGAAGGGATTCGAGTACACCAAAATTCCACTTCTCTTAATGCTTTTCCGGTTTACCAATGGCGCATACAGGGAATTTCGGTAATAGGAATCCCGCAATTTTTTTGAAAACGATAGCTCCCAGAACTGCGAGTTTTGCAAGTGGAATCGCTAGGAACATTCGGAACACTTTATGTCGTAAGTGCCGTGCTGGGCTTCGGATACATGATTTTCAGCATGGTATCCGGACAAATCGGTCATGACGCCGGTGGAGACGGTTGCGATCACGGGGCGCTCGGTGATACCGGTGCCCACCAAATTCTCGGTCACGGACACGGCTTGCATGACACCGGTGCGCACGCACAAATTGGGCACGGGCATGGAGGGCATGACGCCGCCGGGCATGGACAAGGCAGCGACGACCCAT
>DTSE01000428.1:5579-7836 GCA_012965515.1 Candidatus Melainabacteria bacterium | reverse complement strand
TACGCATTTTCTGCTCGGGAGAGCCGAGACCTTTAGTCTCGAATGAAGAGATGAACCCTTCATTGCGCAGCAGTTCGGCAAGCGCCACTTTCTGCTTGGAAGCGGGCATTTCAACCGCTTGGGAATGCACGCGCGAAGCATTTCTGATGCGCGTGAACATATCTGAAATCGGATCTGTAACCGGCATTTATACTCTCCTACCAGCTCGACTTAGTGAGACCAGGAATGAGCCCTTCATGGGCCATCTTGCGAAGACAGCAACGGCACAAGCCGAAATCGCGATAGTAGCCTCTGGGCCGACCGCAAATTTTGCAGCGGTTGTGGAGGCGCACCGAAGGATATTTGCCTTTTGCGACAAGCACCCTGCGTTTGTGCTCTTTATCGATAAGTGAAGTCTTAGCCACTACTACCTCCTGAATGGCATTCCTAGTTCGGTAAGCAACGCCAGACCTTCCTGGTCGGTGCGTGCGGTCGTAACGATTGCTACGTCCATGCCACGGATGGCATCAATGTTTTCATAGTTGATTTCCGGGAAGATCAATTGCTCTTTGATACCCAAAGAGTAATTACCTCTGCCGTCAAACGACTTGTTGGACAGACCGCGGAAGTCGCGGATACGAGGAAGCGAAATGTGAATCAGCTTGGCGAGAAAGTCATGCATTCTCTTGCCGCGCAGAGTCACCGAAGTGCCGACTGCCATGCCCTTTCTGACTTTGAAAGTAGCAATCGACTTGCGGGCTCGATTGATGATGGGCTTTTGACCGGTAACGGTGGCCAAATCTTTGACGCCGTTTTCGATCGCCTTGGAGTTGGCAGTTGCCTCGCCAAGACCCATGTTCACAACGATTTTCTCCAGGCGCGGAACCTGCAGTTCGTTCTTATAGTTGAATTGCTTTGTGAGCTTAGGCACTACGTTTTTTTTGTAGTGTTCCTTTATGTCAATCACAGCCATTGCTCGCTAACCTCTGATTTTGTCTTCTTATGTCTTGCTGCTTCGCAGCTGGTCGCGGACGTTTCGCTGCGTATTGCAGGGCGTCCACCCCGTTTGATCGGTCGACGCATGGCGTCGACCCTACAGTTTCTACTCGAGTCCTTCTCTCTTTCTGAATTCAGCACGCACCGGTTTTTTCGATTGCGCCGAATACAGCATTACTTTGGAGGCGAAGATGGGGGCTTCTTGTCTGACCAGGGTCGACTTGCCGGCGCCCATTTTCGGCTTGATTACGGTAGAAAGCATGTTGACGCCTTCGACCAGGATTTTGCCTTGCTCAGGGAAGACAGCGGTTACTTTGCCGGTCGTTCCTTTATAAGCATTGCGCTCATCCAAACGCTTGGTGACTTTGGGGTCACGCTTGGGGTCTTTCTTCTTCGGTCCCGAGATGAGCATGACCATGTCGCCGCGCTTCACGTGGATCTTCGGCGTATGGTTGGTTGCCGTCGTTTTCACAAGAGCGCGAGACAAGACGGTGGTGCCGCCCATCTTCACTTTCTTGGAAACGGGACTGTTGGAATAACGTACTGAACTTCTCGATTGGCCTGCCATCTCACATTACCTCGGGTGCCAGAGAGATTATCTTGGTGAATGCCTTGTCCCGAAGTTCGCGAGCAATCGGTCCGAAAACGCGCGTTCCTTTGGGGTTGCCGTCTTTGTTGATGATGACGGCAGCATTGTCATCAAAGCGGATGGTGGAGCCATCTTCACGCTTAACGTGGTTGCGGACTCTGACCACAACAGCTCTTACTACTTCCGACTTTTTGACCGGCATATTGGGGAGAGCATCTTTGACGGTAGCGACGATGACGTCACCAACCGAAGCGTAACGGCGGTTGCCGCCGCCCAGCACGCGAATGCAGAGAAGCTCGCGGGCGCCGGTGTTGTCGGCGCAATTCAAACGTGTTTCTTGCTGAATCATTTGACTTAGACCTCACTTCCCTTAGGCAGTGCGGAAATTGCTTTTTCAGTGATTTCCACTACCAGCCAGCGCTTTTCTCTGGACAACGGGCGGCATTCTTGAATGCGCACCTTGTCGCCGATGCCGCACTTGTTCTCTGCATCATGTGCTTTGAACTTGTGGGTTCTGGCAATTTGCTTTTCGTATTTTGGATGCGGAAAGCGGTTTTCAACAGCGACGACAACGGTCTTGTCCATCTTGTTGGAGACTACTTTTCCTACCAGTTCCTTTCTCGGCATTTTAATTGCGCTCCGTCCCTATCTATACTTCTGTTCTTTGGAAACCGCTGCCTAAGCAGTTTTTCC
>DTSE01000428.1:0-5568 GCA_012965515.1 Candidatus Melainabacteria bacterium | reverse complement strand
TGTGAGCAAACGAGCAAGTTTCTTGCGCGCCGTTCTCAATTTCGCTGGGCTTTCCAACTTTCTGATCGCCAGTTGAAAACGCAATTCGATAATCTCTTTGCGGGCTTCAACGATATGCGTTTTGATATCTTCTGCGGAAAGTTCTCTAATTTCTTTGGTTCTCATGGCCATATCCCTTATTAGCGTCTGCAAGTTTTAGCGTCTGCAAGCGCTGCTTCTACGGATGTCTCGAAACTACGCGGCATTTGATTGGCAATTTTTGAGCAGCCAGTTCAAGCGCATGGTACGCATCTTTTTCAGCGACACCAGACATCTCGAACATGATGCGACCCGGCTTGGTCACAGCAACCCAGAATTCCGGTGCGCCTTTTCCGGAACCCATACGGGTTTCAGCTGGCTTTTTGGAAACTGATTTATCTGGAAATACTCTGATCCACATTTGACCGCCCCGCTTAACGGATCTGGTCATTGCTTTTCTGGCCGCTTCGATTTGTCTCGATGTGATCCAAGCCGGTTCAAGAGCTTGCAGCCCGTATTCGCCGAATTGAACTTCGACTCCACGGGTTTCACAACCGGTCATCCGGCCTCTGTGGTGCTTTCTATATTTTGTTCTTTTTGGCAACAGCATGATGACTAACCTGCCTTCCTTGGTCTACGACCGCCTCTTTGACCCGGTCTTTCACCAGGTTGCTCTCCTTGCTTACGATCACTCGAGGTCTTGATGTTGGGCGGAGACCATTGGCCCATTTCCAACTCACCTCTGAAAATCCAAACCTTGATGCCGATGATTCCCATTACGGTGTGGGCTTCAGCCAAGCCGTAATCGATGTCGGCGCGAAGTGTCTGCAGTGGAATGCGTCCTTCTTTGGACCATTCAGTACGAGCGATTTCAGCACCGCCCAGGCGGCCTGCCACCATAATTTTTACGCCGATAGCACCGGCGCGCATGCAACGTTGAATGGCTTGCTTCATCGCTCTTCTGAAGGCAACGCGCTTTTCCAATTGCTGTCCGATTGATTCGGCAACCAATTGCGATTCGAGATCGACGCGGTTGACTTCCAAAATGTTGATCTTGATATTGAGACCGGGGCGGTTCAAAAGACCTTTCACCTTCTGGTGAAGAGTTTCGATGCCCTGACCACCTTTGCCGACAACAACGCCGGGACGTGCAGTGTAGATATCGAGCTCGATGTGATCGGCTTTTCTCGAAATCTCAACTTTGGATACGCCGGCGTTCGTCAGCTCTTTTTTCAAGTAAGCGCGAATGCGGTGATCTTCCTCGATCAAGAACGGCACATCTTTTTTGGTGACGAACCAATTGGCGCGCCAGCCTCTGTGTACGCCGAGGCGGAAACCGTTAGGATTGACTTTCTGACCCAATGTCCTAGCTCCTTTTGATCGAGTTCTTAAACATCCGAGAGAACGAGCGTGATATGGCTCGAACGCTTCAGGATTGGATACCAGCGGCCACGGGCTCTGGGCTGAATACGCTTCAGAGTCGGACCTTGGTCGGCATAGACTTCTACAATTTTCAAATCACCGGCTTCGTCTTCCGAAATCGGATTTTTGGCGGCATGCACGCGGTTGTACATGGCCGACTTCAATACCTTCTCTACTTCGCGAGCAGCCGAGTACGGCATGAAGCGCAGCATAGTCACGGCATCAGCAGCGGATTTGCCGCGGATTTCATCCACGACACGGCGCACCTTCCGCGGTGACATTCTCAACCATTTTGTATGTGCTTTACTCTGCATGGCTATTTCCTTAGTGCTTTCTTTGATTAACCGCGCTTGGCAGTCTTGTCGCCGCCGGCGTGTCCTTTAAACATTCTTGTGGGAGCGAATTCACCCAGTCTGTGACCGATCATTTGTTCGGTAACGTAGACAGGAACGTGCTTCTTGCCGTTGTAGATAGCAATTGTGTGGCCGATCATTTCGGGAATGATCATGGAAGCACGCGACCAGCACTTGACCACTTTCTTTTCGCCTTTTTTGTTCATGTCCTCGATTTTTTTGGCGAGGCTAGCATGAACGAACGGGCCTTTTTTGAGCGAACGAGACACGGATCAAATACCTCCTACTTGGTACGACGCTTGACGATATAACGATCGGACGGCTTGTTGCCCCGGCGGGTTTTGTAACCCATTGCCGGTTTGCCCCAAGGTGTTTGCGGCTTACCACCGATTGGTGATTTGCCTTCGCCGCCGCCGTGCGGGTGATCGACAGCGTTCATAGCGACACCGCGGTTGGCGGGCTTGATGCCCAACCAGCGGCTGCGACCGGCTTTACCGATGCGCACGTTTTTGAAGTCGGGGTTACCCAATTGACCGACCGTAGCCAGACAGTTGAGACGTACCATGCGCATTTCGCCTGAGGGCAGACGCAATGTGCACATTTCGCCTTCTTTTGCGAGAACTTGGATTTGGGTTCCGGCAGAGCGTCCGAGCTGTCCGCCTTTTCCGGCAGTCAATTCGACGTTGTGCACCATGGTACCCAGAGGGATATTGCGAAGCGGAAGAGCGTTGCCGTTCTTGATATCGGAATTCGGTCCGGACATCAGCTTGTCGCCGACTTTGATATTCAGCGGTCCCAAAATGTAGCGCTTTTCACCGTCTGCGTACTGAACCAGACAGATACGTGTGTTGCGGTTGGGATCGTATTCGATGGTTTTGACGACACAAGGAATGTCGAACTTATCGCGCTTGAAGTCGATGATGCGATAAGCCTGTTTGTGACCGCCGCCTTTGTGGCGTGAGGTCAAACGACCTTGATTGTTGCGGCCGCCGGTCTTCTTGAGCGGAGCCAAAAGCGAGCGCTCCGGCTTCTTCTCTGTGATATCAGAGAAGTCATGCACCGACATATTGCGGCGACCTGCGGAGGTTGGGTTGACTTTACGGGGGGGCATTACTCTTGTCCTTTTTGTTCTGTCGATCTATTCCGGTTCAGAATCATTTCGCCTGGGCGCAGTTGATGCGCCCTTACGATGGTCCAGGCAGTGCTATTCGGCAGCGCCGTAGACTGGAAGCGGATCGCCTTCAATGGTGACGATCGCTTTTTTGGAGTCCTTAGGATGGGCTCCATGCCGTTTGCGGCTGCGGAAACGTCCGCGGATTGCAGACGTGTTGACGGCGGTTACCGTCGACTTGGTTTTGTAGACTTCTTTGATCAATTCCTCGATCGCTTGAGCAATCTCGATCTTGTTGGCATCACGAGTCACTTCAAAAACATACTGATTGAGCATGTTGTGCTGAGCTGCTTTCTCAGTGAGGATTGGGCGAAGAATAATTTGTGAGTGGCGAGTGTTCATTGCTTTTACTCTTGTTCTTGAATTTGATTCGATTAGGACTCAGATTTCTTGGTGGTTTTCTTAGCCTTCGGAGCTTCGTCCTTGGCTTCACCTTTATCTTTGGATTTGGATTCTTTAGCCGGCTTTGCAGCTTTGGCTTTTTTCTCGCCGGCTTCTTTCTTGGCTGCTTTCGGCTTGGCTGGAGTTTGAGCTTCGCCCTTGGCACCTTTCTGGAAGCGCTTGTTGATAGTGTCCAAGCCCTTTTCGGTAAGCAGAATTACTTCCGCTTCGATCAAGTCTTTGACATTCAAATTGCCGACGTGAACGACTTTCACCCATTCCATGTTGCGAGCGGAGCGCTCGACCAGGAGGGAATGCTCGTTTGAGTATTCGATAACGAGGAGAACTTTCTTGTCGGCCAGTTTGGTCGATTTCAATACTTGAGCGAACTCTTTGGTTTTGCCCTCTTTGATCGAATCGAAATTATCGACGACAACGAGGTTTCCACTTCTTGCAGAGAGTGCGGACTTGACGGCAAGCACGCGCATCTTCTTATTCAATTTCTTAGAGTAGTCGCGCGGCTTGGGACCGAATGCGACACCACCGCCTTCCCAGAGAGGCGAACGGATGGAACCGGCGCGTGCGCGACCGGTGCCTTTTTGACGCCACGGCTTCTTACCGCCGCCCGATACTTCCGAGCGTGTCTTGGTATTGGCGGAGCCGGCGCGCGCATTGGCGAGCTGGCGAACAAGCGCCGTGTGCATCAAGCCCTTATTGGGCGTCAGACCAAAGACGTCCTTGTCCAACTCTACTTCGCGGACTTTATTGCCTTTGTGATCTATGACTTGAGCGGATGTCATTTTTCGTTCTCTCTTATATGCAGATACGTGGATATCGATTTAGGAACTAGTTCCACTTCGTACTAGATGCGGTGATCTCGAGAAGACCGCCTTCGGCACCGGGAACAGCGCCTTTTACCAGCAAAATAGATTTTTCTGCGTCAACTTTCACAACCGTTAGTTTGCGAATGGTGACGGTGATATTGCCCATTTGACCAGGCATGGAAAGACCACGGAAAACACGACCTGGAGTGGTACCTGCGCCGATGGAACCCATCGAGCGGTGGAACTTGGAGCCGTGGCTCATCGGTCCGCGACCATGATTGAACTTCTTGATGGTGCCCTGGAAGCCTTTACCAATAGAGGTTCCGCGCACGTCGATCTTCATTCCTTCTTTAAGGATGTCGGCAACGGGAAGCTTGTCGCCTACGTTGTAGCCGGCAGCATCAGGAACTCTGAATTCTTTGATCGGCTTGAGCATCGGCAAGTTGTTCTTCTTGAAAGCGCCCGCAGCTGGCTTGTTGAGGCGGTTTTCGTGGGTTTCAAAACCACCAACTTGCACGGCTGTGTAACCGTTCTTCTCCTTGGTGCGTGTGGCGGTGACCACATTGGCGCCCAATTTGACGACGGTGACTGGAACCGACAGACCCTTATCGTCGAAAACTTGGGTCATGCCGACTTTCTTGCCCATTAAGCCTATTGTTTGTCCGGCCATTACTTTCTTCCTTTAAGACTTAAAGTTTGACTTCAATATCAACCCCTGCCGGCAAGTCGAGTCTCATCAGAGCATCGGCCGTGGTCGGGGTGGGATCGTTAATATCAATGAGCCGCTTGTGAATGCGGACTTCAAAATGCTCACGTGATTTCTTGTCGACGTGCGGAGAGCGCAATACGCAATAAATACGCTTTCTGGTCGGCAGGGGCACAGGGCCGATGATGGTGGCGCCAGTGCGTTTTGCTGTTTCGACAATCTGATCGGAAGACTTATCGAGCAGTCTGTGGTCGTAAGACTTCAGGCGAATGCGAATTCTCTGAACCTTGGAGGCTCCGGAAGCATCTGTCTTTTGTTTTGTGGCGCGTGCCATTAGCTCAATTACCCCTTAGAGTTTGATCTCGTTCAAACAGCCTGCTAGAGGCTCGTTCTCTCACCGGACGCTCGCTAAGGACCCCTTCCAGAGGTCCTTTCGGTTGAACCTATAAAGGTCGATACCGAAGGCGGCCAAGCCAGAGCGACAGTCAGCCGTGAAGGCTCTCTGTACTGGCGCTCTTTTGGAGCCGGCATCCCGATAAGCCCAACGTTTGTTAACGCCGTCTTATTTTGGAATGCGCCACAGAGTGACCGATCCAGCGGACGAACCACACATTTTACTAATAGAAGCCAGCGTGATTCTAAAAATTTATTTCACAATAATGATTGCCAGCCAGATATAGAGCCGATATTCAG
>DTSE01000427.1 GCA_012965515.1 Candidatus Melainabacteria bacterium | reverse complement strand
ATTCGAGAGGTTATTCGGCAAAGTGGATGTGGGCGGCGAAGAACTGATACCCGAGAAGGGTTCGTTCGTTCTTGCCGTCAATCACTTTCACGGCGCCTGGACGCCCTTTGTTACTGCCGCTGTGCTCGCTGCCCTGAAGCGGCGGCGGGCCGACGTTGTCGATGACATGGCAATGGTCATCGGTCAGCGCGCCGACACGAAAAGAAAACGCTTTTTCGTCGCTCGGTGGGTGCGCGCGATCATGATGTGGGTGCTCGACCGGTGGCAGCACAACGTGCTGCGCATTCCGCTCGGCAATACCAACGTCTCGATCGACCAGCTGCGCACCTGGAGGCGGGTAGCCACAGCGCGTCCATCGCTCGTCTTTCCGGAAGGGCTGGCGAGCATAACCTTCGAGAAAGTGCGTCCGGGTGCTGGACAATTCGTCCGCGCCCTCGGTGTTCCTGTTGTTCCCTGTGCGGTCTGGTATCACCAGGGGCAGTGGCACGTCGAATTCGATGCACCGATTGCCTGGGCGAAAAGCCCGGAGCTGAGCGACTTGCAGGTGGGTCTGTCAATTGCCCGACTTCTGCCTGCAGATCTAACACCATCATGGCGGGGCGTTCTGGATCGCTGGCAACGCGCTCACTATGCCCCTGCCGATTAGTGGAGAATTCTATGCAACTGAAGGATAACCGTACCCCGGTCGTGGCAGCGTTGCTATTGGGCTGGGCTGCTGTCGCGGCTGTTGTGGAGTATCTGAGCAGTGCGTCGTCGTTCGGAAACGGCATTACGACGGGCTTGAATTTCGTTGAAGGTTAAGCGCGAGACATGTACGCGCCAGGAGAAGATTCGCCTGAGACAAATACAGCCAGTCCATCGAGCTGGAAAAATTCAACCCAGTTCACAGCAAAGGCAATTTCTCGCCCTAGACCAAGTGATAAACCTGGTACTGCTTTGCTTTTGGGAAGTGACGGAGAGAATTCCTGTATATGACTTAGGGAAGAAAGATGAACTTCTAGAGACTAAGAAGTTTGGGATTCTGAATATATAAACGTTGCAGTTTTTTCTTCTTTACATCGCAAAGATGTTCTTAATAGCCCTGTGGGCCAAAAGCTCCATCACTTGACGTAACAGCCATAAATTGCGGCTTTTGCCAGTTTCGCTCCTCGAACTGTGAGAACACACCAATCTCTATTGGCCCTGCATGCACTTCGCCAGTTAGCGCGAGGGACTTTCGATAAGCCACTCATTCTCTTCCAACGCTTCTAATGTGCACGCCACAGGTCCGCCACAGATCGACCCGGCTTGCACCACAAACCGCCACTAAATTAGACGGCACAGGCAACCACCGGCTTGCGGTTACATGCACAAAGTGCACTGGAGAATGAAATGAAACGCGAACAAAGCGAACGCAAAACAGGAAATTCGAGAGCCCTTTTTGTTTTAGTTTTTCTCTGTGTTTTTGGAACATTTCTAGCCTCTCCAGTACAAGCGCAATACACCACAGTCTCCCAAGAGTCACTGGATCCGTTTGCCGACAATCACGGACAATTCGCCAGCTCTTACGAGGGCAATACCGGCACCCAGAGCCTCCACTTCTTCGACAGCCTGGCTCCCCGTTTGCAAGGCGCCACGAACGGAACAATCGCACCTCAAGGCGCGGATGCCACCTTCATTTCGGGCGTCAATACAGCCGGAACGGTAAGAGTAAACAACCTGGCAAACTTGGAAGCCTTGCTCAACATCCTCGCCAACGGCATGGAAATTCTCGGCATTGCCTGGGGCGGCCCAACGCTCATCTACGGCTTCATGAAGATGGCTGCTGGCAGCAAGGACGCAGTCAAAGGCATCATTCACGGATGCTGCGGAGTGACCGGCGGGCTGGCAACACCAGGATTGATCAACTGGCTCGTCGCTTCCGCACGTGACGCAAATCTCTTCAGTTAGTCGACCGCACTGGCTAAACCATTACCCGCTCTTAGTTTCAATCGAGGCCGTTATGAGTTTCAAAACGCTCAATTTTACAAGAAACATTACCAAAGCAATTTTGATGGCATCACTGGCAGTATCATTTGTTGCATCTCCAGCCAACGCGCAATACATGGTAATCGACGGCGTAAGCGCAAGCCCTA
>DTSE01000426.1 GCA_012965515.1 Candidatus Melainabacteria bacterium | reverse complement strand
GACAGCGAACGTGCTACTTACCTGGCCATGGTTGATGACGCCGTCAAACATTGGAAGAGTTTGCAACATGGCGGTTGTTGCCACCACGACTGATTTTTTTCGACGGATTGAACTGGGCCGAACTGCCCTGATCTGATATTTTTCCGGTGACCCTAGGCCAGAGATTCAGGAACTAAAGAAGGACAACCGGCTGAAATGGACGAAGAAATCCCCGTATTGAGAGCAGGAAGCAGCGTCAAATGCCGCGTCTGCGCGCCTGAACCGGGAGGCTATGCAGTAAAGCTGGTGCCGAGTGGCATCGATGGCTTTCTTCCCTGCCAAGAAGAATTGAATGAAGGACAAGTCGTCCCGGCCACATTTGTTTGTATGAGTAAAGACCAGGCGCTGATGACGTTCGCGTTTCGCATCGGCACAACAGAGCGCGTGCAGATGGGCTTGCCGAGCGAGCCGGAAACGGCCTTTGCCGTCTGGGCGGATTCGCACCCTCGCACTTACAAACTGCGACGAGCCATCGACATTGTCATGCCTCCCATCAGCACTACGGCCGTTTCTCCCTTGCGCTCAGGGGATTACGACATCGGCAAGTTAATTACTGACCTGGAAGAAGGTCAGTTGACCGGATGCGTAAAGATGATCTGTGACGAGCGGCTCTCGCGGGGCGCGCTGCTGCTTTTCCGCGGCAGAGCGGTGGGCTGTATCTACGGCAAAAAACCCATGGTTGAGCCATATCCAATCGAATCGGCAATTCAGATGCTCTTGCTTGACAGCTTCCTGCCTGAGACAAAGCTGACTGTTTACGACCTCCCTGACGAGGTTATTCTGTCGATGTCGGCGATGTTCCTCGGCGTGCCGGTTTTGGAGAAGGATTACGCCGACCAGAAAAAACTGAACTCTTTGGTCAAGACGCTCAAGAACGACACAGCCATACTGACAGCGCTTGCCGCCAACGAGATGTGCCTGGCGTTTCTTCATGAAGGTGAAGTTTTCGGCTCCTTTCATGTGGACCACCAGAAATTTTCCGACCAAGGCACCAGTTTTGACGAAGTCATGGACAAAGCGCCGGACAGCAAGGTCGAAATCTCGATTTTGCCGGCGGAAATGACAACCGAGAAAGTGCTTTTCGGTTACGGACTGTCAACCACGCTGGAAGTAATGAAGGGACAGGCGCCGATCGAGATGTAAGGCGTTTTGGAGTTCATCATTGCAGCAGTTTTCAACTGCATATTAAGGAACTGTTTTGTATGATGGCCAGCTTACTAAATAAAAGCTTGCATTACTGATAATGAGCTTGTGACTGGTGTATCACAGAGTAAGTAAACGTCTCGTCCAAGGGAGTCAACTATGGGTAAGGCTGTAGGAATCGATCTCGGCACAACAAACTCGGTCGTCGCGGTAATGGAAGGCGGAAAGCCTACCGTGATTGCCAATACGGAAGGTCTGAGAACGACCCCCTCTGTGGTTGCTCATTCAAAAACAGGCGAGCGCCTGGTTGGTCAACTAGCTCGCAGACAAGCGGTTGTCAACCCGCAAAACACTGTGTATTCCATCAAACGCTTTGTAGGGCGCCGTTTCAACGAAGTTGAACAAGAGCGCAAAATGGTTTCGTACAAAGTAAAAGAAGGTCCGGATGGCGGCGTCAAGGTAGTCATGGGAGACAAGGACTACACGCCTGAAGAAATCTCCTCGATTATCCTGCGCAAGTTGAAAGACGACGCAGAAAAGTACTTGGGTGAGAAAGTAACCTCTGCTGTTATTACCGTGCCTGCATACTTCAATGACTCGCAAAGACAGTCGACGAAGAATGCCGGACTGATTGCCGGACTCGATGTCCAGCGCATTATCAACGAGCCTACCGCTGCGGCATTGGCTTACGGTATCGACAAGAAGCAAAACGAGACGATCCTCGTATTCGACTTGGGCGGCGGTACATTCGACGTATCCATTCTCGAAGTGGGCGACGGTGTATTCGAAGTTAAGTCGACATCCGGCGATACGCACCTTGGCGGCGACGACTTTGATGAGGAGTTAATCAATTTCATTGCTGACAAGTTTCATCAGGAACAGAGGATCGATCTGCGGCAAGACGCCATGGCCTTGCAGCGGTTGCGTGAAGCCGCAG
>DTSE01000425.1 GCA_012965515.1 Candidatus Melainabacteria bacterium | reverse complement strand
CCAAAACCGAGACCGGGCGAGCCACGTCCACCACGCATTGAACTTACGCCTGAGCAAAACATGGCCATGATGGGCGAAATTCAAGGTATCGTTTATGACGCTCAAACCAAGGCATTGGAAACCAAACCGTCCAATCCCGAGAAACTCGTTGAGTTGATTGAAAACCTCGCATACGGCAAAGGCCCAAGAGACGAAACCCCGCGCAAACCGTTTGGACCCGGCGGTCCTGGCGGACCGAAGGGCGGCGGCGACCGTAGACCACCACGCTAAGAAAACGACACCTGACTGTGTCCGAAGCGCCACCTTCCAGCCGGCAGAGCGTAGGGGCGCATTGCATGCGCCCAAATTGCGATGCCAGCGTAGGGGCGCATTGCATGCGCCCAAATTGCGATGCCAGTGTAGAGGCGCATTGCATGCGCCTTCGCGCGGGCGGCAAGATTGCTGCCCATACAGTGCGTTCGCTTTCTACAAGACGTTTAGCGCTGTTTCAAATTCGTTGTAGGCGAAAGCGTCGAAGAGTACGAAGCGGACTTCCTCTACGCTGCTTTGTTCTTTGAAAAACTCACATGCGGTGGAAATGGCAATAGGAGCAGCTTTGCTCAGTGGGAACCCATATGCGCCGGTGGAAATTGAAGGGAAGGAAACTGTTTTCAACTCGTATTGAGCGGCCAGCTTTAAGCTTTCTCGGTATGCGCTGGCGAGCGTTTCTTCCTCATTACATGAGCCATCTCGCCAGATCGGACCGACTGTATGAATGACATACTGTGCTTTCAGGTTGCCACCACCGGTGATGACTGCTTGACCAGCCGGCAGCTGTCCTTGCATTGCGCGTATTTGTTTGCACTCTTCCAATATTTGTGGTCCGCCGGCGCGGTGAATGGCGCCATCCACGCCTCCTCCGCCCATCAGAGTCGAATTGGCCGCATTGACTATCGCGTCCACTTCCTCTCGTGTTATATCGCCGCGAAGCAGGCGAATTGTCTTGCCTTCAACGGATTTAGAGATGCCGGAAGGCTCTGATTTTTCTGATGTGCTCGACATGTCGCCTGTTTATCCAATCGCCAGTTTGAGATCGTAGAGCGTTTCTCTTTCGCTTTCGACCTGACCGAGTTTGGAATATTGTACTTCTCTGAATCGCCCGTCGGACGACAGCGACTTGAGGGATTGCACGAATGGGCTCTTCTTGCCGTTTTGATCGTGGTAGCAAAGGAAACGCGCCGTCCAATTTTCTCCGTCTTGGAACTTCTCGTAGACGAGCCTTCCCAGGCGGTCGCGCACCTGCTGCGAAGAACCTTCTTTGCGGGTGGTCAGGTAGCGGATCGAAAAGTCTTGCGCCAATTCTTCCACGACGGTAGTGCCGTCATTGTTCGTCAATGAGCGTCGGGAGCGTGGGTTTTGGAAGGGTTTGAACTCGGGAGACTTAGTAAAATCGCTCAGATGAGCAAGTATGTCTTTTTCGTGCTGGTGGAAGGGAATGTCGTATTTTTTCTCTTCCACTGGTGCGGCGGGCTCGGCTGCAGGTTGCTTAAATGGAGTGTCGGTGCTCACCTCTTGAACTCTGCCGTCTTGGGGCGGGGCGAAGATGTCTTCCGAACCCGGCGGCGGCAAAGTCTTTGCCATCGGCGGCAAGCCGATGTTTTGGAAAAGACGGCGGGATTCTAGATTTTCCTGCGGGGCTGAAGCGGGTGGAGTGCCGCCGGTAGAGGACGGAGTCGCGGTCGCTTTTGGCTGCAAGAAATTCGATCCGGACGTCGACATTGATTTCCCAAATGATTGGGTCATCGTTGCCTCACCCTTAGGATTGGTCGAATGAACGTGGAACTGTTTTTCTTACTAAAACATCCAGAGCTGGAAGATTGCCTAGATGCAACCCTATATATTGCGCTCGGTCGACGGCCTTGTCAAGATCGTATAAAGATTGGACGTTTGCCTTCCAGCTAAGTGCTGCTCTCGCTTTTGCCCGCAGAGAGAAGATGAAACCTTAAGTTCTAAACGCAATTAATATGAGGGGGGCGGTTGTGGCGGAGGCGGCGGTGACGGTTGGCCTTGAGGAGCCTGAACGTCCCTGCCGAGGACCACTCTGTTCTGTCCCTGCTTGGCTCTGTCTCTAGCGCGCTTGGCTAAAGTGATGAGCTTATCGAGTTCTTGGCAGTCTTCGGGTACGGTTGCAACGCCGAAAGCCAGAGCTAGACTGCGAGAGTCCATATCAGACGAAAGCGGTGCTTCCAGAAGTACGCTGACGATGCGGTTTGCCAGCGCTCCTGCCGCCATCGAGTTGGTGTTCGGCAAGAGAATCGCGTAGTCGAAAGTCTCATAGTGACCGACTTGGTCGACCTGACGTTTGACCAATCCGATCCGCTGCATCGCGCGGCGAACGCCGAGCATTTGCAAAGCTTCTACCGACGTGCCGCCGGCGGCGTTGGTTTTGCGCATTCCCATCGAGAAAATAAGAAGCGAAAACGGTAAGTTGAAATACTCGTAGCGCAGGTATTCCTGGTCCAGATAATAAATGAAGGCGTGATATGTGAGGATGCCTGTCTCCGGTCTGAGCAAGTTCTTTGTCACTTGCTGGATGGCAGCTTCGTCGATGCCCAGTGCCTTTAGGTTCGCCAGGCGGCTTTGTTGAGGCGCCTGGTCGGTTACTTGTACGAGGCCGCAGCTGACCAGGTTGAACAGAATCGGCACCCAGCCGACCTTATTCATCGGGCGCTTTCTGAGCAGATCAAAGAGCGAATTCTTGTTGTCGATCAGTTCGTAGAAGTCGAGCTGTTGCGTCAGATCCAGGGGAGCACCTTTGGATAAACGCGCTTGAAACTCTTCTTCCGAGATCATGGCGTTTTTCTTGACCAGCACGGATTCCATCTTTAGCCCGGCAGAATCAAGATATTTGGATTGGTCCAGAAGGGTGACGCCTTCCATGAGCATGGCGTCAAGTCGCCTGGAGACTGACTTTTCCGTGGTTTGCTCGTCGGGCCAAAAACGGAATTCACCGACTTGCCAGGTAATCAACTCGATTAGCGCATGATCGCCTTTCACTTCCTTGATTGTGGCGTGCACCGGATTGCCGTCAACGAAGAAGACTTCAGCCTTTTCCGAACGAGTGCGAATGTCTAACTTTCCGACCATCTTCGCAAGGTTGATGGACTGCAGCAAGTTGGGTACCTGCAGGTTTTTCAAATCGCCTTCGAGTGTCGCCTTGGCGCCTGGACGAGGCGGCTCGAAGGTGACAGGCATGCCTCCGCCGATTGTCGGGTTGGTGACCGTAGCAGTCACGGTCGCTGTGCCAACGTCGGAAGCTTTCCCGAGAAGCGCTTGCGATGGGACAAAATCTTCTACTGAGCTGGAGCCTGAAGCGGTCGCCAGCAAATTGCAAATGAGTGTGATATCGCGAGTCGCGTAGTTCCAAACTTCCACATTGCCGGAAAGACCCGTCTCGAACATGGACCAATTCGGATCGCCCTGCTCATGCTCGTAGCGGACCGAAAGAATAAAGTCGTGTTTTCTATCGGCGCCGGTCCACGGCAGTTCAACACAGCGCCCGATGATTTTCTTTGCTTCCTGCGAAAGGAATTCGATGTCTCCATAGCTCGGCATTGCCGATTGCTTTGGAAGTCTAACGTTCCGTGGTCCTGCTGCTTTTCCTGATCCAAACATTGGTTTCTATCGTTACCGTGTAACTAGTATCTGGTTATAACTTGGCGGGCTATTACACTGTTCCACGAGACGGGGCGAATCTACCCTTTTTCTTTGAGAATCCCGGTGGTTGTAGGCGTTGGCGACGGGGCGGCAAAGATTATCAGCCGAAATCCCCTGCTTGGCGTAGTTTTTGGAGCCGACCTATCCGCGTTGCGAATCACTTATTTCGGTTGGGCAGAATTGGGCTGGAAACTGAACCATTAACGGTTTAACTTCCATCCCCGAACTTGGCGGTGAAAGCTTTCGGCAAAAATCCCAGAAACAGGAAAAAGTGGACGGTCAACTTGACCGGAATTTCAATTGATATCAATTGAAATTCCGGAGAGAAAACAAGAGGCGGATTGGGATAACCCGACCCGCCTCCTGTCACCAGGCGATGCTTTTAGCATCACCCACACAGCTTCACGCGCTTATGGGTAGAGACCTCTCAAACGCTTCGCTTCTGCGATTCGGCCCACGCCGATGCGAAGCGCTGCCATTCTTGGTCTCAATCCGCTGCGGGTGCTCATTTCGAACACTTGATCGCATGCGCGTCCCATGATCTCTTCCAGGCGGTTGTTTACTTCAGTTTCCGTCCAGAAAAGGTGCATCATTCCTTGCACCCACTCGAAGTAGCTGACGGTTACGCCGCCTGCGTTCGCGAGAATGTCGGGCACGATTTTGATGCCTTTTTCGTGCAGATATTTGTCTGCTTCGGTGCTGGTCGGTCCATTGGCGCCCTCAACAATGATCTGGCAATTGATATTGCGCATGTTCTTTTCGTTGATTTGGTCGCCAAGTGCTGCGGGAACGAGCACGTCGCATTCCAGTTCAAGCAATTCCTGGTTGCTGACGTTTGTCGAACCGGCAAAACCTTCCACTCTGCCCATCTCGGAGACATATGCCAGAAGGCGCGGAATGTCGATACCGTTGGGATTGTGGATGCCGCCGTAGACATCGGAGACGGCGATGATTTTGTAGCCGGACTCATGCAGCAATTTTGCAGTTACGGAGCCGACATTACCAAATCCTTGGACGACAACGCTTGGTGATTTGGATTTGATTTCGTAGTGCTCAACAGCGCGGCGGACGCAATATGCGACACCGCGACCGGTGGCTTCGTTGCGACCGAGCGAACCGCCGATGGAAATTGGTTTGCCGGTGACGACGGAAGGTACTGTGTGACCGACGTTGATGGAATATGTATCCATGATCCAGGCCATCGTCTGCTCGTTGGTGTACATATCCGGTGCCGGGATGTCCTTGTCAGGTCCGATCAAGTTGATGATTTCGGAGGTGTAGCGACGGGTCAGTCTTTCGGTTTCGCCGGCAGACAGTTTCCACGGTTCTACGCGGATGCCACCTTTGGCGCCGCCGTAGGGCAGTCCCATCAGCGCGCACTTCCAGGTCATCAACATAGCCAATCCGGAAACTTCGCCCAGGTTGACATCTGGGTGGAAGCGGATGCCGCCTTTTGCGGGTCCGAGCGTAACGTCGTGTTGAACGCGATAACCGGTAAATGTGCGAACGGTGCCATCATCCATACGAACGGGCACCGTCACCATCAAAGCTCTTTTAGGAAAGCGGAGTCTTTCGTGCAACTCCCTGTCCAACCCCATTTCCAACGCTACTTCGTCCAGTTGACGCTGTGCCATGAGGAAGTGCTCTGTTTCACACTCCATCCTCGGGCGCTCCACTGGTTTCAAGACTGCCATTGCAGATAACCTCCACTAGTTTTCGGCCTTTTGGGCCAACGTTTCCGGATCAAGTAACAAATTTGAAGTTGCATAATGTTACCGCTGCTATGCATCGGATATTCCGGCAATTAGCAACTCTTCTGTCTAATTATTTTTCACTCGAGCCCATGCCCTTGCAAAACTAAAGAAACTGTGAATCTGTCAATATATCAACGTTTTCCGGATTTAACTCGTAAATTCATCCGCACCATATTTGGTGCCTGAAATCTTTACTCTTGAAAATTTTGCCGGCAAAACCTTTTCGATTATTGTCATCCTCGCCATACATATATTGGTAGGTTTTTACTCTTCTTGCCGGGGTATGATCTCGCCAGTATGGAATCTTTTGACGTCTCATGAAAATAACAATTACGCCGGAATCAGCACTCAATGTGCTCTTCGTCTTTTTGCCAGTGCCATTCCTAGCGGTTTTTTTCCATTGGTCGCCAGTGATCATTTTTGGCAGCTGCTGCTTAGCGATTATTCCGATTGCCGGAGTGATGGGAAAAGCCACTGAGTATCTCGCCGACCGCGTTGGTTCTGGTTGGGGCGGACTGCTCAATGCTTCCTTTGGAAATGCCTGCGAATTGATCATTGCTTTATCCGCATTGCGCGCCGGTTATGTCGACATGGTTCGCGCCTCCATTACCGGATCGATTATCGGAAACATTCTTCTGGTGTTGGGCTTGAGCATGGTTGCGGGCGGTGCTAAATATCAAACACAGACGTTCAACCGCACCGCTGCGACAACTTCAGCTACTCTTCTTGCACTCGCCGCAATCAGTCTCACCGTACCGGCTGTTTTTCACCACGCCGCCCACAAAGGCGCACACGTCAATGAATTGCGCCTGGCGCTGGTTATTTCGGGCGTTCAATTCGGTGTCTATTTGCTCAGTTTGATTTTCAGTTTGAAAACGCACAAGCAGCTCTATGTTTGTGTTGTCGACACCGAGAAGGAAGACGCAATCGGAACGTCAGGCTGGACAGTCAAACGCAGCATTCTCGTGCTCGCTGTTTCGACAGTTGTTGTTGCAATCCTCTCCGAGTTTCTCACGCATGCGGTCGAAGAAGCTGCACACACACTAGGCATGACGCAGCTGTTCATCGGTACAGTGCTTGTCGCCATCGTCGGCAACGCGGCGGAACACAGCACCGCCGTGATGATGGCGATGAAGAACAAAATGGATCTGGCGATGAACATCGCACTCGGTTCCGGTGCTCAAATCGCGCTTTTCGTCGCACCCGTGATTGTCTTTTCAAGCTTCTTTCTCGGACACCCGATGCGCTTGCTATTCTCGGAGTTTGAGCTTTTGTCGGTCGTCGTGTCTGTAATTATTCTTGGCTATGTAGCGACCGATGGCGAATGCAACTGGTTGGAAGGCGTACAATTGTTGGCTGTCTATTTGATTCTGTGCTCCGCCTTCTACTTTGCGTAGTCCGCTGGCGTGGAATCGATGCGACGCGGAAGCTTATGAATGAGTTTTGGCTGTAACTGATTCGGAAGCTGATTCTGAAACTTATATAGATCGCGTTGGTTGGGTTTTGATATGCCTGAATTGCCGGAAGTGGAAACCGTTCGTCTGGGGTTGGAGAGATTCCTTGTTGGAGACAGTTTTGCGGGCGTTCAAGTGCTGCGAAACGACTCGGTCGGATATCCTGCGGTAAAAGACTTTGTCAAAGGTCTGACCGGGCGCACAGTCGTCGCAGCCAAAAGACGCGGCAAATATCTGCTCCTCGAACTCGATTCAAATGCTGGATTGGGCGTACATCTTCGTATGTCCGGACGGTTGATAGTTGCAGATGAAAAACATCGAGAAGCCCAATTTCTTCGCGTGCTCATCAAGTTGAAGAGCGGGCGCGAACTGCGTTTTGAAGATATGCGCGTGTTCGGCCGCATGTGGTATGTGCCGCCAGGCGAAGACTTCTTGAAAGTGATTCCTGCTTTGCAAGAACTTGGTCCGGAGCCGCTCGAAGGTCTTACTGCCGAACATCTCGTCAGCGCCTTTCGCGGGAAGAAGCAAGCAATCAAAACCGCTCTCCTGGATCAAACCATCATCGCCGGATTGGGCAATATCTATGCAGATGAGGTGCTCTTTCAAACTGGTATCCACCCGCTTTCCTTAGCTGGTTCTATAACCGAAGGGGATGCGGAAAAACTTGTTGTCGCCATCGCGAAAACCCTGAAGAAAGCCATTAAGCATGGCGGAACCACGCTTCGAGATTATGCCAACAGCGAAGGTGTGAATGGAAATTATCAACACCAGTCCTGGGTGTATGGCAGAGAAGATGAGCCTTGCCGTGTGTGTGGAACAGAAATAGAGCGAATAAAACTCGCCGGTCGCTCCGCTCACTTTTGCGGAAACTGCCAGAAGAAGCTTCGCCGCAAACGCTGACGAGGATCGTGGGGGCGCATTGCATGCGCCTTCTCTTGTAGGGGCGACGCCGTGCGTCGCCCGGCGG
>DTSE01000424.1 GCA_012965515.1 Candidatus Melainabacteria bacterium | reverse complement strand
ACTATTGTTTTTCAAACTGCAGACATACATTTTGACAGACGGAAATCAGGTAACAACTCAACAAAAAATTCTTGACGCTTGGTGGAAAAAAGTAGTTGAAAAAAGCGATCCCGGAGTTGCTGCCGTATCCGAAGTTGCTGATCACATAGGAAAGCGAGAAGAACTTTGGATTCCTCGTGCACTTTTAGATTGCAATCAAACTATTCAAAACAAGTTGATCGAGGACGGAATTTTGATTCTCGACAATAGTGAACAGCTTGTCAGTTTTCGACATCAATCACTTTTTGAATTCACACGTGCAAAGGTTTTTCTAAAGAATGAAGGATCACTCTTCAACTTCGTCAAAGAGAGGCAAAACGCTCTTTTTGTTCGTCCCCTCCTTTGGACTACGCTCCACTATTTGAGAGGAAATGATGTCCTACGGTTTCAGCAAGAATTTTCAGCACTCTGGAAAGACATGTCACTGCGTTTTCACATTCGTTCTCTGCTGATTGAGTTTCTCGGCTCACAGACAATGCCCACGGAACAGGAAAAAGCATGGCTCATGCCAGCACTCTTAGATCCAACGCTCAGATCCAGCGTATTGACTGCAGTGGCAGGAAGCATTGGATGGTTCGAGACAATATCAGAAAGCGCATTAAAAACCATTTTATCGAAACCTGTCGATGAGTGCAGTGAGGTGATCCCCTTACTAACGGCGGCTCTGCAATTCTGCCAAAACCAAGTGCTTCAGCTAATTAAGGATTATTGGCTTCCCTTTAAAGAAAGGGATCAGTTAAGTTTCCGAGTTCTACAGTCGTTAAGTTTATGGGATAAAGATTCTATTGAACTTGCCTCAACAATTCTTAGACGCGCACCGCTGGACAAAATGTTCGTTGAATATTTTATAGGAAAAGTCTCGGAGTCATCACCTCAAGGCGCTGTATCGCTGTATTTAGCAAGACTTCAATATGAATTTGACAACTTACCAGAAGATGTAGAGGTTGGAGCTCCATCTTCAGGTGACAGGCCACTCGACGACTTTCTGCACACAACGCTACAACATCTGGAGAATCCGAGAAGGAAGCAGCTAATTGCAATTCTCGACAGCCAAGATAGATTCGACTCGGTAGAAATTGCAAAAAAGGCACCAATCCACTTTGTGAAACTTGTAATGCCTTGGTTTGGTAATGCATTAAAAGAGGTTGCCTACAAAGAACATGAAGTAGTGAACAAATTTCTGGAAGATGGAACCTACATTTCCGCCAGAACCAGAAAGGAAAAGATAGAAGACTATTCCATTTTTGCAGCTCTGTCGGCAGCAATACATCTCTTTGCTGCACAGTCCATGGAGGAATTCCTTCAATTTGTGCAGGCAATGAAAGACACAAATCTTGTTTCTATTCAGCGATTGTTAGTTAGAGGATTTGTTGCTATAGCTGAAAGAGCTCCAAAAGAAGCGATTGATTTCTTACTGGAAGACCCTAGACGTTTGCATATAGGCACGACATGGAACGAATATGAAGACACTCAGACCCTAATAAAGGCGCTGGTTCCGACTAGTGAAGAAAGCGATCGCCTTAGACTTGAAAATGCAATTCTGAATTATTCTCCATATCACGAAAGCATTGAGTTAATCGAGCATAGACCAAAAACGATATACAGCGCGAGAATCAGACTGCTTAAATCGCTTGAGGGATTTACAAGTCAAACTGCGCGATCTTTCATTGAATCAAAAGATTATGAAGTGAATGATTTTGATATGACTGAACCACAAGTTGAATGGATTGGCAGCCCAATTTCGGCAGACGAGATGGAACAAGCCGACATAACTGCCTTGAAAAGCACCTTTGATGTTTTAGATGATACAACTGGAGATTCGCATCCAAGTGATTTCTACCTTGGCGGGACAATTCAAGCCTCGGCAGAATTACGTATTATGGCAAAACGGCAACCAGAGAAAGCTGTTGAGTTAATAGGACAATTTTCTCCCTCAAAAAATGAATCTGCCGCTGCTGGTGCCATTGAAGGTCTAGCCGACTCTGCCATTGATAGAGAAATAGTCTTCTCAACAATTTTAGAGTGCTATCGCAAAGGATTTCGGAGTCAAGAGTTTGTCCTTTCTACTTGTTTCGTTCTAGGGCGAATTGCAAACAGGGATACAGAGTTCCCTCCGGAACTTGTAAATGTACTGCATGAATTCTTGCGATCCGGCAAGTATATGACTCTGGAACAGGCATACGCACATCCATATAGCGAAGAGCAATCCATTTTGTTTGGCTATTCTCCTCGAATAGTTCCAAATGGCACTTTCCCCATTTTTCATGCACTTGCGGGAGGCTTGCTGTTCTCTAAATCACAAAATTCTCAGCTATGGCTACAAATCTTAGAAGGTCACTTAGATCGAGAGGAGAACATTGCGGTCTGGGAAGAACTGTCCATGCAATACCTAGTTAGCACATTGTTAGTCGATAGAGTACGAGGAGAAAAATTCTTAGAAACGTTGTTTGAAAAGCATGCTGCTCTACTTAATTCAGAGGCAGGAACTAAACTCATTGGAAAGATTCACCTACATGTATCCGAAAGTCTACTTAGATTGTGGTTGAAGAAAATAAAGGACTCAAAGTGGAAATTTGGTGAGCAAGCCTATGGTGAATTGTTGATGTTACATAGTTTGACTAGTTCATCTTCCACGTGGGCCAAAAATGATTTTGAGGCTCTCATATTGGATCAATCATTGGATGGCAAAGACAATACAAGAATTCTTGTTGGTGCCGCTTACGTTGCTGCTGGAGCATGGAGTGAACCATCAATACGCGAGCGTGCTACAGGTCCGCTGATAGACATAATCTACACCCAATGTTTGCCAGCATTTGCAGCCATCTGCAAGCAATTGGGAAGGGAAGATGCGCTACATCAAGATGGGAGTTCAAAACAATTTCTTGATGCCGTAAATGCAAACTCACGTCTGCTTCGCACTAATGCCGATCTTCGTCTTTTTGAACAGCTAGAAGATCTTGTTACTATGATGCCCCAAACCGTTCTTGAAACGTGCCAAACACTTTTGTCGGAATTGAAAAATGATCTTCTCGCTTATCGTATTCAGACCGCTTGGCTTTCAGGAATATTCGTAAACATTGCACTTACCCTACAACGATTCAATGACTATAGATCAAGTGGACTAGATTTGTTTGAGGAGCTACTAAAGCTCGGAATACCAGGTGCAACTGACGCTTTGGCAATAATTGATAGAAGAGACCATGCCTCTCGCTTTGGCAAGATAGGAAGATATTGGTCACGAAAAAAGCGATTGAAACGCTAATCAAAAGGCATAACAAAACTCGAATCTAAGAATCTAAACCACCAATCGTTTGGTGAATGAATGCCTTTTCAGAATGCGGCTCAAAATAATTGTTCGTGATCAGACAGTGGCGTGAGAAAGCACTCCTTGTGAAACAATGAACAAAGGAGTGAGACATGACAAAGAAGTTAGCAACCAAAAGAGAGTAGCTCGAAACGCTCAAGATGCAGACTGTAGACTTGGTTCGGAACTCGGATCGTAGCGCGGCATCTGTGGCAAATCCTGAGCTAGGTCTCAATGCTTGCGCAACCAACTGTCTGTCCTTTCTAGGAGACACATTCCTTCCTGAAAAATTGCTCCCATATCATCGCTCAGTTCATGCGCTGTCAATCTGAGTTTGTGTCCGATAGGTAGGGAACTCGTCGTCTTCCTCTTAAATTCCTTATCTACCAAGCCGCCTTTATGCATATACAAATGTCTTTTCTGTTCAACCTGGAACAAAGTTTTCTCATGGATATTAATATACTTAATCGGTTTCTCTCCAAAGGCAATCCTAAAGGCACTGTCGATTTGAGCTGTTCCAGTAAACTTGAAGCGTTCTTTCAAATAAGATCCCATCTTGTCACTCAGATCAAGATCGTAGTCAAAAAGATCTGATAGATCGAATTTCTTTGATTCCTTGCTACTGGACTCAACCTTACAGACATTCCTTGCCGCATGGATAGAGGAGTTGACAAAATCCTCCCATAAGTCTCCACACAAAATCTCATATGAAGTCCAGCAACTACAAAGTGCAAGCTCGAACAGTCCGTCGTACCAAGAAATTATTTCAGGCCTCTCTTTCAATATAGCCTTAACTATTGATTCTATGGTTTTCTCTAGTTGAGAGTCATCTTCATTCTTTATGCTTCTAAGTAACTCCGCTCCCCATTCGCCATGACCTTTTTTTCTTGGTCCTTGATTTTCACACTTCCCAGATCTTAACCGGTTTGCAACAGCCTCGATCAAAAATTCTGTGAAAGCTCCTTTCCTTTCAACTAAGCCCGACGTAGCTTGAAAGTAAGGTAACAAAAGTATGCTCAAAGGCATAACTATCATTTGGCGAGCGGCGGTCATACTGTCAAGAAAAACCAAACCTCGCGCCTTTACGAAATCTGAATCTAACTGTTCAATTTTGCATCTTGCTTCTCTGAGTTCCGCATCATGATCACGATCGGCATCAGTAGCTCGCACAGCTAGATTTTGGTTATACCATCGATCAACTACATCGTCAGACAGATTACCACTGTCGCTCATCAAATCCTCCAGAGCCGGACATTAGGACTATTGCAAAACTTTCGCTATATTAACTTTTCTAGTTCAAGCTGAATTTTCGATGGCGCCGATGGTCCTTCAATTCTCGACACCTCTTTACCGCCCTTGAAGAAAATGATGGTAGGGATGTCTTTCAATTTGAAGTGGTCAGTTATTGATTTCGGAACTAACTCATTGGCGGAGAGAGAATAGAATGCAATCCTTTTCGCATAGGTTCGACTTGACGCAAATCCATTGAGGATAACTGTGCTGGATGTGCACCGCCCATCTGAATCCCAGTAGTATAAGACGAAGGGATCCGTGTTAGATTCAAGTTTTTGCACTTGATCATTTTGCAGAACAGTAAGGTGTGGTTCTCCAATTGTACGAAAGAGAAACGAATCAAATAGTTTGTACTGCTGCCGCAATGGCGAGATATTCAGAAGGAAGAGTGCAGCTAATGCGATAACGAACGAGACGGATAATACACCAGAAGCCGCGCCAAACAGCAAAGGAAACTTTTCAAAGTCCTTACTATCTTCGGAACTGGTCCTCACCGCTGCATCCTTGGGTCGCGGAACTACCTTAAGTCCATCAGAACCGCTATCCTTAAGGTACACATTCATAGTTAACTGCTCATGCCTTCGGAGCGAGTCAATTGAAAACTCAAAAAGGTTGCCTTGTTTTTCAAAAGTGGACACTTTCACTCCAGGAGATGAATTGTTGGTGTCATGCTCATAATTGAGAACCTCGCCTTCCGTCCAATTCACCACAACTGGAATGTCATCGATCGTTCTTGAGCCAGTATTTCTCAGCGATATGGAATACCAGTCAAAGTGTTGTACTTGCTGACCTTCATATGACAAATCCAAGTTTGCGATTCCCCCCGGCGTTATGGTCTTGCGTTCGGTTTTCAAACTCAAAATACGCCTATTTCGCCACTCACTGACCACATAGGTAACTAAACTTCCACCGAGAAATCCAACAATTGCAGTGAAAATTGGAAAGAAATTTGCTTCCATTATTTGTTCGACCAGTTGTTTTGTTGTAATAGCCGAGAAGAAAGTCAGTTTTGCATTGGTTCTACAGATCAAAATGACTAATTAACTTCTTCGCTTCTTCGGCATCCTTCTCCGCCCCCGCCGCATCGCCCAGTTTCTTCCGTATCTCGCTCCGGACCTCATAGCCCTCCTTTAGCCATCGGTCCTGTTTCACGGCAGTATCCGCGTCGGCAAGCGCTGCTTTCGCATCACCATTTTCCAACCGCACCGCCGCTCTATTCACGTAGCTAATCGGTGCCACCATCTTCGCCGAAAATGCTTGAGCCAGATGTTGCTCCGCTTCCTTCTTCAACCCGAGCTTATTCTCCACTCGCGCCAACCAAGTCAGCGTAGTCGAACTCTTCCCATTCAACGAAATTGACTTCTTCAAGTCATTGAGCGCCGAGCGTGTTTGCCCCATCGTAAAAGCCACGACCGCCTTCTCGCGATAGCCCGGCGGATACTCCTCGAGACTCGTCGAAGAGCTCAGCTCCTGCATCGCCTTCTCGAGCTGTCCCGCGCACCTAAAAATCTCGCCGGCAACACGATGCGATCGCGCCGGGAATGTTTCGCGCGCCTTCAACTGCGCCATCGCATTCATCGCTTCATCCATCTTCCCGACGCACACATAGTAGTACGACGCTTGCCCCCATTCGACACCGCGAATATTCGGATCGCCAGGATCGAAGTTCAAGTATTTGTAGGCATCGTCATACTTTTGCTGGAATGTATAACACGTTCCGAGATTCGCACTGTATGAGCTGTTGTGATCGCCGAGTTCAATCGCGCGCTTCAAATTTCTCTCCACCTCGTCGTACTTCGCGAGGCGCAACAAATTCATCGACGCACCATAATAATAGTAGGCACTGTTTGGATCAAGCGAAATCGCACGCTGGTAATCAGCCACCGCTTCGCCGAACATCTCGCACGATTCAAACACCATTCCGCGTTTCGCATAACCTTCCGCCGAGTCAGGCACCAAAGCAATCAACTTATTCGCGTCAGCCAGCGCCTTATCGTACTGCGCAATAATCATGTACTCGAAGCTTCGACTGGCGAGCGCCTGCAAATAATTCGGCTTCAATTTGAGCGCTTCAGTAAAATCATCAATCGCGTTGGTCCGCTCATCGCGCATGGCGTGCAGTTCGCCGCGATGCAAATACAACTCCGGATCATCCGGGCTTTTCTCAATTTCATTCGACCACTGAGTAAGCGTTTTATCCATATACTTCTCAGGTCGCTGGAACGCAGCCGACGTCGCCGCCTCGCGTTTCGGCTGAAGAGCGAAGAAAGTACAAGTCGCACCAATTGCCACAACAAGAACCACCGCCATCAAACCAACAAGCGCTGGCACGCGCGACTTGCCGGTATCCTTCGGTTTTACCTTGACCTTTCTCTCGTGCGGTCGAATCGGCCGCCCGTCGGAAATACGCTCCAAATCAATATGCAAATCAACCGGCGTCTTGTAGCGATTATCCCGATGTTTCTCCAAACAACGCGCAATCACTTCCTTCATATCCGCAGTGATGCCCACATTATTAGGCAGCGGCGGAGCATCCTCATTCAGATGCTTCAAAATCACCTTCACCGAATTCTCAGCAGCAAACGGCGACTTCCCGCTCAGCACCTCATGCATGATGCAACCGAAAGAATAAATATCCGAGCGCGCATCAATCTCATCGCCCGTGCACTGCTCCGGGCTCATGTACAGCGGCGTGCCGAGCAGCTCACCAGTTTGCGTCAATTTCGTCTTGTCGGCGCCGTCCTGGTCCGAAACCTTAGCGATGCCAAAGTCGACAATCTTCACCATGTCGTTGCCTTCGGGCGTCTTCGCCATCAAAATATTGCTGGGCTTCAGGTCGCGGTGCACGATGGACTTCTGCTGTGCGTGCACCAGCGCCTCGGCAATCTGCATGAAAATCGGCAACGCCCGCTGCTGCGAGAGACACACCTCCTTCCTCAGAACCAGGTCGAGCCCGTCGCCCTCGACATAATCCATGATTAAATATGGCGCGCCATCCGTCGACGCACCGACGTCGTAAACCGAAACAATATTGCCATGTACGAGTGTCCGCGCGGCGTGCGCTTCGTGCTCCAACCGTTTCGCCAAAATCTTCTTCTCTGCCAGTTGCGGCGAAATCATCTTGAGCGCGAAAAGCTTTTGCGTTTCACGGTCCAGTACCTTATAGACCTCACCCATGCCGCCCGAACCGATGTGCGCAAGCACCTCGTAACGCTCGTCTATCAGAGCCCCAACCTGCAATCGCTTGTCG
>DTSE01000423.1:296-7911 GCA_012965515.1 Candidatus Melainabacteria bacterium | reverse complement strand
CCTTCTATTTAAACGAATTGCAATTTTTGCCAACTGGCTCCAGAGACCGGAAAAGTGAATTGCTCAGTTAGAAAAAACGAATTGCACCAAAGTCATGCCACCACAGCGATTCCGGCAAAACGAATCACCTGCTTTATCCTGCTACACACGTTCATGTGTCGACCTTCGGACTGATCTCGGTGGAGCGATCCGCTGCGTGCTAGTCTGGTTGAGGTGAAAAAGGTTAAGGAGGGAATCACCGGCAGTTGCCATGTTCATCAACCTTCCCGGCAATCTGCATGCAAAAGAACAGCCGTTCGCCAGAACTGGTGACATTGGGAACGGCGATTCTAACGGTGGAGGGATGGGATTGGTGACTTGACTGTTGGCTTGTGGCAGACCCGACCGCATTGCTCACAAGTGCATCTTCGCGTGTGTGCCCGACTATTTCAAGGGTGCGTTCCTGCAACGGTTTCCCGGTACCAACTGTTTTAGCGGCTCCGACCATGGCGCATCCGACACAGTTCTGAATTCATACCGGCCAATTCAGCCCGCGCCAACTGGGCTTCTTTGGAGCGCGACCGTGCGCTCTTTATCTTGCGTTCCGTTTGAACCAATGTTGAGTTTCGATGAATAAGGGACTGAAGAAAGAGAAGGCTGGCGGAGTTCAAAGGAGAACACTCTATTGCTCCCAAGAACCTTTGCCCGAAAACGTTCACAAAATCCATCACCGTAAGTGTCTCACTCATCATGGACACAAAGTGTTAGGGCCGGTTCTATTTTAGAGCGTCAATATGTGTCCCATCCCTTGGTAGGTTCGGATTTAACAGAACAATGAGATCATAGCGCCAAAACCAGAGGCTTAGAATTCCAGCCAACACTAGGATAAAAACTATCCACTTTCTTTTCATGTTGATTGTCTACCTCTGACCTATCTGCTTAAAAATTTGGGTTTACTCTCTCTCAATGTAAAAGCTTGACGGCTAACAGATCTGAAGGCGAACAGTTCGCCTCATGTTTGGGTGTCAAAGTAGGCAATCTAAGATAAGAGTCCAAAATTCTGCCCGGATTGAAAATGAATGGGTTTCTTGGTGTGCTTTGAATTGGCTTGTCTTTAAATTGATTTCTGTTTCGCTCGTTATTTTCTTTGAAGTCAGGGCTGTAAGAATCTCTTACTTTATCCCAATACTTCTCTAACCCCTCTTTCTCCCATCTACGCTTTAAATCATCATACTCTCGATCCAACTCAGCCTGACGCTTCAAATACTCACGATACGCGTCGGCGTCCTGATTCATTTCGTCCAAGTCGTCTTGTGAAGCGTTAAAGCTCCCATTACTTCCGCTACTTCCACCGCTTCCACCACCTCCATACCAACCGGGTGGAGTTGGGTTTCCTTGCCAATGTGGGGGATTCTTTGGTCCACACCAACCTGGCGGTTTTGGCGGACGTGCCCAGCCAGGTGGAGGTGATCCCTTTGAGTTACCACCATAGCTGCCTCCACCAGAATTTGAACCACCACTACCTCCTCCTGAATTACTTCCACCGCTACCACCTCCACTATTTGATCCACCAGAGTGAGAGCCTGGAGCCATTCCAAATGGGTCAGTCCAGTTGGCTGGAGAATTATAAGCGTAAGAATAAAGGTTTATACCTCCGCTCTCGAAAATTGGATCGCGACAAATAAATCTGCCAAGACTTGCGCTGTATGCTCGCATATTCGTGCCGCTCAGTGTGCTCTTAGAGTGAAAGTAATAGCCAGCATACTGAAAGTCGGAAGGAACAATTTCACTGATCACCTCTCTACGACCGAAAGAATCAAAATTGTATTGGGCTTTTACAACGCCAGAGGTATCTGTCATTTCACGGACCGAGTCTAAGTGGTCTCTGCTGAAAAAGTACGACACACTAGAATTCTTGTTTCCCTTTGCAAAAAATTGGCTTACCAGGGTGCCCGTGTTGTCGCGCTCTTCGGATATGCGACCACTACTGTAGACAAACTGCTTCGTGCTCGTCACAGAGCCAGCAGTTGTCTCGACAATCTTGGTATTTCTCCACAGCCCATCATAAGAAAACTGGCTGTAATTATTAACTCCCGGATAATCGATCTCTACGAGCGAATCCGCGACAATTCACTTAAATGAACCTGTCGCGTCAATGCTGATGCTGCCTGCATTGTAGCTTCTTGGAACTCTTCAAGCAAACGAATTAGATAGAGGTCTGTGAATTGCTGCTTTCGCCGTCAGCTGTTTTCTGAATGCGCGGCAAAGTGGTTTGTAACTGACGAGACGAAAACTAGAATGACAAGCCTTAGTAACAAAAGCCGCTCGGCGCATCTTCTCCAAGCTGGCGATATACAAGAGTTCGGTAAGCCTTTTTCCGTGGAGCTGGGCGGAGACTGACTGGCAAGACGAAATCTGCTACACACAAGTGTGTCGAGCTACGTCATGGAGACAGGCATTACTGTCGAACATCAAGAATGAAGAAATGAGCCTATGAAAAGAAGGGCGCAATCTTGCCCGCTCAACGGTGTTCGATAAGTAACTTAGTGACTTTCGTTCCCGAAGGGATGTCGCACTTAGCATAATTACCAATTACAAAATCAGCACGGGCAATTGTGTCTGATCCTAACTCTAAAGGACTTCCAAAGTCCTGTTTAACGTCTGCTGAAGAAACTTTTTGGCCTTTCAAGATTTTGCGTTTAGCAATCACAAATGTCGCATGCTTTGACGTTCGATGGCTGATGGCATCAATTTTTTCGTTGAGTGGAGGGTCAAAATCTGCTTTCAGCAGAATTTGACCCTCTTGTAGATCTTCCTTGTAGATTCGATTGTTGGCGCTCCGCCTGCACTCAATCGCATCAAAAGGACCGTTGCTTGGATCAATCACACGTTCCTGTAAGTCTTGGTCACGAATTTTTGTCCCTTTTGGTATCGACTGCAGACAAAACACGACAGTCTTTTGGGATTTACCTTTTCCAGATTGACTATACTGACGGGCAAAGATTTCTGGCGAAGATGACGCCAGTAGTGTTACGGAGAAAAGAAGGAAAACATGAGAGTTGAATCTGTTCTTCATTTTTCAATTTTTGACGCAAGACGCACAGCACATAGAACCGTTCATTGAATCGCTCGCACCTTGCATGGAACCTGAAGTATATCCGCAACCGCCATCAGTATTGGCTCCATAATACATTCCTGAATCCTGATTATAGACTGCGTAGTTAAAATAGCCACTCTTGTCTGCTCCGCCGTCCCAGATGCCGCCTGGGTTAGGTACGGGACTGCCAGGATCTCCAGGTGCTTGACCGCTGCCAAGGTGCCCTTGTTTACACCATATCACCAAGTGACTTCCCGGATCACAGTTTTTCTTGAGACATTTTTTGACTGCTGGCTCCGTGTCAGTTCCGTCACCCCAATAGCAATCTGTGCCAGGAGGAGGATTATTTTCGGGAAGTCCAGCTTGTCCCTGGTTAAGCCTAAATCTAACAACTGCAATGCAGCCTCCCTGCTTAATTACATTGCTTGGAACACCAGTTTCTCGCGCAAATGCATCGTCAATCCAGTAGCGTGTTGGTTTGGATTGCGGTGCCAAGCCATTTGGATCTATGTTTGTTGCAGGATTATTTCTGACATACGAATATAGATTGATTCCACCTTGCTCTTGAATCGGGTCGCGATTTATAAAGCGACCAAGAGCCGCATTGTACGCCCTGAAATTTGTAAGCTGAAGGGAACTACGAGAATGAAAATAATTCCCAGCATAGGTGAAATCGGCTCCTGCCGAACCAATCATAAGCTGTTGTCGACCAAAAGGATCAAAAGAGTAAGCCGCCTGTGCTGCTCCACTGTTGTCGCAAACCTCAGCAAGCGAGCCTAACAAATCCCGTGTATAAACATAGGTTGTGGCGCCGTTTTTGAACCCTCGAATGAAAAATTTCTTGGTAACGACGCTAGTACCATCTCGTTCTTCACCTCTGCGCGGTCCCGCCCAAACGAATTGCTGTGTGCTGGTGATTGCTGTCGGGGGATAGTCAATGTCCTGAGCGCTAAATAGCGGCTTAAGTTTCTCGCGTACCTTTGTGCCGTATAGCGTGATTATCTCGCTTGTTGATTTGAAAACGCGTCTGGCTCGCGGCTTTATCGTGGGTTCTGCGCACCGTGCGCGAGGTGGTGCTTTCCTCACAACGTTGTTCGCGCTGGATGCACTCGAGTACGAAATAAAAGTGAGCGACGACAAAGAGAGGCAGAGAGCGCTGCGCCGCCCAAAATGAACAAACGTTCGGTATGCGGAATCAGCCAATCCATGACCCAACCAGTGACTGGCATATTCTAATGGTAATCTCCGGCCGGTGCAAACTGCCGCAACCCGCAGGGCTAGATCTTCATTTTATTGAGTACTATTTGCGTTCCGTCTTTTTCTGTGCTGAGTAACCACCCGTGATGGCAATGTCGGCTGACGGTTTTTTCGCCTTGCCCTGCGCAAGGTGATTGCTCTGCCCATAAATGTCGCCGCCGAAGTCCATGTATTGCGGAGTGTCGGCAGCTTCAAAGCTTGCCGCAGGGAGTCCCATGTCGGCCACCTTTGTCGGTCTGGGAGTGAAATCCAGAGCGCCAGCCAATGTCGCTGCAGGTGTGTTGTCCTGAAGCTTCGCTATTTCCTCAGGCGCATCGACGCGCTCCCCTTTCGGTGGGGCATGTTCAAGTCCCATAAATCGAGTTGGTAAGGTTGTACAAGGATTGACGAGCCTATTCTGTCAGCGGGGCGTTACCATATCGTGACGGCGCATTTTTCTGCAAATTAATTGCCGAATGAGGGAAATTTTTGCTGCTCCCGTCAGCGATGCGGCGAGACATGACATGAATTTCGATCCTTCAGGTTCTTTAATTGAGCCGATGAAGGATGGGTTCCCCCGTCTTCACATCTGCCGGTGCGCTGGGATGACTACGACTACAAAGACCCCTGTTTGAGCACCTGGAAAGAGGTTAGGAGTAATGTCGGTTTGAGAGACGATTTATTCAAGCTATAAAAAAGGAAAGCCCCGGCGCTCTTGTAATTGGAGAGCTGACCGGGATGCTTTCACTTACTTGTATGCCCGACGTGTTTGAGCTCAAACATTAAACAAGGCGGGAAATTAGATTAAACGGCAAAAGCCCAAATGAGATGGGATTTTATGAGTAGATTAAACCTTGGCCTGCGAAGTTACTAGCCTGTGATCGCGCCAGTGCCACTGAAGCTAACCACTACACAAGCGATTGCCGCTTGTAATACGCAGAACCAGCAGAGCCTGTAAACGTTGATTTTCACTGTAAAAACTCCAAAGCTGTCGATTAAACCCGGCAGAAAAATCCGAACCGGATGCTCTGAGCTAATCTTATTATATTTTTCGATGATTCGCCGTACTATCCATTGTCGGAAAGCACTTGTCCGGTCCAGTGCTCGAAAACGTCCTTAAAATCGCCTTTCAAAAATGGTTTCGTCAAATAGCCGTTCATGCCCGCATTCATGCAATTCTTCCAGTCTTCTTCGTCGGAACTTGCCGTTACTGCGATGATAGGCGCCCTGAAACCCGCCGATCTCAGCTGTGTTGTTGCTTGAAACCCATCTGTTTCCGGCATTCTCAGGTCCATGAATACGATCTTATAGCTTCCGTTTTGCGCTGCTTTTACGGCGTCCTCGCCGCTGGAGACAACGTCGCACTCTTCTCCCAGGTCTCTAAGCATCCAGCGTAATACTTGTTGATTGACTTCGCTATCGTCGACCACGAGTACTTTCTTCGACATTTTCCACATGCTCCTATGTCGTAAATGCGTTACGGTTAGGATGCCCACCTTTCTATCTTCTATCATTTAACCCATTCTGAAAATCTTTGGACTGACAATGAAAAGTTGTGTTGTCCAAAGGTTAATTCAGACTTTTAACCTGTGAGCATTGACGACGAATTTGTCCGCCTTTCCGCAAAGCAAATTGATCATTGACGATGTTGCTATATCGCTGGCTCTCTTATTTGCATCGAATGTGTTGTAAGCTGTAGATTCATTGGAATAGAAGAAAGTATCTGCCGGTAGAGTTTTAAAGTCATCACCCGGAAGGTGGTCCATCGCCGCGCGCAGTCTTTTTTTATGCAATTCTGAAAACAGCGATTCTTTGTCGACTGCTCCGTGAAAGGAAGTATCGATTATTAATGCTCCATCCGGCAGCAACGCCAGTTCTTTCGCTCCGATGTAGCCTGCTCCTGCTGCCTTTGATGCGTGCAACGAGATAACATCCGAATGCCGCAACAAATCATGCAATTCTTTGTATTGAATGCCGATTTCCTTCTCTAATTTTGGTTTTCGCCGTTTGCTCCAGTAGGAAATATCAGTGGCTCCAAGTCCCTTCAACATGCGAGCCACTGCAGTCCCGATTGTGCCCAGTCCGATGATACCGATTCTGGCACCGAGCAATGATTTGCAAGTTTGGAAAGACTTGTCGCCGGTTCTGCCGAGCGCAAAAATATTTCTCTGCATCGCCAGCATTAACGTCACTGCAAATTCTGCGACCGCAATTGCATTTGCACCAGGACAATTGGATACAGCAATGCCTCGTTTCGTTGCTTCTTCATGACCGGGCACAAAGTGAAGCCAATCAGTACCTGTAAACACCAGTGCTTCGAGACAATCTGCCGCCGCGATTATTTTGTCCGTGACATGCTCGATTCCGCCGAGTATGTAGCCATGTTTTCCCTTGATTGCTTCAATCAATTCTTCTTCACTGGCGGCAGGCTTGTCGAGTCGCTCTACAGTGCAATTAGCCGCTTCGAGCTTATCGATGTGCTCCTGGAAAATGAATAGGCTGTCGGTTACAAGGACCTTCTTCTTGTCGGTCGAAGTTGACATAATTCTCTCCCAAAGCGGCCTGCCAATTGAGCGGGGTTCATTGTATCAGGCCGTCTTGCCTGCGGTGACAGATTCGCTTGCTAGAATGACCGCCGGTGAACAAGTGCTTCATAAGGGAAGCCCCCGAACTCTCGTTCAGGGGCTTGTCGCTATTTACGTAAGCGCTATTCGTGAGCCGTCTTGAATGGACCACGGAATGCCGTGCTTTCTTGCAATAGCACTGCATCCATCATCAGTTTCTCAATCACTTTCTTCTCTTGTGGAACCGACGATGCCAGCATTTGCTTGAATGGCATTACGGCGTTCAGCGCAGACGGAATCGAGAAGTCCATTGCAAATGCGCGGATGGAGTCATTCAACTGTTCCGTCTTGGCGTGACGGTATCCGATACATCTGCAGTGGTGGGCGATTTCTTCGAAGTTGTCCGTCTTCTCTCGGCTCAGAAGAACCATTCGACCAGGATCGAGCGTAATCAACTTACCACCAGAGACGACTCGAATGCTCTTCGTGTTGGTTTGGTGGAAATCGAAGATGGCGACATCATTGCCGTTTTCCATGATGAAGGCGATTGCCCCAGCCGGAATGTGCACGTTGCCTTCGTGAGTTCCTACGACCATGTCCCGCGATGGAGCGAAGATTACGTTGCCCTTGTTGAGGTTGAAGAAATTGTCCTTGGTGTTTGTGTATATTGCGCTGGGTTGCTTGTTTTAAAAGTTTTTTCACAGAAGGAGATTGAATTCTTGAAAAATTTCAATCGAAA
>DTSE01000423.1:0-286 GCA_012965515.1 Candidatus Melainabacteria bacterium | reverse complement strand
GATGCGTGCAACGAGATAACATCCGAATGCCGCAACAAATCATGCAATTCTTTGTATTGAATGCCTGCATTTTGCAAACGGCTGACTTCACTGTCATTGACGGCCGCGAACAGCGAATTGAAAGTCTTTTCGCCTTCAATAATGCCGCACATTTTGCTGCGTCGAAGCTGCTTGATGAAAGCTGCTTCCTCGTCCATTTCGTCTGATACATATCCCTTCTTAATAGGCGTGATGTCGTTTGGAGTTTTACTCAAGACGAAGTTGAGGGTGAAAAAAAACGGGTGAG
>DTSE01000422.1 GCA_012965515.1 Candidatus Melainabacteria bacterium | reverse complement strand
CCGTGCCACTAAATGCATATTGCGAGCCGCCGTTGACCAAAATCTGTGCGAGTGTTCCATCCAAGGTGAATGATGTTCCCCAGCCCACATCAAGCTCTTTGATCCTTTTTGGAATTGACAGTCCGGGCAGAACTTCAGAGATCGCTGGATGCACCAGCACCTTGCGAAAGAAATCGAATTCATCCAATCGATTTCTTGAGCCAAACCAATTAAGAACGGGATGATCGGACAGTTCAAAACAAGCGAAGGCAGCCTTCTCGTGTGTTTCGATCAGTTCCATCAAGAGCAAGCCTACGGCCGGATGATCGAGTTGCACATGTGAGATTTCGAGCTCACGCCAAAACGCCGCAATTGCTTTTGCGCCGGGAGCTTCTTTGTCATCGAGAGGTTCGAGAAAACCTTGTGTTTCCACTACAGTCTCTCTACCCTACGCTGGCGTGAGAGCGTGGATGCTGACTTGGGCAGCAACCTGTTTTGCAATTTCGATGAAGGCTTTGGAAACAGGGCTATCCGGGTCTGTCGCCGTGATTGGCGCGCCCAGATCGCCGCCTTCGCGAATGCTTGTGTCCAGCGGAATTTCGCCGAGGAAAGGAACGCCGGCACCTTCTGCGATTCTTCTGCCGCCGCCGTGTCCGAAGATTTCATAGCGCTCTGTGGAACCGGGCGGTGTGAAGTAGCTCATGTTTTCGACGAATCCGAGCACCGGCACATCCATTTGTTGGAACATCGCGTAGCCCTTTTGTCCGTCGAGCAATGCCACTTCTTGTGGGGTCGTGACGATAACGCCGCCGGATAATTGTGTCGCCTGAACCATCGTCAATTGCGCATCGCCTGTGCCTGGCGGCATATCGACGATCAAGTAATCGAGCTCACCCCATTGGACATCTCTCAAGAACTGTCGGATGGCTTTGTCGAGCATTGGTCCGCGCCAGATGATGGGTGTTTCTCTGTTGACGAAAAATGCCATAGAGATGACTTTGACGCCGTAATTTTCGGTGGGAAGAATTCTGTTGTCTTTGGCAATCGGCTGGTAGTCGGCGACGCCCATCATGAGGGGAACATTGGGTCCGGTGATGTCGGCATCCAGGATGCCCACTTTAGCGCCCAGATGAGCTAGTGCGATAGCGAGGTTGACGGAAACTGTGGTTTTGCCGACTCCGCCTTTGCCCGACGTTACAGCAATTATCTGGCGAATGCCTTCGACCGGCTCTTTGCCGCCCGGGCGTCTCATTTGACCGGCAACTGCGGCTCCCGATTCCATTTCCACTTCGGTGACGCCCGGAATGCCGGCGACTGCCGCTTTGGCTTCACTTTCCAGCTTTTCCTTGACAGGGCAAGCAGGCGTTGTGAGGGTGAGCTTGAAGAAGACCTTGCCGCCGTCAATCTTGATGTCGGAGATCATGCCCAATGTGACGATGTCGGTATGGAGATCGGGGTCCATAACCACTCTGAGGGCGTTGTTTACAACTTCCGGGGTAATCGTTTCTGTCATCGCGCCAACCATTACTGTCACCTATCCTGTCGTGGACCGGGGATTTGCCAATGGGTATCCATTGAGAGGGACACCTCTTCTGGTTCAGATGATACCCGCGTGTTTAAAGGCTGTCTGCCAACATAATCAATTCTTCTTATTGAGACGGCTTTTCTGAAACTTCTGTCATCTGTTCCGGGGATCTTCTGTCGCAGGAGTGTTAGCTGCGACGACGTTTTTGACGAGAAACGCTTCGCCACTTTTGAAAATTCCATTGGTAATGCCACATTGGGCGCCAGAATGAAACGACTTATGTGTTGTTAGATTGAGGAGGCAAGGCATTATTGCCGTCTGCAGAAAACCGCTCGTCTGCCCGCCTGTCCTCACTTTGCAGTCCCCTTTGCTGATTTTTTCGGGGGTTTCAGCCGCCCGGACAAGTTCGCGAAAGGTTGTGTGAGTGGCCAGGCATGGCAAAACAAGAAAGCTTGAAATCAGCTGTTTTGCCGCTGGAATTTGATTGGCTTTCAATGCATATTGGAGGCAATCGTTGGAGAAACGCTCAAAATCATCAGGAGATGCGGTTTTTATGTATGTAAGGAAAAAGTGCATCGAAACGCCGCCAAACTTTTCTTTGTCTGTCGCCGCATAAATACTTATTGGTCGACCGTTTGTAAGTGTC
>DTSE01000421.1 GCA_012965515.1 Candidatus Melainabacteria bacterium | reverse complement strand
AGCCTGGTGCATCTGAGATCTTCTCGGATACGGTGAACACCGGCACATATATTCTCGAACCCGAAGTTATGCTTTATGTCATATTGGGTCGCGAACAAGATTTCTCCAATGACCTTTTCCCGCTTCTCCTTTTGAGAAACGAGCCGATGTACGGATACGTCGATGATGGCTATTGGTGCGACATCGGTAACCTCGCTGTCTATCGCCAGGCACATCAAGACGTGTTGGAAGGAAAGGTAAAACTTAAAAACCTTTCTTCGGAAATTCGTCCCGGCGTTTGGGTTGGTGAAGGCACCGAGATTGATGCCTCGGTGAAGATAGAACCACCGGTTATGATCGGTCGCAATTGCCGCATCGGTCGTGAGGCCGAGCTTGACCAATTCACGGTTCTGGGCGACAACGTCGTCGTTCAAGAAAAGGCGAATTTGAAGCGGCCGGTAATTTGGTCCAATTCATATATAGGCAGCAATTCCAATCTGACTGCATGTGTAATTTGCAACGGAGCTACCGTTCACAACTCAGTTGAAATTTTGGAAGGGGCAATCATTGGTGCGAACAGCAACATTGGACAAGAAGCCCAAATTAGCCCGGACGTAAGGGTTTGGCCTGATAAGTTGATCGACTCCGGCGCTCGGGTAACTTCTTCGGTTATCTGGGGCACCAAAGCACCGCGCACCTTATTCGGTGCCCATGGTGTTCGTGGTCTGGCCAATATCGATATTACTCCGGAGTTTGCGGTTAATCTGGCGGCAGCCTACGGTTCCACGTTGAAGTCAGGCCCTGTGCTCGTTAGCCGTGATTATTGGCGAGTCAGTCAAATGATTTCTCGAGCGGTTGTATCTGGTCTGGTATCAGTTGGCATTGAAGTGCAGAACCTCGAATCAATGTCTTTGCCAATCGCTAGATACTATGTCAAAACTCAGCGAGCGGCAGGGCTCATGCACATCCGCGTGTCTCAGAGAGAGCCAGACAAGATCTCCATCGAGTTCTTTGACAGTGAAGGCATCGCCATTACAAAAGCGATGGAAAGAAAAATCGAAACGACGTTCTTCAAAGAAGATTTCCCACGCTGCTTGCCCGCAGATGTTGGCAGTATCACATTCCCGAGTCGTGTTCGCGAGTATTATGCAGACGAATTCTTGAAGCACGTCAAAGGACAAGTTTTCGAAGAAGACAAAGTTCCTTTCTGTATCGTCCCGGGCAGCAACTACACAAGAAAAACCAAATCCGGTGCCATTGCAACTCAGGCGCCCAAGGTGGTCATCGACTATGCGATGGCTGAAACAGGCGTTCTATTGCCGGATTTGCTCGGGCAGATCGGTATTGAAACAGTCGTTCTCAACTCATCAATCCGCAACATGCCGCCGCGCCCCGAAGAAAGAATTGGTATGCGCAAGCAATTGGCTGACGTCGTTAAAGCTCTTAATGCGGAGCTCGGCGTGCAGGTCGGAAGAAATGGCGAACAGATGACTCTGGTTGACGAAACCGGTCAAATCATTCGCGGTGAACTTCTGCTTGCTGTTGTCGCCGACATTATTCTGCGTGATAAGCCGGGTCGCTCGATTGTTGTGCCGGTCAACAGCAGCTCTTCAATAGAGAGAATCGCTGCCCGCTACAACTGCCGCGTGGTCCGCTGCAAGGCGTCGGAAACCGAAATCGGCAGCACAACAGCGAAGTTAGAGGGAGCAGTACTGGGCGGTAGCGCCAACGGATGCTTTATCTTCCCGGAATTCCAAAACGGCTACGACGCAATGTTCACTGTTGGACAAGTGCTGGAGCATTTGACCTTCCAGGGACGCACGCTCAGCGAAGCTGTCGCGGACTTGCCGCCGCTCATCTATCAAGTCGACTCTGTCCATTGCCCGTGGGAAAGAAAGGGTCGCGTAATGCGTCTTTTGGTGGAAAAACACCAGGATCGCCCGATGGAATTGCTGGATGGCGTGAAGATTCAGACCCGCCCCGAGCACTGGATTCTTGTATTGCCGGATGCGGTGGAGCCCCTGGTGCATGTCTATGCCGACGGTTTAGACCTGCAACAAACATCTGCCGACCTGAACGAATACACCCAACTGGTCCGCTATCTCCAAAACGCTTAGACGATGGTGGGGCGCATTGCACGCGCCTAGACTTCTGTGGGGGCGCATTGCATGCG
>DTSE01000420.1 GCA_012965515.1 Candidatus Melainabacteria bacterium | reverse complement strand
GCTTGAAATATCGTGGTTTTAATAGGGTTTTTGGACACCCAGGAGAAATAGCAAATTGCGTGTCGGAATCTATGTACGCGTCTCAACTGCAGACCAACAAACACTGCCGATGCAGTTAGCCGCCATCAAGAAATACGTTAAAGCACGCAAGTGGAAGATTGCACTAGAAGTCGATGACGTTGGCTCTGGCGCTGTCAATCGCAAGAAGCGTGAAGAGCTAATGAAGGCGGCGCGCCGGCGAGAAATTGATGCGATCGTAGTTTGGAAGCTCGATCGCTGGGGGCGTTCTCTGCATGACCTGGTCGCCACATTACAGGAGCTTGGGGAGCTTCAGGTTGGCTTTGTTTCGATTACTGAGGGATTGACCTTACCACCTCAACCGGAAGGGCACTGGCGGGCATGCTGGCCGTCTTTGCTGAGTTTGAGCGCGAGATGCTCAGAGAAAGAGTCAAAGCCGGCATCGTCCAGGCGCGCAAGAAAGGGCGGCCCCATGGGCGACCTCAGACGGCTGCGCTTAAGGCAGACAAGGTCAGAAAACTGCATCAGAAGGGCTTACCGAAAGCCGAGATTGCCCGCCGGGTTGGTATTGGCAGGACTTCAGTAATTCGGATTTTGGCCAATCAAACGAGTGCCTGATATCCGCTGATGTGTTTTATCGAAAACCCAAAAGCCTTATCAGAACAGTGTTTGAGATAGTAGTTGACCGGTCTAATAAGTGACAGCCCAAGAAGAAGGGAAGGAGCGCAGATGCGATTGTAGGTTTCAGAATTATTTGTCGCAGTTTTTGCAGAATTAAATGTGGCGGTTTTTACAGAATTATTTGTCACACCTTGCAACCATATTTAGTGCCAGGAGCTCTGTCTGAGTGGCCTGCTGCTGCAGAAGTCTTCGAATCCTTTCTTATAGCCGGCTTCTTCAGGGCTAGTGGTGACCTCGTCGCCGAGGATCTGATTCTGTATTTCTGTAGATGTCCATTGTCAAAGGCGGTATCCAAAAAGTAGTCGGCATCTTCCGGATCGTTGAATGCCTTTAGCTTGTATGTTCGGACCCCGGGGTAGATAGTTTCGCTAGAGCCCCATAATTGGTCACATTCTGCTGAGGTCAAGACGGTCAAAGGGGGTATCGGACCATAGTCATAATTCGTCTGCCATGGTTTACCAGGATGCAGCGTGCGACGTGGATTCAATTCGACTACTTCACCGCAATTGATCTCTATAACCGCAACGCTGCGGAATTCCCCAGGATTTCGGAGATTCATGAAGAAGTGCTGATATCCATTTTCATCAGAGTCTTTCGGCTTCGGCGGAGCCGGCCGGCCCCAAGTACAGACGGTTTCAGGAATGCCATGGTCAATGCGAGGACCCCAAAAACTGATGCGGGTATCTATGCTCGAAGTCCTCAGAGCGAAAAGGTTAGTTTTCGGCATACCCCAACTCCAGAGACACAGTGGTGGTACTGAGATCCATCCCTCTGAACGATCTTTGAGGACCAGACCGGTAAAGAAGCCCATGTACGAACAAACCAACACGGCTGCAATACCAGCAATGAGCAAATTCATCCGCCGAAACATGTCCAATCCTCCATCTGATAGAAACAGTTTGGAATAGCTGAACTGATTCTGGGAACACGGTTTCTCGCAATGAAGTGCTACGGTTCCCTTTGGAGTTGGAGAGTAGATACTAGATGGTCGGAAGAATCAGTGGAGTCGTTCTGCACCCCTACAAACTCTAAAAATGTTGCGGCTCGCCTTGTCCCAAAAAGCTAGAGCGTATGATTATGGCAACGTAAGACCTTTGTGTCTTACGAGTCGGTGGATGGAGGCTCTAGGGTCCAGAAGAGTTGACCCAATGGCTAAACAAAAAGGTCAACTGGGGCGATCGATGAAGCCTTTGACAAGTGGAGAGATCCCCTACCTGCCCTTATCCACCGGCGCCAAATTACCATGATCAGCTGCATTTCTCTGTGCAATTCAACGGTTACTTTTTTGAAGGCATGAGAGAACCTACGGGCATCGCCCCTCTTCGAGGTTCTCAAAATGTCAGACATAAGCGACTTCCGGACAATCAAAAACAACTTCCAAAAAGACCCAGTGCAAATGGCTTGGCGGGATCAACTGGCACGCAATGCGGTCAAACGCGACATAGATACAGGCTG
>DTSE01000419.1 GCA_012965515.1 Candidatus Melainabacteria bacterium | reverse complement strand
CTGCACGGCGCATGATGTTACGGAATTACGGGCTGTAGAGCGCTTGAAAGAAAAATTCCTCTCGATTGTCAGTCACGATTTGCGCGCGCCTATTACTTCCATCGGGATCTCCTTCCATTTGCTGACCGAAGGAAAGCGAGGAAAACTGCCCGAAAAAATGACTACCGCTCTGGAACGTGCGGAGGGCAGTCTTTCAACACTAACTGTTCTGGTCAACGAATTACTTGATCTAGACAAGCTGGAAGCCGGAAAGATGGCACTCAACTCGTCAGTCGTGAATGCACGAGACATCTGCGCGAAAACTCGCGACACCCTGCTCGGGCTTGCAGAATCCGCAGATATAAGCCTTGTCGCATCCGACATTGATTGTTCGCTTTGGGCAGATGAGCTGAGATTGACTCAAGCTTTGACAAACTTGGTTTCTAACGCGATCAAGTTTTCACCCAAAGGTTCCACCGTGCGAATCGCCGTGGAGCTAAGCAAAGACGTTGCCGAACTTCAGGTAATCGATCAAGGGCCAGGCGTGCCGGATAGTGAGAAATCGCACGTATTCGACAAGTTCAAACAGACTTCTGTGAAATCAAATCTAAAAGGCAAAAGCAGCGGTATTGGCTTAGCGATTGTAAGAGCCATCGCAGAAGCGCACAACGGCTCTGCCGGCGTCGCTGACGCTCCCGGTGGTGGCAGCATTTTCTACCTGAGAATACCGAGACTCTCCAGTTCTCCGGAGAGTGACGCCTAATGAAAAAGCTTAGCATGGAACAAAGAGGCGCTCTGCTGGTGATGTTTCCGCTCACCTGTCAGATTATCTTTGTGGTTTTTCTCACAGCTCAGCTATGGAGCATTCATTCGAATATTGTGAAGCAGTCGCGCTCGTGCGAGTTGATTACGAAAACGATTTCGTTAATCGGATACTCGATCAACCTCGGCTATTTGAACAATCAGCCGCAATATTTCATGCCTTCGAATCATAGGCGACTGGCCACGGTCACTAAGGACCAACGATTGTTTGCAGTGCTCAATGACAAATTGCACCAAATTAGTTCTCGACCTGAGCCGGACGAACTACAGAGAAATCGCATCGAGGCCTTAGTTAGAGCCGGACAGGATACCATCCAGTGTCTGACTGAATTACGAGACAACCAGCAAAAAGGTTGGCAATATTGGAAGCATGTGCACGAAAATTACGAGATGGCGCTAATCTTCGCTTGCAACAGGTTGCTCAATGCAGCAGATAACGTTGTCCAGTATGAAGAGGCAAAACGGCAAGGCAGCGAAGAAGCAACAAACGCACAGTTTCAGAACCTGAATACGATTCTCCTGGGAGCCATATCCTTGACAGTTGTAGCGGCTTTTGTGATGGCGGCTTTTTACATCAGAGATATTTTGATTCCGTTGAAACATCTGAGTGCCAATTGCATGCGTCTTTCGAAGCAAGAGGAATTATTGCCAGTGCTTGCGGATGGAGGAGAGTTCGCCGCAATTGATTCAATTTTGCATGGAATCAGAATAGCCACGATTGAAGAGCAAGAAAGAGAGAAATCGATGGTGGAAAACACCAACGACCTGATCTGCACACTCGACAGAGATGGCAAATTCTTACGCGCAAACGCTTCAACTGTACAGTTCTTCGGAGAAGAACCTGAGTCGATCGCCGGAAAATCGTTCTTAGATTTCGTTGAGGTAGAAGACCGCGGAGAAGCGCAGAAAAGTTTCAATGATGCACTGAGTCAAGAATCTAGCATGTCATTTGAGTTTCGCATCTTGTGTAACGGAGAGCCCGTGCATACGCGCTGGTCGTGCTTATACTCACGAGAAACGCAAGAACTCTTCGCTGTAGTGCACAACATCGAGCAAGAAAAGGTGGTTGAAAAACTGAAACAAGATTTCGTGGATATGGTCAGTCATGACCTGCGCAGCCCTCTCTCGTCGATGCAAGTTGTTCTGGACATGATCGAGCAGGGCGCCTATGGAGAACTAAGTGAAGGAGTGCACAAAGAGGTTAAGGGTGCGCTTCGAAACCTCGATCGGCTGCTCGAGTTCGTCAATGATTTGCTCGACTTCCAAAAATTGAAGCAAGGTGCATTGCAGCTCGAATGCGACAATGCCAGTGTTGAAAGCATGGTTCAAGCCTCACTGGACTTCGTAAGACCGGCTCTACAAGCCAAAAACATTGAAATCGAAGTAAGCGGAGATGAATTCGAGTTGTGGTGTGATCCGAAAAAACTCACTCAACTCTTCACCAATTTGATTGCCAATGCAATTCACTACACACCTAATGAAGGGCAGATCTCCATCGCCTGGAGACCAATACAAGACCAGCTTGAAATCTCGGTTAGCGATACAGGTCCAGGTATTCCTGAGGAATACAGAAAGAAGATTTTCGAGGCATTTGAGCAAACGCCTGATGCAGTCAGTAAAGGCGAAGGAACTGGACTGGGGCTGGCTATCTGCAAATTGATTTGCGATGCGCATCACGGGTCTATTTCCGTTCAAAGCGAAGTAGGAAAGGGCAGCAAGTTTATGGTTTCGATTCCGACCACTCAAGTCGAGAAACAAGCTTAGACAAGACTAATAATCATACAGTCGTAAAACAGCGCCGTTGAAAAACTCGCGCCTGTCACAATTTCCATAAACGCTTTCAGCGCAAGAAGAGACGAAATCTTGGCAAGCGAGAGGTCAAGTCCCGGAATTAATTACACTTGGTGAGACACCTCACATATACTTGATTAGCTGGCGGTAAGCTTTAGAAACTGAGGTGCGTCTATGGGTGACGACTCAGCATATGCAGTTTCTCAAAAAATTCGCAGCCTATCCGACGTTTCCACGTTGGAAGCGCGTTTGGCCACAATAGCCGATACGCAAAGGCTCATTGCCGAGCTTCTCAATACCAGGACTACCTGCGTTTCGCCGGCAGCCGGTATTGCGATTCCGGAACTGCGTGCCCACCCTGACAAATCAATCCTTTCCACCGGTATCATCGGCACCGGCAATTCCGCGCATGCCCTTGCGTCATACCTTTCGGCAGCCGGTTGCAGCGTGCGGATGTTTACCCGCAGCCCAATCAAAGCCGATCACATCAACGCCGTTCGCCATATCTATTCTGAAGACCGCATTCTAGGCAGGTTTGAACTGGCAGGGGCTTATACCGATGCTGGTGCATTTGCCGACAAATGCAGAAATATTTTCGTCGCCACGGTGGCAACAGCTTATCGAGACGTGGCAGAAACACTGGCTCCGTATCTAAACAGCTCGCACACGATCATTCTTTTCTCAGGCAAATTCGGCGGTGCCCGCGAGTTTCAAATGAAACTCCAAGAGAAAGGACTCACCGATCTTCCAAAGATTGTTGAAACAGATTCGCTCTTTGCGTGCCGCATCGTCGCAGACTCGCGAGTCTGGATTCGCGGCATCAAGCGCTGGACACTGTTTTCCTCCGTCACGAAATCGGAGACGGAAGCATGCGCCCCAATCATCAACGCATACTTTCTTGGTTTGACTCCAGCGACCAATCTTGTACAGCGCGGATTAACGGACTTTGGCGCCCTGGCACATGCGCCCATTGCGCTGACAAACATGCACTCAATCGACCGCGGCGAAGAATTTCTCTTCTACTACCAGGGCGTCACGCCACGAACAGTCGCAGTTCTGGAACAGATGGAAGCCGAGTTTCGCACTATCGCACAGGCTTACGGCTGCGAGCTTATACCAATGAAAGATCTGCTCGACCGCTATTACGGTTGCGACACGACCGATCTATATACGGCGATGACGTCAGTGCCGAACTACAGACACAGCCTGTCCCCAAAAACCCTTAATCACCGCTTCTTCTATGAAGACGTTGCCTGCAGCCTGGTGCCGTTTGAACAATTGGCACGAATTGCCGGGAAAGAGACTCCAGTGTTGAGCTCGATGATAAGCTTGGCGACGTGCGTCGTCGGCGAGGACTTCCGTAAAACCGGCAGGACTCTAGAAAGTCTCAAGCTGGGAGATTTTGATCAGAGTGAAATGGTTCGATTCCTCAATTCTTAAGGGCGAGGCTGCCGTCACACTGTGGCTGACAGCGGCAATTTTTGCCGCGTCGGCAGAGCCTATTTTTGTGAAACTCGGCTATTCAGCAGGCGTATCGCCGCTGCAAGTCTTTGTTCTGAAAAACGTATGCGCCGCATTACTTGTCCTGCCCTTAACACGAGCATTTAAGTGGGTCGGCATGAAGAACATGCCGCGTCTGATGTTTCTCGCATTTATGCTCTTCTGCACCAACGGGTTGATTCTGATTTCCCTTACCATGGTTCCTGCCGTCGTAGTGATGACCCTTGTAACGACAACACCAGCGCTGGTGGCAATCATCAACTCTGCGCTCGGTCGCGACAAGCTGACTGCCAAGTTCTGGGGCGGATTTGCACTGTGCCTGCTCGGCGTCGTTCTGATGCTCGAAGTAAAGTCACTCTCCGGAACCCCGCTCGGCATTCTCGCTGTGCTGGCTGCAGTAGTCTCATCGAGCATTTACAGAGTGAACATGGAAACAGCGACAGGCGTCATGAAACCGCTGACCATCTCGTCTTATCAGTTTCCCCTATGCGCAATTTATTGCATCCCGTTGATGTTTTTCACACCGGCGTTGACATTCGAAGCCGTCAAAGTCGGCGCCATTACAGGCTCTGCCGCAGCGCTGGCAAACGTTGCGTTCTTAAGCGCGATGGCAATGATCGGCTCGACGAGAGTTTCAATCATCTCTCTTTTGCAACGCCCGCTTTTGCTCGTTCTTGCAGTTGTTGTGCTCAATGAACCGGCATCGCTATGGCAAATTCTAGGCATCGTGCTAACAATCGCCGGTGTTCAAATCGCCCAGGTGAAACGCAAGAAGGCGCCGATTGTAGTGCGTTCAGAAACGAATTGCACAGACCTTTCCGAAACGGAAATAAGAGAACCAGAAAAACAGCCGGTTGGCGCAGGTATCAATAATTCCCGTTGATGACAAGGTCACCGCGCTTTCTTTCTGCATCGGCTTCAGCCTTTTTGCCCATCTTTGTGTAGAGAATTGAGCGCGAGTAATAAATCATAGGATTCGGCTTTTTTACTAGTTTCAAATACTTGTCGAGATCAGCAATAGCTTTCGCATACTCTCCTTTTCTCTTGTATACATCGGCGCGATCGCTGAGATAGATCGATGTTGTAGGGGAAATGGTAATTGCCCTTGTGTAATCTTCTAGAGCTGCGTCATCTTGATGCAGGCGCTCGTTGATTTTTCCGCGTCTTCTGTGGGCATCAGACGATTTCGGATTTAGTGAAATGGCTGTGTTGACCGCCTCCATTGCATTCAAATATTCGCTTTGGTAGTACAAACAATCTGCAACACCAAGGTATGCATTTGAGTTTCGTGGTTCTTGTTTGATGAGCTTGCGGAACTCTTTTAGCGCCTCATCGATGTCTTCGTGCGCTAGTAGAGTTCTTGCTTTGACTAAAAGAGGATCGCTCTTCTCCGGAGTTCTGTAGCGAAAGGCGAAAGAATCAGATGGCAAGAACGCCAGGAGGACAGCCAGAGGGATAAGCAAACCGTAGAAATTCTTTTGCACGATTCTCCAGCTTTCCCAAAACTAATTGGGTCCGACGCCACAAATACTATTTCCCACAAGAGCAATATTTTTCTTGACCCGCATACATTTGTATGTATAATCAATATACAGGTTTGTTAGCACGGCCCCGCTGGGCGTGCAACGCCTCGCACGAGTGCTGCCCGGGGCCCTCGTGCACAAAGGCAATTTTGCGCGCACTCTGGTGGGCGCCTAATTTCGTTTGCAGTTTTGCAGGGGGTCAAAGAGTTCGATTACAAATCGCACCAAACCGTTTCCGGCATGAAACGTTCTCAACTATCAGCTCCCGCGTCACGATTCTGAACTGATGACACCTCTGCGCATTCGCGGAGTTTGCCATCAAGGTACTCCAAAACCAAGTTGGACAGCAGGTGAAGCTGTTCAGCATATGACTTAAATGGTCCAGGTTCGAGACCTTTGATGCCGATTGAAAGGTCTTCTGAGCAACTTTTCAAAACGTCGTAACGCTTTTGATCGAGCTTACCTGCCGAACTAATGAACGTAGAGATACAGCCCGCTGCAAACGTATCAAGCTCCACGAAATCGCGCTCATCAGCAAAGGCTTCATATCCGCTCTCAGGAAAGGGCTTACTTCGAAGCTCATTCCAAATGGATTCAATCTTCTGAAGGCGTGTGTTTGTCATACTGTTTCCGCCTGCTCTGGGGGCAAGTCTTCGTCCTTATTGATGAGAGCATACACCGTCGGCAAAACAACAAGGGTCAGCAGGGTTGCCGACACCAGCCCGCCAAGGACAACTGTTGCTAGCGGTCGTTGGACTTCGGCGCCGGTGCCGTTGGAAATGATTTTCGGCACCAAGCCCATGATGGCAACGAGAGCCGTCATCAAAACTGGGCGCAAGCGAATCGCAGCGCCCTCCACAGCAGCTTGCGCAACGGGCACGCCACGCCGTTGCAGGTGCATGATGTAAGTAACAAGAATGACCCCGTTCTGCACGGAAACTCCAAACAAAGCGATAAAGCCAATAATCGCCGGCACAGAGACAGTTTGATGAGAGAGGAAAAGCGCGACGATGCCACCGATCATTGCAAAAGGCACATTAAGCATAATGAGACCGGCGTTTTTGAACGAATTGAAAGAGGCGTACAGAAGCAGGAATATCAGCAACAACACAATCGGAACGACAATGGAAAGGCGCACCATCGCCCGCTGTTGATTTTCAAAAGTGCCGCCCCAGACGAGACGATAGCCTTTCGGAACCTTCACTTGCTTTCTTATGCGCTCCTGCGCTTCGCCGACAAACGAGCCCAAATCTCGGCCGCGAACATTGGCGAGCACCGCGGTGCGCCTATATGTTTCCTCCCGGTTGATCATTGCCGTGCCTCTAGGCATGTGGATTTCCGCCAGTTGTTTGAGCGGCACTCTTGCTCCAGTAGGTGTGTCGAGCATGAGGTTTTCAATCTCTTCTTTCGTGTCCCGCATCTTCAAGGGCATTCTTGTCAGCAAGCCAAAGCGCATATTGCCTTCGATGACATCGGTTACGACATTGCCGGCGATTTCGTTTTGCAGAACATCCTGAATGTCAGAGACGTTCAGTCCATAACGAGCCATCACATTGCGATCGAACTTGATCGTCATTTGTGGCAGACCGAGGATGTGTTCCCTCTGCAAATCAGCACAACCAGGCACTTCCACTATTGCCGCTTCGATATCGGATGCAAGTTTATCCAGAGTTTCCAAATCGTCGCCAAAGATCTTGATACCGAGGTCGGCTTTGATGCCGGCGACCAAGTCGTCGATCATGTCAGCGATTGGCTGCGAGAACGAGAAAATAAGCCCTGGCACTCCTTCTAATTCTTTCGCCATCATCATGACGAGTTTTTCTTTGTCGTGGGTCGAAGTCCACTGGTCCTTCGGCTTCAAACCGATGTAGACATCAGCGTTCTCAACACCTTCGAGGTCGGAGCCCATACCGGAGCGACCAATTCGTGACACCACAACAGTCACTTCCGGGAATTTCTTCATCGCCTCTTCCACACGCTGCGCAATGCGCATGGACTCAGTGTGCGCGACGCTGGGCGACAGCTTCGTCCGCAGAAGTATCGAGCCTTCGTCGAGGGTTGGAATAAATTCGGAGCCAAGAAACGGCACCAGGCAAAAACTTCCAACAAGCGCACCGATGCAGACAAACGCGGTCGCATATGGGTGTTTCATCGATCCGCGCAGAGCGGGCTCATGCAAATGTTTTGCTCCATCGACGATAGGATTGTGTTTCTCCTTGATCTCGCCGCGCAAGAACCAGTAACACAGCACAGGCACAATCGTCAAAGACAACAATAGCGCGCCGAGAATCGCATATATAAAGGTAAGAGCCAGGGGATGGAACATCTTTCCTTCGATGCCTTCCAAAGAAAAGAGCGGCAAGTACACAGAAACGATAATGAAAATGGCAAAAACAATCGGGCGACCGACTTCCTTTGCAGCATTGAGAACAACCTGAAAATGGTTGGCGTGTCGGTCTTCAGTTTCGTGCTCATGAGCAATTGCCAGTTGCCTGTAAATGTTCTCTACCATAACGACGCTGGCATCGACTATCACGCCGAAATCCACGGCTCCCAACGTCATCAGATTGGCTGACAAACCGGTGTACTTCATCAAAATGAAAGAAAACAAGAGCGACAGCGGAATGATCACAGAGACGATGAGACCGCTAGGGATATGCAGCAGGATTGCAGTCAAAACAACAATGACCAAACCGCCGCTGAACATCAAAATTTCTTTTACTGTGTCAATAGTCTTCTCGACGAGTTCCGTCTGATCGTAATAAGAAACAAGCTCCACGCCGGGAGGCAGCTCCTTTTTCAATTCTTCAATTCGCTCGCGGACTTTTTCTACAACAGCTTTTGTATTCACACCTTTGCGCGTGAGCACCATGCCTGTAACCACTTCGCCATTGCCGTTCATTGATGCGGAACCACGTCGGAAAGCGGGTCCGATTACGACTTTGGAGACTTCACCAACAGTGACAGGAGTGCCGCCCACGGCTTTGAGAACTATGTCTTCGATGTCCTTTGTCGTTTCAATCCGACCGATACCGCGCACAATAATCTCTTCGTTGGCACGCTCAAAAAAGTTGCCTCCCGCATTGATGTTGTTGCGTGTCAAAGCCAAAACCAGGTCCTGCAGCGTGATTCCATAGCCAGCCATCACCCGAGGATTGACCTGAACCTGGTACTGTTTTACGAATCCCCCATAACTAACTACGTTGCCGACACCCTGAACAGCGCGTAAACGCTTGGCCAGATACCAGTCTTGAATCGTGCGTAATTCTGTAAGGTCGTGCCGATCACTTTTCAAATAATAGTTGTAGACATTACTGAACGTCGAAACAACTGGACCTAACTGCGGTGTGGGTGCCCAAGTTGGCAATTCCACTTGCATGAGCCGCTGTTGCACGAGATTGCGCGCCCAGTAAACATCGGTGTCATCTTCGAAGATAACAGTCACCACCGACAAGCCGAAACTCGAATTGGAACGGATATTGGTGACTTTGTGCAAACCGCTCATCACATACTCGATTGGATATGTGATCAAACTCTCCACTTCTTCAGTCGCTAGTGTCTCGCAGTCAGTAATCACCTGCACCTGAACGTTGCTAACGTCCGGAAATGAATCCACCGGCAGACTCATCATGCAGAAGACGCCGAACGCCGCCATAACTATGACGGCGGCACAAGTGAGCAATCGCTGGGTAAGAGCAAAAGTGATTAGCTTATCTATCAACTCTTTCTCCGCCTGCCATCAGGCACCCTTAGAGATTGGAATAACCGGAAGTGAGAACGGGATGCCTAGCCACTCGGCTGTTCTTCTTCCTCATCTTTGTTGATGAGTGTGAAAACAGTCGGAAGCACGATCAAAGTAAGCAGGGTCGCCGAAACCAGTCCGCCAACAACGACGGTAGCAAGAGGGCGCTGCACTTCAGCGCCTGTGCCGTGAGAAAGAATAAGCGGCATGAAGCCCATGATGGCGACGAGAGCCGTCATGAGAACGGGACGCAGACGCACGGAAACACCTTCCATCGCCGCCTCTCTAACTTTGTATCCGCGATTCTGCAATTGCATGATATAGCTGACCATAATGACGCCGTTTTGAACTGCAACACCGAACAAAGATATAAATCCGATGATCGCAGGAACTGAGAGCGTTTGCCGGGAGATCAGCAGGGCCAGAATTCCGCCGATCAATGCAAAGGGCACATTCATCATGATCAGGGCGGCGTTCTTAAGCGAATTGAAAGATGCGAAAAGTAGAATGAAGATAAGCAGAAGGACTACCGGTACAACAATTGCCAAACGAGTCATGGCACGTTGCTGGTTTTCAAATTGTCCGCCCCAGACAATGCGATAGCCCTTCGGCAGTTGAAGCTCCTGACTAATCTTCAGTTGTGCTTCTTCAACAAAAGAACCTAAGTCGCGGCCCCGCACATTGGCCAAGACAGCCGTTCTTCTTTGACCATCCTCGCGGTTGATCATCACAGTACCGCGCGGCAGCTTGATTTCAGCCAATTGCTTAAGCGGCACTTTGGCACCATCGGGCGTGTCGATGAGAATGTTTTCGATGTCGTTTTCTGTATCGCGGAATTGGCGAGGCAAGCGAATTAGCAATCCAAAACGCCGGTTTTCCTCGACGACGTCGGTGACGACTTTTCCTGCCACCGCCGTTTCGATAACTTCCTGGATGTCGGCAACGTTGAGCCCATATCGCGCAATCACGTCGCGTTTCATTTTGATGGTCATCTGAGGCAAGCCCAAAATGTGCTCGCGCTGCATATCTGCGGCACCACGCACCTTGGAGACTATGTGCTCGACCTGATTGGCCGTTCTATCAAGAACAGTCAAATCTTCGCCGAAGATTTTGATACCAAGGTCGGCTTTGATACCGGCAACAAGGTCATCGATCATGTCTCCGATTGGCTGAGAGAAAGAGTGAATAAGACCAGGAATACCTTCCACTTCCTTGGCCATCAAATTGACTAGTTCTTCCTTATCATGCGTGGAAGTCCATTCACTTTTCGGCTTCAAGCCGATGTACACATCAGCATTGTCAACGCCTTCCAAGTCAGAGCCCATGCCGGAGCGACCAATACGCGACACGACAACGGTAACTTCCGGAAACTTCTTCATCATCTCTTCGACTTCGCCGGCTACGCGCATTGACTCTGAATGCGCAACGCTCGGAGAAAGTTTTGTTCTCAATAAAATTGAGCCTTCATCTAGAGAAGGAATGAATTCGGAGCCGAGAAAAGGCACCGCGCAAAAGCTGGCAATGAGAATTCCGACCGCAATCAAGACAGTGAAGTACGGACGATCCATTGACTTAGCCAGAAGCGGCTCGTGCCATTGGTGGATCTTTTCCACAAGCGGGTTGTGCTTCTCTTTGATATTGCCGCGCAAGAACCAATAGCAAAGGATTGGTATCACGGTAAGGGAGGCTATCAGAGCACCCATAATCGCGTAGATGAACGTGAGCGCGAGGGGGTGGAACATCCGTCCTTCCACGCCTTCCAAAGTGAAAAGAGGCAAGTATACGGAAACAATAATGATGACGGCAAAGGCAATCGGGCGCCCGACTTCTTTGGCTGCGCTGATGATGATTTGATAGTGGTTTATCTTCTCGCCTTCCTTCTTATGCTCATTAGCAATGGAAAGCTGGCGGAAAATGTTTTCCACCATAACCACTCCGGCGTCGACAATCACACCGAAGTCGACTGCCCCAAGGGTCATCAGGTTTGCCGTGAGCCCTGTGTACTTCATCATGATGAAAGAGAAAAGAAGAGACAGAGGAATGATGACGGCAACGATCAATCCGCTGGGAATGTGCAGCATGATCGCAGTCAAGATGACGATAACTAGGCCGCCGGAGAAAAGCAGAATTTCTTTTACGGTCTCTATGGTCTTATGAACAAGCTCTGTCTGGTCATAGTAAGCATGAAGCGTCACGCCTGCAGGCAGCTCTCTGCGAATTTCATCGATGCGGTGGCGAACGCGTTCAACAACTGCCTGGGTGTTGACACCCTTGCGAGTCAGCACCATGCCCGTGACAACTTCGCCTTTGCCATTCATAGAAGCAGAACCACGCCGGAACGCTGGACCGACGACCACTTGCGCAACTTGTCCGACTTTTACCGGCGTGCCGCCGACAGTCTTCAAAACGATGTTCTTGATGTCATTCTCATTCTCGATCCGCCCCAGCCCGCGAATAATTATTTCCTCGCCGCCGCGCTCAATGAAGTTTCCACCGGCGTTTATATTGTTGTGCGTTAGCGCGCGTTTCACATCCGGAATCGTTACGCCAAAGCCCTTCAGAACATGAGGATCGACAAGCACCTGATATTGCTTGACGAATCCGCCGTAACTGACGACGTTACCGACACCTTGCACTGATTTCAAGCGTCGCGCCACTTGCCAATCTTGGATGGTGCGCAATTCGATCATGTCGTGACGATCGGATTCCAGGTAGTAATTAAATACGTTACTGAAGGTGGAAACGACTGGACCCAGGTGGGGAGTAGGCGCCCAAGTCGGCAATTCAATCTGGCTCAAACGCTGCTGGACGAGGTTGCGCGCCCAGTAGACATCGGTGTCGTCTGAGAAGATGACGGTCACGACCGACAGACCGAAACTCGAGTTGGAGCGTATCTTCGTCACGTTGGGCAAGCCGTTCAGGCCGTTTTCAATCGGAAACGTAATCAAGCTCTCGACTTCTTCGGTTGCCAGAGTTTCGCAATCGGTGATGATCTGCACTTGAACGTTGCTTACATCAGGAAACGAGTCGACCGGCAAAGTGAGCGTGCACCAGGCGCCAAACATAGCCATGCCGACAAATGCAGCAATGGTTAGCAGACGCTCCCGCATGGCAAAAGTAATGATCTTGTCGATCATCTAGTGATTCCGGCCCCCTCCATCAAACACTCTCCGCGCTGGTTCAGCGTTTGTAGGTCAACTCCGTGCGAAGCATCAAGCTTCCCTGAGTAACCACAGCTTCGCCCGGCTCCAAGCCGGAGAGAACTTCCACATACTTTTCAGTGTCGACACCAGTCTTGAGGTGTCGCTCTTCATACCCGTCTGCTTTTTTGACGAATACAACCGGCTTGCCATCCAGCTCTTGGATCGCTGATTTAGGACAGGCGATCAATTCACGTGCAGCGCCTTCCAGGTCAATTTCAGCGAACATTTGCAGCTTGAACTTGCGATTGGTATTGGGCAATCGCGCACGAACAGATACGGTGCGAGTTTCGGCATTGACATGCTCGCTTATGAAACTGATTGTCGCGTAGAAAACTTCATTGGGATAGCTGGGCACGTTGACCTTTACTTTCCCGCCCATGGTAACGCGAGATATATCGACTTCCGGCAAATCAGCTTTTACGGCAACAGTCGTCAAATCCGTGACTTTGAAAATGCTCTTGTCCGGGTGAACCAGTTCGCCGACGGCAAGATCGTGATGGCTGACTACGCCGTTGACAGGCGCAATGATACGAACCAGACCACTGATGTGACCCGAATTCAGGACATTAGCTATGATGCTCGGGTCCGCGCCCAAGAAATCAAGTCTTTGCTTGAGAGTGTTGTAGTGCTGCCTTTCTTTGGCTGTTTCAGCTTCAGCTAGCTGCAAATCTTTTCTGAGCAGTGCTTTGTTCTTGAACAAATTCTTCTCGCGTTCATAGGCGATTCGAGCTTGCTCGTAATTTGCTCTTGCCGTTGCAGATGCTGCTTTTGCAGCCAGATAATCTTTTTGCGCGGAGATTTTTTCTTTGTACAAACCTTCTTGCCGTTGGAATTCGGTCAGCGCTAAGTCCTTTTGCACTTGAGCAGCATCAAATTGAGTTTGCGCCTCAATAAGAGCCTTGGGACGAACGAGAAGCTCGTTATAAACCATGCGCTCGCGCTCTTCGTGAGCTTCCGCAATACCCAATTTCGCTTTCGCTTCGATAAGCTCAGCCTGCAAATCGGAAATTTCTTGGCTGTCGAGCACAGCCATTATTTGTCCGCGTCTGACTTCCTGACCCGGTGCCACGCGAATTTCTTTCACACGACCGCTAATTCGGCTTGTGACATCAACTTCTTTGCCGAGATCCGGTTCGATCTTTCCAGTCACGTGCATTGGAATGGTGAGCGACCGTTTCTGAATGACCTCATGCTGGATATCTATTTGCTGTGCGACTTTCTCACTAACTTTTATTAATTTCGGTCCAGCCGGTACTGAGTGGTTTGAAAGTGATGCGTCTGCAGAATCGCTCTTGGTGCCGCAAGCAGAAAGACTCACGACAGTAATAACCGAAAGAAAAATGCTGGCGAGGAAAATGCCGGTCTTAGATACACCTTGAATCGAACCTTCACGAGGCGTATTTATGAGGAGTTGTCTGCACATTAGAGTCTCCGATTGCGGACAACCAATAAAAATAGTTTGACCGCCAGTTATGAGCATACACTATCAAAGAAGTAGACTGGGTGCTTATTCGGTGAAGTACGTTATTACTAAATAGTTCTAGGGGCACTATGCTTGTGCCCAATTGGCAAACCCGACAAAGCTGTGTATCGACTGCTTACAAACGAAGACTCTGAGCCGTTCTTGCCCCAAGAAGACAAAGGTGACATCTCCAAGCAGGGTGTGCGCGGGGCTCTGTTCTGGTTATTCGCAATTGCACTGCTAATACGTCTCTGGTTCTGCTTCTTCCACAGTCACGTCAACGCATATGCGGACTGTGACGCGGCCGGTTATATAAATGCTGCTAAGGCAATATTTGAACTTAACACTCTACCTGCAAGTTTCGCGAAAGACTGCCTGGCAACCCTTACTGGCAGCGCGACTGCGGCTGTCGCTGCCAATGTACACGCAAAACTGGCCTCATTGCAGCCGTTGATGTTAACTGGTCCTTCTTATCCGATTTTTCTAGTGCTTTCGAATATTCTGACGATATCTCCTTACGAAGCGACCGACTGGGTGAAACCCGTGGCGGCGCAATGCATGATTTCGGCAACCATGGTCGTCTTTATCGCGGCAATAGGCAGGCAGCTCTTCGATAGAAAGACTGGCGTGATGGCCGGAGTGATCGCCACAATCTACCCGCCTTTCATTATCAACTGCGGAAGAGCATGCACCGAGACTTTTGCTGCCTTTCTGCTGGTCATCTTTTCCTACGTCTTTCTTTATCTCGCGCAAACTCAGAATCGTTCCTCGGAAGAAAAGGTAGAGGAAAGGTTTCGCACTCTAAAAATCTTCGCTGCCGCTCTCTTGCTTGGAAGCATTGCCGCTTTCCTCGCTCTGGCTCGCACAACACTTCTTCCCTTGGCTGCCATCACGGTTGTAATTCTTTTCTTTCGGCTGAATGGAAAAGTGAGAATCTCCGCTCTGGCATCCTTTGTCGTCGGATTTGCACTGTTTATTGTGCCCTGGTTCACTGCCCAAAACTTGATTGCCGGGCACACCAGCCTCGTTGTCGATCGAGTTATCCGCATTAATTACGGTTTGGGCACATCATCTGAAACCCAGGGATGGACAGGCTTTCCAATTCACTTCGATCCTAATATGGACCGCGCTGTGAGTTCGCAATCGCAGGCACACCTGTCGGACGATCCTATTCCTTACATATGGCTACTGCAGGATAAGATTCCGCGCCTCCTCAAATGCGGATGGAACGACTTCAAAACCTGGCTGGGGCTCTTTTCACCACCGGCGCAGGATGTTCTGCATCAATTCATCATCGCCTTTGCCGCAGGGGGAATTATTCTCAGCCTCAGCGGAGTCAAAGAGAAGACCAATCAATGGCGCGGGCGCATGACCGGAGTAATCTTCATGGTTCTCGTTTTGCTCATGCACTTGCCATATGTTTTTCTGATTACGGTCGGTAGATACAACCTTACTGCCATGCCGTTTCTCATGGTCTTTGGGGCATGGGGGCTGCGCAGGCTAAGGCATTTAGGCAACTGGAACAGCGACAAGACAGATGTTTTGGAATTAGCGTATCCGTCTATCTATTTATTGTTCGTCATATTCGTTTTAGCAGACCCGCTGGCGATTCTGGTAAATGCTTTTGGTGAGCGTGGTGCAGCAGAAATAGGCATCATGACTACCATCGGTCTAAAAACTGTTTTCTTCCTATTCTTGGGCGGCATGACCTACCTGCTCATCAATAAAACGCAGTCCGGATTCTATTCTCGAGCACTTTCCAATTTCTTTCTGCTCGGCATCATGGTTCTCAGTTTCTCCGCTCTGTGCTTACCTGTACGAGCAAACGGCAGGTGGTACGAACGTCCCGTCACATTCAACAGAGCGGGAGACGGTGTCACGTTCGAACTAGTTGCACCACCTGTAGTGGCTAAGTCCGTGCGAGACGGCAAAGCCTATCTAATGGTCGATTCGGAAAGCTTGGACAGTCTTACAAATGGACTATCCATAGCCATCGACGGAAAGAATTTGAACGGCCCCTATATTCCTGGACTGTCATTGCTCGACGACCAAGAACACTTTGAAAAACACGACAATGAGCTGACACGCGTAGCGGAACGCCTTTTCGAGAATTTCTCCAGAGTGGTGGGCGTGAGCAATAACGATGTTCGTCAGTGGTTTCTCATTGCCATTCCGGCAGAGAAAGAGCCTTCGCTGATGGCCGGCTCACGTGCCACACGAGAAGGCAGTCATTCCATGCGCATCACAATTAAGCGTACTGCACCGGGACGCACTCGCTTGTTCAAAGCACTGACCCGCGACGACGGCGAATTGATCGTTCCCAACTGGCAATACTACAGTTGGGAAAAGGCCTTCTACGGAGTTGAGCGCCGAGGTGGAATCTGCGACCCGCGCACAGATCGAAAATTGGATGCTCATAAAGGCGATACCGGTCATTATGTGCGACTGCTTTTGCCGCCTCAGGCTGATTCAAACGCAACAAAATCGCAGCCTCTATCGTTTCAAGAACTGCATGAAATCAATGTTGAGCCAAGACTCTCTTTGACAAGCGAGGTTTTCAAAACCATGAAAATGAGCCCGGTGCCCGATTATCTACCGGGTGACCAGTGGCTGGTGCGACTGACCGGACGATACAAGACGAAAGGGAAATTACCGCCCGGCGTTGAAGTGATAACCAAATCCTTGGAAGACGGCAAAGAGTTTTCATATAACGCCCCCTGGGCGCCCAAGGTGCTTCAGCCTTCCAGTGAATGGCGTAGTTTCGACGTCGCCTGCCCAATCAAGCCACAGGCATTCCCGGGCAAAGTCAGTGCCATAGAAGTACGTATGCATGTGCTGAGCCCCGCTTTTCATGACATGACTCATCCGGTCGAACCTGAAGAGATGCAGCGCTCGAGCTGCCAGTTCGAGAACGTGCGCGTTGAAATAACCAACCTGCCCACCTATCCTTTTGCCGAAAAACATTCCGTTTACTGACCGCCACAGAATCAGCTCACTGAACACGCGCTCAGATATAATCCGCGTCTTGAGACTTGGCAGTTCTTCTTAAAAGTAAATTTCTGATGCGGCTAGACAAATGGCTAAAGGTATCCAGATTGATTAAACGCCGAACGGTGGCGCAAATGGCGTGCGATCAAGGACGAGTATATGTCAACGAACGCCCCGCCAAATCTTCAGCGACACTCAAAGTAGGTGACCTGGTTCACCTGGAGTTAGGCTCCCGCGCCGTCACGGTCAAGGTTCTCACAGTCCCAACCGGCGCCGTACCAGCCCAGGATGCTTCGTCTCTTTACGAGTTGATCGAAGAGCTGAAGCGCCAGGCGGAAATTTTGGAGTGGCTTGAAGAATGAGCGAGCCGGCAGCCACCTCTAACGAAGATAAATACCTGGCTATCGAGCTGGATGAAGAGAGCCGCAAAACCGTGCAGAAGCTGGCGCTCTACGAAGCGGTCCGCGGCGACCACGTAACGCTTGCGTACGCCCACAACGGCGAAGAATTCGCCCCATGGTGGATACCTGGCTCTCGCAAAGTCGGCGATACACTGGAATTCGAAACCCGGGGGTTTTCCGTCACCGAAGACATTCAAGTCCTGGTTGTATCTATAGATGGTTCAACAAAACGCCCATTCGACGGCGGCACTTTGCATGTGACAGTCAGCAAACGGCAGGGGGTGCCGTCCACGCACGCCAATGAAGCCATACTGAACGTGACACTCGTGCCTTTCACCCGACAACTTAAAGGCTGCATTACCTGGCTTGAGCGTCGCCAAGCCACTTAAGCCAAAAGCCTTTACCAGCAAGCGCTTTCGAATCCTGACTTCTCTTACGGTTGCGGGCTGTAATTGCAATTGATATCAAATGCAATTACCAGACTCAAATCCGACTTTGACCCGTTTACAACTTGATAACAACTCCGGGCGATTCACGTCTTATATTTGAAACATCTTCAAACGAACGCCGGCGGCGGCTGACAAGCCTCATGGCATCGAGGAATGAGTTTATATCGGAGGGGCGAGAGGGGGGGAACCCTCTCTCGTTGTTTTTGGACACTTTTTCAGGCAGAGGACCGGCTCGAAACACTCTCTAGGGTAGTTGAGATCACTAATTCGGGGCACAAAATACACATCGAGATCACCCGCAAGGCCGCCCCAAATTTAGCTGAAAGAGACTAAGCTAAAGATATATGCGTGACTCAACCAGTAGCACTCAACCTGTTGAAAACAGCGTCAGTGAGCTTAGACGCGGTCTGCTTGATGCCGCCGTAACTTCTGGCTGGTTCAAGAAGCTAAAGTCGAAGTCGCTTTTCATTGCGGGCAAAGAAGATCTTTTCCAGACAATTGCTCAGGTTTTCGTCGACGCCATCTTTTCCACCGATTTGCGAATGCCCAGAGACTGTGCAGTCGTGCTTTGCGAACTTTTAGAAGGCTTGCTCCACGAGAACGAGCCCTGCCTGAAGGCCATAACCAGCCTCAACAGCGAAGTTTGCAAGCATATTTGCACAGCTACTGACCTGGGTGTGGATACGGAAGTTTTGCTGGACAGAGCAACCAATTTGATGACGCTCACCTGTATGCGCATCAAAGGCAACCCTCCATCGCAAGATCTCGAATCTGGTGCGCGCGATGCACTGAATCGAATTCAATGGTTGTTGCAGAAGAGTCTTGGCACTACAGATGGTGTGCGAGCAGAGCAACCGTATGGCGATCTTTCCGAACTCAATACCAGTCGCATCATCCTAGAAGCCGTCGGAGACTCGCTTTTAAAAGAAATTCTTGATGATGGATTGAATTTGCTTGAAACCTCAGCCGCAATATTCGAAGCAAACGGGGATTGCGCGCTGAGCATAAAGGCCTCGAAGTGGTGCCGATTCATGGACGAACGCTCGCGGGAGTTGGCGCCGGGCGACAACCAGCAAGCAATCGAATCAGGAAAATGGCACTGCAATCAATCCTGCCGCGAAACATCGCTCAAAGCGGTAGAAAGCGGTATGCCCATTGACCAGTCGTGCAATGGCGGCATTCGCATTTTTGCAGTGCCCATCAAAGCAGGCAACGATATTGTCGGATCTATCAACATCGGATATGGAGATCCACCCAAAGAAAAAGGTGATCTCGAAGAGCTGGCAAAGAAATACGAAACAACCAGCGAAGAGCTCTCCAACCAGGCACAAAAGTATCATTCCCGCCCGCCCTTCATCATCGAGCAGTCAAAAAAGAGATTGCTTTCGGCTGCACACTTGATCGGCGAAATCGTTGAACGCCGCCGCAGCAAGATGGAAATCCAAAAGCTCAACATGATGCTCAAGGAGCGCATTCGAGAACTCGAGCCGGCTGAAAGAGAAAGATTGAAACTTGCCGACATAGTCGAACAAAGTAATGATGCCATTTTCAGTGTTGACCTGGAAAGCAATGTGATGAGCTGGAATTCCGGTGCCGAAAAAATTTACGGATACACCCAAGACGAAATCGTCGGCAAATCGATCTACATGATTACGCTGGAAGACGGACCAACACCTGAAACCGAAGAAATTAGAAACATGGTGATGGCCGGCACACCTCCCAAAATGTTTGAGACCGTCCATCAAAGAAAAGACGGAGTAGAAATTCCTGTCGCACTTACTATTTCCTGTATTCGAAATGAGGAGGACAGAATAACGGAAATCTCGATAATCTCACGCGATATTACCGAAAAGAGAAAGTCAGAAGAAGCCCTGAAAAAGTTTTCTCGAGATTTGGAACGCTCGAATAATGAATTGAAACAGTTTGCTTTCGCTGCCGCACATGACTTACAAGAACCGCTGAGAGCGATGGCCAATTACAGTGATTTGCTCACAGGCAGATATGCAGCGATGCTGGATGAGCGAGCCGTAAAATACATCAATCGTATTGCCGAGTCATCCGAAAGGATGCAGGCGCTGATTCAGGATTTGCTGCATTACAGTCGCGTAGACACGCACGGCAAGCCATTTACAGAAGTCAACCTGCAAGAAGTTTTTCTTTCCGCCACAAGAAACCTTCGCATGGCAATAGAAGAAAGCGGGGCCATCGTAGTAGCTGACAAACTCCCGAATATCCAGGCGGACCGCTCGCAAATGCTTTTGCTCCTTCAAAACTTGATCAGCAATGCCATCAAATATCGAGGGGAGGAAACGCCGCAGATTTCCATCACTTCAAAATCAGAAAACGGCATGCTCACGCTGGATTTCAAAGACAACGGAATTGGCATGGAAGAGGAACATTTCGAACGAATATTTGTCATCTTCCAACGCCTTCATACACGCGATGAATATCCTGGAACTGGCATGGGGCTGGCAATCTGCAAACGCATTGTAGACAGACATGACGGAACTATCTGGGTCGCTTCAAAGGTAGGTAAAGGCTCTGATTTCTTCGTCCAATTGCCGCTTGTACAAAATGCTATGGGGGATTCTTCAGCGAATGAACATTCTGCACGTTGAAGATAATCGTGCCGATTCAGATCTCCTGAAGGAAGCATTCGAATGCATCGGAATCGAGGCGACAGTGCAAGTGACGCACGACGCCAAGCAGGCATTAATCGGACTGGAGGAGAATCTTCGCAAGGAAGGTGCGACGAGTCCCGATCTGATCGTCCTTGACTTGAACCTTCCCAAAATGGACGGGCGCGAGTTGCTGAAGAAGCTCAAAGAGCATCCTCAGTTACGAAGAATTCCAGTGGTTATCCTCAGTACATCCAATTTGGAGCAGGACATTTCCTATTGCTATGACAACCATTGCAACAGTTACATCGTCAAACCAATTCGCTTTGAAGAATACAAAAGGGTAGCGAAAAACATTCTCGAATACTGGTTTTCCACGGTTGCGCTGCCCCCGTATTCAGCCAACAATTGATGCTGCAATCTATTTGTTTACCGGTGTGACCTTTACTGAAATCGGTTCGAAATCCGTATCTTCAATAATCAATTTGTAGTCCCCCGGCTTGTTTGTCACCGACACCGGTGCCTGCTCTCCTGATTTCAGGAATACTTCGCCTGCGAAAAGTCCGTCCGATTCAAATTCCAAAGTCGTCGATTCGGAGTTTTTGATAACAACCTGGCAGCCGGCAGGAACAGACATAGACTTGCCGGCGGTGGCGCGGGAGAAGTCGATCTCGATTGCACTCTGCACATTGCCGGAGCGACTTGAATTCGTAGCAGCTTCAACAGCAATCTCGGTATAGATGCCGAACAGCAGTCCGATGCTCAAGGCCAGCATTGCACCCGATGGTGTCAGTGAAGCGAAGCGCAGTCTCAGCAATTCTCTAACGACGTAGATGAGCGAGCCTACTGCCAATGTAAGGAACAACAGAGTGACGTATTCATTGACGAAGAACCCGCCAATCAATGCGCCGAGGGCAGTCGGTCCACCGCCGATCAAGCCCAATAGCGCGATGCGCCAGAAGCTGACAGGCTTGCCGGCCAATGGCGCGGCGATGCCGAATCCTTCAGTCGCGTTGTGCATCGCAAAGCCAACCACAAGCACGACACCAAGACTGATTGAACCACCTGAAAATGATTGACCAATAGCCAGCCCTTCAGCGAAATTGTGCAAGCCGATGCCTGTAGCAATCATGGTGGCAATGGAAAGCGCATCGGCTTCGCCCTTCATGGCTCCGCGACGTTCTTCGAGTTTTGCCAAACCGACAAGACCATACAACAAACCCAGAAAAACAATCGCCGACATGATCCCGAGTTTGTGCCAATTGGCTTCCATAGCCGTTCGCTCGAGCGATTCGATCATGTGATAGCCGACATCGACAATCAGTAAAACAAGAACCCCGCAAGCAGCCATAGTCAAGCTGCCGCGAGTTTTTTCACCGACACCGCGCAAAAAGGCAACAGGTAAACCAAGAAAGATGGTGGCACCGGCGATGACACCCATCAACAAGTTAGCTGGCGCGCCTGCTTCCATTTAGTTCACCGGTATTATCTCGTTGATCTTCGAAGTCAATTCGTTGAGTTCGTCCAAGGAGTTCGCCGAAAGCAATTCGCTCGATTGCAGACGCTGAAGCATCGATATTTTACCTTGTAGATCGATCAACTCGTCTTCCGGCAGTGATGAAGCCAGGGTAGCGCGCATCTGACGGCTGGCCAATTCCATTCGTTCTTTTATTAGTCGAGCGAAAGAATCCTTGATAACCACATCGGATGGCCTTTGCTGCTTGCGAAACTCTTCAACCTTCAGTATCACATCCACCAACGCAGCAGCTGCAGCTTTGTCGGGGGCAGCGCGATCCATGACTCGGTCGCTGAGATCCTGGACGGTGGCGAACTGATCGCCGACATTTCTTTCGGACTCAACACCTTCAAAAGCGTCTTTGAGAATTCGGTGAGCCGGAACGTTGAAATTGATATTCATCACGACAGGGAAGGCCTGCGCGTAGTCTTCGCGGCTGGTGAGAAGCAAAGCAAGCAAATTGCGCTCTGCATCAAGAACACCGGCCAACCCGCCCGACCCAGGCGTTCCGACCGTGCCGCGATTCTTCATGACCTTCGCTGCGCCGGCTCCAAAACTATCCGGTCGGAAAGGCTGCTTTTGCTGCTTCATTTGCTCGCGCACAGAGTGAGCTAATTCATCTTCTTTGGCGCCAATTTCCATGGCGAACAATCGGATGTATTCGCCGCGCACCATCGGATTTTTGATCTGCGAAAGAATAGGCACGATGCGTCCGGCGGCCTCAAGGCGTCCGGTGTGCGTAGCCAAATCGGCATCCTTGAGAGCTTGCCGGAGTTCGTGATCGATAAACGGAGGGGCCGACTCCATCGCTCGTGCGAAGGCTTCCTGCCCGCCTTCGGCGCGCAAGCATTCATCGGGGTCTTTGCCGCCTGGAATACGAATCACTCTCAGCTCGATACCGACGCCTTCGGCAATCTGATTGATCGCCTCCGCCCCGCGCTCAACTGCTTTCTGCCCCGCTTGATCGCTATCGAAAGAGAGAAACACACGCTTGGATTCGGTGTACCGAACGAGCATTTTGGCTTGTTGAGGTGTCAACGCCGTGCCCAACGTTGCAACAGTATTGCTGAATCCATACTGATGAAGACTGATTGCATCGAAATAGCCTTCAACCACAATAACCGCATCTTTAGCCTTGATTGACTCTTTGGCGAGATTGAAAGCGTACAGATGCTGCCCTTTCACGTAGATCGGCGTTTCAGGCGAATTCAAATATTTGACCTGATCGTCCCCCAGGGTGCGCCCGCCAAACGCCACTACACGCCCCTGATCGTCCATGATTGGAACCATCAAGCGATTGCGGAAAAGATCATAGACTCCGGTCGACTCAGCGCGGCGGCGCACCAGTCCGGCTTCTTCAAGGGTGGCTTCCGACACCTTCATGGTGTTGTGCAAATAACGCAGCAGCCCATCCCAGGAATTGGGCGCGAACCCAAGCTTGAAACGATTGACAATCTCTTCTGTTATCCCGCGCCCCTCAAGATACTTGCGCGCAGTGGCGCCATCGGCAGGGTCTTGGAGCAACTGAGTGAAATACGTGCAAGCCGCTTCGTTTAAGGCGAAAAACTGCGCACGCCTGTCGTAATGCTGCTTTTCCTCGACAGATTCGACTAACCGAACACCATATCTTTCGGCGAGATTCCTAACAGTGTCGATGAAATCGGTACCTTTCGCTTTCTGCAAGAAGGCGAAAACATCACCCCCCTCATCA
>DTSE01000418.1 GCA_012965515.1 Candidatus Melainabacteria bacterium | reverse complement strand
GACGTTCATACGCCCCAAGTGATTTTATCGCTCTTAGTTGTTAAAAATTAATCATCATTACTATGCGTCTGTGGATATTTCAGTTCAACTTTTTATGCTTTTTGACGTGAAGTGTTCTATAGAATATATTTCCATATTTGTTTTTCAAATATCAACTGCTAGTAACGGTAAAATTGAGAAAATAAAAAAGTGTTGACAAGTAGACATCGCAGCGGCTAAAATACGGCTGCCCATCTGCTCAAACGTGTCAGATTCTTGTGAAAAAACCGCCGCGAAACAGATTATTTCTTGACACCAGATGCAGTGTATAGTCTAATGCGGCTGAAGAAAGCGTGAAAATTTGCGTTAGTGGGGGACTCTAGAACAAGAAATTCGCGAAAAGGGCGGCAATGAGCAGCTTCTCCTCAGACAGGAATTAGAAAACCAAAGAGGGGAATTGACCCGGGAAGAAAACAAAGCCAGCAACCTCGCCGGTGTCATCGGCGAGAAAGCGAAGCTTATTAAGTCGGTGCAACAACAGATAAAAACGATCGACAAGCACCTCAACGACATCGTCAAACAAAAGAAACAGCACGGCGAAGACATGCAGGCCGTGCAGCTCGGCTTGATGGAAAAGCAAGGCGCTTACAGCGCCGTCATGGCCGAAATCGAAGTGATGCGACAGGAAAAAGATTCTTCTTCCGAGAAGGTCGCCAGCCTCCACACTGAATTGCAAGGCTTGCGAGATGAGCGGCACAAGCTGGAAGTCAGAAAGACAGAACTTACAACCACGAAGACCAATTTTGAAAAAGAATTGGTCGTTTTGCGTGATAAGGCAACGAATGCAATCGGTCTTCTGTCTGCATCGAAAACAACGGTTGCTCAATTCGAGCGCAAATATCAAGATCACGAAGCACTCGTAACGGGCGTGGATAGGACCATTCACCAGCTCGAAGCGGAAATGCAATCGACACGAGAAGAAATTGAAGGTAAGCGTACGGCATTGGAATCAATGCAAAAACGCTTGATCGAGTTGGAAACCACCAAAGAGGTAGTCGGCGAAAGCGGCTACGGACGCGCGGTTGAAGCCATCCTCAACGCCAATATCCCCGGCGTTCATGGAACCATCGGCCAGCTTGGTAATGTACCGGATGAATATACGACTGCCTTGGAAATCGCAATCGGACCGCGTCTTGGTCACGTGGTCGTCGACGACGACCAGATTGCGCAGGAGTGCATCAACTACCTGAAGAAAAATCAGGCCGGTCGCGCTACGTTCGTTCCTCTAAATAAGATTCAAACTCAGCCTCCGGGTCTTCTGCCGAATCGCCCGGGCGTCATCGATTTCGCCTATAACCTTATTGATTTCAATCCGCGCTTTGCTCGCGCATTCCAGTACGCTTGCGGACAAACCATCATCGTCGAAGATATGGAAGTCGGTCGCAAACTGATTAACCAGGCACGTATGGTGACCCTGGGTGGCGAATTGTTCGACAAATCCGGCAGTATCTCCGGCGGTGTGGACAACAAAGCCAAGCTGCACTTCTCATCGCGCGGTGAGACAGATCTTGCTGTTTTAAAACAAACCACAAAGAATCTCAGAGACCAGATCAAATGGGCTCAAGAGTCTCTCAAAGAAACAGAAGGAGCGCTTGCAGACGAGCGCGCCAAGGCGAATACTTTGCGTGCCGAACTCACGCAGAGATTGGTGGAAGTCGAAGCGAAGCGCAAAGCTCAAGTTGATCTGGAAAACGACATTGAAGGCGTCAAGCCTAAACTAAGAGAGCACGGCGACGAGATCGATAAAATCGATCAAGAGATGACCGGTCTGGATGCTCAGCTGAAAGAACTAGGCAAGCAGATCTCCAAGCTGGAAGACTCGCTCAACGAAGTGCGCGATGTCGGCAAGAAATCGAGAATCGAAGAACTGATCACCGAATCCGAAGACCTCCGCGAAGGTCTGGAAGCCGTCGAGAAGGAGCTGAAAGAGATTCAGCGTCTTACCGACAAGCTGGAAACGGAAGAACGCCTCGAACAAAACAACCGCCTCCAACTGGCTCAACAGCTCGAAACCTCGAGCACTGAGATGGCGGAGCTGGAAGCACAGAAGCCCCAGTACGAACAAATCATCGCCACTTTGCGCGAGTCAATTCAACAGAAAGAACAACAAATCACCGTTCTTTCCGAAGAG
>DTSE01000417.1:10801-54918 GCA_012965515.1 Candidatus Melainabacteria bacterium | reverse complement strand
CGGGTTTCGGTTCCGGCTTGGGCTCAGGTTTCGGTTCCGGCTTGGGTTCGGGTTTTGGTTCCGGCTTGGGCTCAGGTTTCGGTTCCGGCTTGGGTTCAGGCTTCGGCTCCGGTTTGAACTCAAAGCGTTCGGGCTCCGGCTTGGGCTCCGGCTTAGACTCCGGCGCTTCCATACTGGGCATCTGATTTTTTGTGATGGCGCCCATCAAGCGCGAGCCGAGGTCCATATGCGAGGGGCTGCTGGCAGGCTCTGCTGAGGTGGAGGATATAGGCTCTGGTGCGATTTCTTGTGCAACACCTTGATCGCTTTCCATTTGAGTAAGCGGCTCATCCATAATCGAAAGCGGCTCATCATCAAGCCTGTCGAGGATGTCTTTGAGGCTTTCTTGGTTGGCTTGTTCGTCTTCGGGACGATGACCGCCGGTACCGCTGGCGCTCAACGCCTGCAGTTTAGTAAATGTACTTGTGCTTTTTCTCTTCTGCGCCTGCAATCTAGTTGCGGTTGCCGAGGCTGCCGACTTTCTCTCATCGTCCATCTCTTGAACGGGTGATTTGGCAGCGGGTGGTTCAGGCTTGGCAGGCGGCTTTTCTTCTTCCGCATCGAGCTTGTCGAGAATACCGCGCAGTTTGGTGGACGATGTAGCCGCTTTGGCCTTCGTCTTTCCTAGCTTAATCGCGCCTCTCGATTCAGATTGTTCTTGGACGGACTCTTCTTCATCACCTGTTTCGGTGCCGGCTGAATAAACAGATAGGGGTTCGAGTCTGAAAAGCGCGACTGCAGCACCGACGCCAAACACAGTACTGACGACGATCGGCACCAGAGGCAGAGTTAGCTTGATTGGCGCTGCAAATGCAAAGTGCCCACCGATTGCAACACCAATACCGGACAAAACCAGAATGCAGGCAAAGCCAACACCAGCGACTTGGAGCAGTTGATTGAGGCGACCGTTTTCAAAGCAGATGCGGCTGAAAAGCAAGGCGGCACCAAGCTGAGCAAGCAGCAGTGTCGCTACGTTGACGCTGAAGGTCAGATCTTTCCAGGGTGACTGAGTGCCTCCGAAAGTGAGAAGGAGGGCAAGCACTATGGCTGCGCTGAACCAAATCCAATTTCGAACGACCAGTTTGTACATTTAAAAGATCGGTCCTTGATATCTATATGAAAAACTAAGTTCAATATACCCTGCCACACAGCGTTTACGGTGCAAACTGAACAGGTTTGAAGACATGAAATCGCCCCTTGAAAGCGACAATTCAGTAATTATCTGTCGCTGTCGCTTTTGTTCGGTCTTCGTCGACCGCCCGTCTGCCCCGCGGTGAGCACGATCAAGGCTTTTGACACGGCAATTGCGGAAATATTCACGGTCAATAAGAATACCCAATTTATTGTCAGGACTGGCGCTTGTGAGCCTGGACGAAGTCGTACCGAGGAAAATACGTTTTCATTGACGAGGTGCGCAATACCAGCAATGGCGCCGGTCAATGCCAAAATGACAAGCGCCAATTTTATGACTTGAATGGGCGAAGCTTCGCCGTAAAAGAGAACGGCTGCGGCCAGACTGGCGCCGACCTCAATGATTAAAAGTGGAAGCAGCGGCACTTCCATGCAGTTGGCGGCGAAAACCTTCGGCAAGCCATAATTCAACCCGCTCACGCACAGGACGAGCGCAGCTAAAAGCGGCCAAGAAGTCCGTATACTCAGGCGTTGCATCAAAACCCCAGGCAGAAATATGCGTAATTACAGCCTGAATGTAGCGCCAAGCCTGGATTGGAGACTTTCTCTGATTTTTGCCAGGCGCTTGTCGACCTCTTCGGTGGTCAAAGGCTCCTGGTCTCCTGAAAAAATCAACCGGTAGGAAAGGCTTTTCTTTCCGTCGCTGAGCTGGAACAAGCTGACAAGATCGACTTGCTTGAGAGTACCTCCTGCCGCCGATCGAATACAAGATTCTACAGAGGCGTGGTCCAGTGACACATCCACATCGGCGGTCAGGTCGCGAGAGAGCGGCTGTGTGGATGGCAGGGGGGTGAATGTCGCAGGGATGGTCAGCTTTTGTATCTGATCGATATCTAGTTCGAATACTGCGGCGCGCTCGGCAAACTTCAGGCTGTCAGTGAAGCCTGGATGCAATTCCGCAACGAAGCCCAGCCTGACTACTTGCGCTTCTGGAGCGTTGGCGGTGACATTTGGATTTTTCGACCAAATGATCTCGCAGGCTCTAAACGGATGTAAACATCCAGGCAGGCGATTGGAATGGAAAAACTTGACTCGAGCCAAGTCTGCGCCGGCTTGCAGAAGCAGTTGCTCGACTACTCCTTTGGCGCGATAGAAGTCGTGCGCTTCTTCGGGCACTGTCTCATATTTTGCTGAATCGTTGGGTGCAGCGGTCGGTTTTGATTGCCACAAGCTCGAAGCCCGTTTACCCATGAGCAAACCAGCCACTTTCGTGCGCTCTTCGACGCCTGTTTCGCCGCGCTCTTGTTTGGTGTCTTTCGCTTCTTTCTTCAAATAGATCCGACCGACTTCGAACAAGAAAACATCTTTATTGCCGTGATCGTAGTTATAAGCCGCAGTCTGCGCCAGCCCTGGAATCAAGCTTTGGCGCAATACTTCGTGGTCTTCGGAAAGCGGGTTCAATACAGCCACTAGCCGCTCTTCGTTTTCCAACGTGGCCAGACCATTTGGATTGTTTTCACCCTTCTTGCTTTCGCTCCTCACCAAACTCGAAACCCAGGCTTCGCTCAATCCCGAGGCAAGAAGCGAACGCTTGATGCGGTTTACGGTTTGATTCGGAGCCTGTGGAGGAATCGTATTGGTCGGCATCCCGCTCGGCAATTTGTCGAAGCCATAGATGCGCGCGATTTCTTCAATGACATCTATTTCGCGTGTCACATCTCCTGAGCGGAAACTTGGCACTCTAACGGACAATTGGTCGTCTTTTGCCTCGTAGCCGAATCCGAGAGGCTCGATCAGTTTGCCAGCCGCTTGCGCGGTAATGTCAATGTCCAAGAGCTTTTTCACTCTGGGCATGCGGACAGACACGACTGTTTTCTCAACTGTTTCCTTGCCGCTCTTTGCCATCTCTGCAAAGCCTGCACCGTCTTTAGTGGCGCTGCAATATTGCATTATCAGACTGGCTGCTCGGTCGGACGCTGCGATTACTGACTCCACATCGACACCACGCTCGAATCTCAAGCTGCTGTCGCTGGACAGTCCGAGCAGTCGGCTTCCTCTGCGAACCCGTGCTTGCGAGAATGCTGCCGCTTCAAGGGCGATGGCTACCGTATCGTCGGAAATTTCGGAGCCCTTGCCTCCCATCACTCCAGCTACGCCAAGAACTTCATTCTCGCCTGCGATTACTAATACTTCGTCCGTGAGCTTTTGTTCTTTTTCGTTGATGGTTACCAGTGTTTCACCAGCCTTTGCACGGCGGGCTTGAATCACTTTGCTTTGCAGTTTTGAAACATCGTAAGCGTGCAGTGGCTGACCCATCTCGTGCATCACATAGTTTGTGATGTCCACGACATTGTTGACCGAACGCACGCCAATCGCTTCCAACTTGCGAACAATTTCTCTGGGCGACGGACCCACCTTCAACCCTTCTATATAACGGATGGTGAGAAGGGGACAATCTTCTTCGTTCTCTATGCGGGTGGTTATGGCTTGGTTTGGTTTGATTTGCTTGCCGTGCTTGCTCAGGTCAGAGACCGCAACTTTCATCGCACGACCCGTTAATGCAGCAACTTCGCGCGCCAGTCCGATAACAGACAATGCGTCTCCTCTGTTCGAGCGGGAGCCGACATTGAGAACGGAGTCCGAGCTCAGTTCCAAAACTTCTTTTGCATCGGCACCGATCTTGATGCCATTGCCTTTGATGGAAATTTGTTCGAGGTCGGAGAGAATGAGAATTCCATCGACATCAAAACCTTGGAGCCCAAGCTCCGAAGGTGAGCACAGCATGCCGTTCGAAGTCACACCGCGAATCTCGGATCTCTTGATCGGCAGAGGCGAGCCATCCTTTCTATTGATTACGATCGCACCAGGCAGCGCCACCGGAATAATATGGCCGACTTCGATATTGGATGCCCCGCAAACAATCTCTACCGGCTCACTATCTTCTTTTAGAAGCACTTTAGTGAGGCGAATCTTGTCGGCATTCGGGTGCTGATGAATTTCTAGAATTTTGCCGACAACAAGCGGACCCGTGATGTTGGCTCCCACCAGGTGAATGTCCTCCACCTCAAAGGCGTTCATAGTCAGCTTCTCAGCCACTTCTTCAGGCGTTATGCCTGACAAATCGACAAATTCACTCAACCATTTGTATGAAAGCTTCATTGCAGTAACGCCCTTTTGTGTCCTTTGGAAATCAAGAAAAATAGCCGGTTTTGAGAGTAAGGAGAGGTTGTTTCGCGTGGTTTTCTGCGCGAAATTCTCGATAGCCTAAAACTGACTGAGGAATTTCACATCGTTGGTGAAGAAGTTGCGAATATCGGTGACGCCGTATTTCAGCATTGCCAGCCGCTCTACACCCATACCGAAAGCGAATCCGCTCCACTCTTCGGGATCGATTCCGACTGCTTGTAAAACGTTCGGATCAACCATGCCGCAGCCTAATAGTTCTAACCACCCGCGGTGACCGCAAGTGCGGCAACCACTGCCCATGCAAAACGGGCATTGGCTGTCCATTTCTGCCGAGGGCTCTGTGAACGGAAAGAAGTCCGGACGCAGGCGAGTCTTAAGCGGTTTGCCAAACAGCAAGCGGATGAACTCATTGAGAGTCGCGCTCAATTGCCCGAAGGTCACATCCTTGTCGATGAGCAAACCTTCTACCTGGTGGAATAGCGGGTATTTCCGAGCATTGACCTCTTCGTTGCGATAAACGCGTCCGGGCGAAATGATTTTCAGCGGCGGCTTTTTATTTTCCATGACACGAATTTGCACCGTGGACGTTTGACTGCGCAAAAGTACTTGCGGACCGATGTTGGTGTAGAACGTGTCTTGCTCGTCTCGGGCAGGGTGGCTTAGCGGTGTATTCAGTGCGTCGAAGTTGTAATAATCGGTCTCGACTTCCGGACCTTCGGCAACTTCATAGCCCATTCCGTAAAAGATGTTGATGATTTCTTCGGTAACTTGAGTGAGCGGGTGCAAGTGCCCCTGCGAGATTGCGCGTCCGGGCAAAGTAACATCGATGCCTTCATCTTTCAGTCTGGCGTCTAGTTCACTTCTGTAAAGCGCGTCTTTCTGTTTATCGAGAGCGCCTTCCACTTCTTGCTTGATCTCGTTGGCCAGCTGTCCGATGCGCGGGCGGTCAGCCTTGTCGATATTCGAAAGCCCGCGCATAATCGTGCTCAGCGAGCCTTTCTGCCCGAGATACTGCAGCCTCAGTTCTTCCAATGCTGCCGAAGTCGTTGCCTGCGCAAAATCCGCCAGGGCTTTTTCATTCAATTCTCTAAGCTCTCTTTCTAAATTTTCAACACTCATCGAATTCTTTGCAACCTTCCTGAAGCGCATTAGCGCTTGTTTACAACCAGAGCAAAAGCGCTCGTTCATGACCGCCGCGCTGTCGCTTGCTTATGGCATGCGCTCTAGCAATCGGCTGAAACTCGCCGCCCTGGCGCTCGCCAATCACTCGCGGCGCCGGACAATTCCGCCGGCAGATTTCTAACAGTAACAGAACAGCATATAAGATTTTGAACATTGGCCGGCGGTCTTTGCGTTTCTACACTTCCCGCTCACTGTCAGGCATTGCCAGCAGATTTCACAAAAAGCCCACCGCAAGTTGTGTGCTTCAGGCGCTATCCTAAATTTCTGAGCTTTCTTTCAAATGGCGTAAAATTCAATTAGAAGCGGCGCTGTAAAGAAAGCTAAATAGAGAATTTGGCTCGAGAAGCGAAACATAACGCAGCCTGCGCCCGAAAACTAAACGGAATCCCTCACGACAATCAGGTAACCGCTTGGCTAGAGCACGTTTCAGGAGAAAACCTGGATACACGATACCGACTACGAGAGTGTCCGTCATCGTGATTTCGCCAGATAGAAAAATATTGCTGGTCCGGCACCGCAAGGGCAATCGGCAGTATTGGGTATTGCCGGGTGGGCGGCTCGAGTATGGCGAAACCTTTGCTGAGTGTGCGGTTCGGGAGATCAAGGAAGAGACAGGGTTGGACGTCGAGGTGGTTCGCTTCCTCTTTCTTTCCGAAGCCATTGCACCAGACCGCTCTCGCCACATTGTCAATGTCTATTTGAAGGCAAAGGAGATTGGCGGCACGCTGAAAGTCGGCAATGAGCCTGTTCTTGCCGGTGTAGATTACATTCCCATCGATGATCTGGAGAAGGTGACGCTCTTTCCGCCGGTCGCGGAGTACATTCTGAAGAACCTGTCGCACGGTGACCCAGAAGGCATCGAGTATCTTGGCAATCTCTGGGTGTAGAGGCCCTTTTGGGTGTAGGGGCCCTTTGTGGAGTTTGTAGGGGCGCTGCCATGAATCGCCCGGTTTTGAAAGTCCTGTAACGCGGCGCGACGCATGGCGTCGCCCCTACGGAGCTTCTTGTAGTAAAATATCGTCTCTATATCTCGGGACCGAGGTTCTTTTTTGATGCATCAGCATCCAGCTTTGGTTCCCGGTGGCTATGCGCCAACACAGAGACCTATCGACGCGCGCATTATGAGTTTTGTCTCAAATTGTCGCTTCACCGCCTGGAGGAAAAAATGGCACAGCAACGTGGAATGAAGCGAGCTGAAAAAGTACTCGCTCGCAAGCAAAAGAAGAGAGTTCAAACCAAAGCAGCAAATATTCGCCGTGCCGAAAGACAGGCTGTAGCTGTTGAAAAGGAAGAAGCAAAAGCTGAAGGCTAAGCTTAGCTCTCGAGCAGTTTTTTGAAACCGTCCTCACAGGGCGGTTTTTTGTTGCTTATTACATGTGGTCGCCGAAAGAGAACGTGATTCCGTTCACTACAACTTCCGAACCTTGCGACGCTCCCGCTTGCAGCAATGCGTCAATGACGCCCATCGCCCTGAGCACATTGAACATGTGCGCCAGTGACTCGGGTTCTTTGAGGTTGGTCACTTCGACAATTTTTTCTGCTCGATGGCCGGTGAGGAAGAAGACATTCTTCTTGCGCATGACTGAGAAGGTATCGTCTGGTCTTTCCGAGGCCGCCTCATCGCTAATCACAATGGCTGGATCGACCACAGGCTCTGGCGATTTGAACTCTTCCAGTTTGCGGCTCAAGGTAGCGATCAACTCTCTTATGCCGATTTGTCCCTGCGCCGATATAAGATGAACGCCTTGAAGTCTTCCTTCCTTTCCTTTGTATTGTTTCTTGAGAAACTTCTCCACCCTTTGTTTAAGGGCTTCAGCTTCATCGGCATCCATCAGGTCTATTTTGTTGAGTGCCACCAAACGCGGTAGCTCCTTCAATTTGTCGCTGAAGAGATCGAGTTCGTTGAGGATTGTTTTCATATCCTCTTCGATCGTCTCAGAGCTGCTGTCGACCAAGTGTACGAGCACTCGAGTGCGTTCAATATGTCGCAGAAAATCGTGTCCCAGGCCGACTCCGCTCGACGCACCCTCGACCAGTCCCGGAATGTCGGCCACGACAAAAGCTTTGCCGGATGGATCGTATGCCACACCCAGATTGGGTTCTAAGGTTGTGAACGGATATGCTGCGATCTTCGGTTTTGCATTGGATATGACCGATAAAAGTGTCGATTTGCCGGCGTTGGGCAAACCAATCAAGCCTACATCGGCGAGCAATTTCAATTCCAGCTCGAGCTGTCTTTCGACGCCCCTTTCTCCCGGCTCGCAGTAATAGGGCGAGCGTTTGGTAGGGGTAGCCATCATGCTGTTGCCGCGACCTCCACGGCCTCCTTCGGCGACAAGCGCTCTTTGTCCGGGGGCGACCAGGTCGGCAATGACGTGCCCGTCAGTCCTGTCCCTGATAAGGGTGCCAACCGGCACTCTAATGACGAGATCCTTGCCCTGTTTGCCATGCTGGTTCTTGGAGCGTCCGCGCTCGCCGTTCTCCGCCTCAAAAATCGCTTTGAAACGGAATTCTACGAGCGTAGTCAGGTCGTTTGTCGCCTCAATATAGACATGTGCCCCGCGCCCGCCATTGCCGCCGGCAGGACCCCCTAGAGGCTCGTATTTCTCTCTGCGCCAAGCGATGACACCGTTGCCGCCGTCGCCCGAACGTACGCTAATTTGGACGTGATCTATAAATTGGCTCATAAGTTGTAAGTATCAGTGACAGATAAACTAGCAGAGATCTTGACCTGAGATCTTGATCCTTATGATTATCAGATCTAGATCTTTTAAAGTAATAGATATACTGAGATCAGTTAAAGATTGTCTTTCAAGTGGCAGATTGAAGAAGGAAATAGACCCGTTTAGAGTCTTGAGTCGCCGATAAATCGGTTAAGAACAAAACTCTCAGACTTAGTGGTGAGGAGGAACATCCATTGGAAGAGCGTATCACTGTTCATGAAAAGGCTCGAGGCGAGACGATTAACGTCTACATCGGCGAGTATCGCGGTACCAGATATCTGCATATCCGCGAATGGTATCTCGACAAAGATCAAGAAGAAAAGCCGACCAAGAAAGGTGTGGCACTACCTGTGGAGAAATGCGAAGCATTGAAAGATGCGATTTCGCAAATCGGTCCGTCGGACGGATCGCTCGATGAGAGAGTGACCGTGCACGAAAAGGCTCGCGGCGAGTCGATCAACGTATACGTTGGTGAATATCGCGGCACCAGATATCTTCATATTCGCGAATGGTATCTCGACAAGGATCAAGAAGAAAAGCCGACCAAGAAGGGTGTCGCCATTCCAATGGAAAAGGTTGACGCGCTTACTGACGCCATCGATCAATTGGTGCCGGCAGAGAAGGCTGAAAAAGCTGAGAAGCCAGAGAAGAAAAAGAAATAGTCAAACTCAGCTCTTCTAGGAATCCCCTCAATTTGACCAATTCGCTAAGAACGAATTCAGTCTTGCGCCGATTTCACGGGATAAGTCTATCCCTGCTATTTTCGCTGTCTGCTTCTAGTGCTGCCGATTGCGCCGAGCTTTCGCTTTCCTCCTCCTCCGCAAAGCAAGGGCAACCGATAGAGGTTACTTACAAAGCAGATTCGGCCGAGGATGAGCCGATCTTCACTTTTGCGCGACAGACTTATAAATTGTTTCCATCTCCAGACAATCAAGATGGACAACATATATACAAGGCCATTCTTGCGCCATCTCTGGAGCTTGATCCTGGCGTCTACACCCTCAAAAACGATAATGCCTCGGTGAAGCTGAAAGTTTTGGACGGGAAGTTTCAGATGCGATATTTGACTCTGCCAAAGTCGAAAGACAATTTCAACACTTCGCCAGGTGAGGAAGAAGCGGTAAATGCTGCAAAAGAGACTTGTTCTCCCCAGCGTTTTTGGACTCAGGATTTTACCCGCCCATCAAAGGCTAGAACCTCGACTCCGTTTGGGGTTCGGCGGACAGTCAACGGTAAATTTCTAAAGGACTATTTCCATTCCGGCCTAGATTTTGCCGGAGGTTTGGGATCGCCGGTAGTGGCATGCGCTCCAGGCGTTGTCGTCATGGCACGAACTGGTTTCAAACTGCACGGTAATTGCATTGCCATCGATCATGGACAGGGAATTGTTTCTTTCTACATCCACCTACAAAAACTTCATGTCGCCCAAGGACAGCAAGTAAAAGCCGGACAATTGATCGGTCGTATCGGTCAGACCGGTCGTGCCAACGGACCTCACCTGCACTTCAGCATCTACTGCAACAAGGCAGCTAGCAATCCAAGCAACTGGTTTGCAAACGCCATTAAATAGGTTGGCGACGATTCGCTTGGATGAAACATAATCGATTGGCATCACCGGTGATGCCATAGACAATTGGCGATGGCAACGTATGAGCGCGGCGTGGCGGCGTATTGCATGCGTCCTCAGAAATTTGGGCGCATGCAATGCGTCTCAAAAAATGGGGCGCATGCAATGCGCCCCTACATTTATATAGGCAATCAAACTCAATCACTTGATGGTGGCAGCGATGAAACATAATCGCATATAAAAGAGCCGCCTTTTGGGCGGCTCTTAACTGATTCCGTAGGATGTCCTTTGATTGACTAGATGGTCGTTGCCTTGTTCCAGAAAGCGTCCTTGATTGCCTTGGAGGACGTTGATTCGGATTGGATTACCACCGAGGATGGTGCGAACAGAAACACACCTTCGCCGATGCGTTGCTGATGACCGTCGATAGCATGGCAAGCGCCAGAGAGGAAATCGACTACGCGCTGGCTGTTTTCGTTGTCCAGCATGTGGAGGTTGAGCAAAACGGATTTGCGTCCGCGGAGATGCTCAACAATGTCGATCGACTCCTCAAATTGACGCGGCTCGATGACCAACACTTCGCTGGCTGCTTGAGCGCTCGGGTGCGTCACGACTTGACTGCCGTAATTGTTTGAAGGCTGCCTGACCGAGGGCGGTTTTACCGCATCCATCGGCGCCTTATCCAATGCCAGCTGCCCGTTGGTGGCATACACTTCGTCAGTGGTGTCGAAGAGGTCTTCGAAATCTTCTCTGTCGTAGTTGTCTGCCGGACCGAACCAAAAACTCTTTAGCTTTGTAACTATGCTCACCTGCGTCCCTCCTTACCCTCTCGCCGAAATAACTTTTGCTTTCCCTTCCCTTATCCAAAATCCGCTTGTAGCGGGGTTCAAACTTGAAATATCGCTCTGCCGAGTCGGACCATTGTTGATCCTGCTTCAACTGCTTCCAGCCAGTCCGCTGACATACCCATCGAAAGTTCTTTCAGTTCGATTGAGTGTTTTTGCGCCAGCTCATCGCGCAGATTTCTTAGTCCGTTGAAGCATTGAAACCATGTATCGCGGTCTTCGATCAGAGGTGAGATGGTCATCAGTCCTTCGATTTTGATGTTGCTCAGTTTAAGCAAATCAGCCATCTCTTTCTTCAACGTCTCTGGGGTGTAACCAGATTTAGTATCATCAGTAAGTATCTTACCTTGAATTAGTACTGATTGCACCATATTTTTTTTACTAGCTTCTAAAGAAATTTCGGAAGCTAATCGAAGTGAATCAACCGAGTGGATAAGCTGGAAATATCCAACCGCCTTCTTCACCTTGTTGGTCTGCAGATGACCGATAAAATGCCAATTGCAATTGGTGGCAATGTGTTCTGGCAATTGACCGCGCCGATCGATTGCATCCTGGATCCTGTTTTCACCAAATTCGGTGACACCACTCTCGAATGCTTCTTCGATTTGTGTAAGCGAGGCGCTTTTCGCTACTGCGATTAGGGTGACTTTGTTGCCGCCCATTGCACCTCGGATACGCGCTAGGTTGCTAGCCACACTCATGCCTTCCTGGAGAAGCAAAGCGAATTGCGTAAACCCACTGTGCTCTGCTTTGACTGACATTCAAAAACGCCTACTATTAAGCCTCGCAACGCACTACTTTGTCAAGTCAAACAGCGAATTTTTCTGAAAATTCTGCTCATCGTAAACGAGTGTTTTGATACCACAGACGCACCATTTTCAAGTTGCGCTTTGTACTCGGAAACCGTCTATTTGTAAGGCTTTTCATGATTCGGTATAGCGATTGTATTGCTGTTGCATATGCGCCTGCCGATAGTATCTCCAGTGGTGCGCATTATGGGTGGTGTCACTAGTATGTTTTGATTGCTATCCGATGTTTTTCAGATCGCGCATAGCACTAACAATGGCTGCCGCAGCAACTGCTGCTGTCTCGGATCGCAAAATCAATTTTCCAAGCGATGCGAAGGTTAGACTTACTTCAGCTGCGCGAGAAAGCTCAGCATCGGTAAAACCACCTTCAGGACCGAAGCAAAGAGAGATGTTTTTTGTCAGTCCACCAATCTCCTTCTCCTTGAAAAGGTGCATGGATAGGTGGGGGCATTCATTGCGTTCGGCGAATATGTATCGCAGATCTTTTGTACTGTTTTCCGTTTCTCTCGCTCGAACTATCTCGTTCAGATAGTCATCGAATTTTTGAGGTGCTACCACCCTTGGTATCGCGAATCTTTCCGATTGTTCGGCCGCCTCTCTGACAATTGCATTCCAACGCTCTTTCTTGACATTGCCATTCTTGGCGTCTTTCTTCTTGCCATCTTCTCCATCTGAAGGTTTTTGAACAGTTCTTTGCGTAATGATTGGAATGATAGTAGTGGCGCCCAATTCGGTTAGTTTTTCCAGGGACCATTCGAAACGTGCCGGTTTGATAAGCGGCATGGCCACTGTCAGTTCGCCATATTCCCGAATAGGATTTGTTTCCTTCTGCTCAATGGCGAGGTGGACAGAGCCCTTGTCTTGCCGTTCTATACGGCAATGAAAGAGGCTACCCTCGCCGTTAAGCAAAATTACGCGGGCTCCGACGCCAAGACGCAGCACCCGCCCAATCTGGTGGACCAGCTTGGCGTCCTCAATGCGGGCTGCCGAGACGTTTTCGTCTATTTGGTCCGGTTGTATGAAAAACCTGGGTATCTGCATCTATTTGATATAATCACTGCCTGCTTGCATAGCATAAGCCCTATACCACCTACTGGGTAGTTTTCAGGGGATATGTCCGCGCAAGACTTGGCATTGGAAGTAACTTCAAACTGGGTTCAGCTGCATGGACTTGAAAGAATGGTTTGCGTCGCGCAAAAAGCAACGCGAAGCCGAGGAAGTCAAATTACCGCTCGCAACAGATGAGTATTGCGCTCTTTGGACGCAATGTTTTCAGTGCCGCGAGCTTTTGTACACCAGTCAGTTGCGCCAAAACCAGCATGTTTGCCCGAAGTGTCAATATCACTTCCGCATCGGTGCCATGCAGCGCATCGAGCAACTCGTCGACCACGGCACCTTTCACGAGCTGGACGCTAAATTAGAATCAGCCGATCCACTCAAGTTTGTCGACACCGATTCGTATGTGAAACGTCAGGCGGAAGCCTCCCGCAAATCAGGTTTGCGGGAAGCCGTTATTACCGGTGAAGGCGAGATTGTCGGTGAGAAAGCTTGTTTGGGTGTAATGGACTTCGGTCACTTCGGCGGCTCCATGGGCTCCGTCGTGGGCGAGAAGGTTGCGCGCATCACTGAATATGCCACCGAAAAGCGGCTGCCTCTCATACTTGTTTCTTCATCCGGCGGCGCGAGGATGCAGGAAGGCATCTTCTCTCTCATGCAGTTGGCAAAGACGAGTTCGGCGCTCAAGAGCTTTTCTGATGCCGGTCTCCTTTATATCTCTATTTTGTCGGAACCTACATATGGCGGTGTGACCGCCAGCTTCGCAATGCTCGGCGACATCCAAATTGCTGAGCCCGGCGCGCGTATCGGATTTGCCGGCAGGCGCGTAATCGAGCAAACCATCAGGCAAAAACTGCCCGCCGACTTCCAAACTGCTGAGTACTTGCTCAAGCACGGGCAAGTAGACATGGTTGTCGAACGCGGAAAGTTGAAGGAAAAGCTCGCCTATCTAATTAGATTTCATGCCAGCGGCAATGCCAAGCCGCAAGCTGCGCCGCCCAGACCAAAAGCGGCAACAAGATAGAACGCCAGACAGATCAATCGATAGCGGCGGCGCAAACCGTTCGCTCAGAGCAAACAGCAGAGGTGCAAGTTGACGGACAAGAAAGCGATTCCCCTGGAATTTGAAAAACCCTTGGAATTGCTCGCCCAGCAGATCGAAGCTTTGCAAAAGCAGCTTGTCGACCATCCCGAGCTGGAAAGCGATATTTCGCATCTGAAGAAGCAATATGAAAATTTGCGCCGTTCTCTTTACTCGAATTTGAGCGCCAGCGATCACCTCGCTATCGCCCGTCATCCACAAAGACCATATACAAGGGATTACTTCGCCCGCTGGGATCCCAATTGGATGGAGATGCACGGTGACCGCAAGGGCATGGACGATCCGGCAATGGTGACTGGTCTTCTTCACTTGGGCGATCATAAGGTGGTAGTAGTTGGCACCGAAAAAGGGCGCTCGCTGAGAGACAAACAGCAATGCAATTTCGGCATGCCTCAACCAGAAGGCTATAGGAAGGCTCTGCGTCTGTTTAAACACGCGGAGAAATTCGGTCTGCCTGTAGTCACCCTCATCGATACTCCTGGCGCTTATCCGGGCATGGCAGCGGAAGAGCACAACCAAGCAGAAGCGATTGCAGTCAATTTATTCGAATTAGCTGGTCTCAAGGTTCCGGTCATCGCCATCGTGACAGGCGAGGGCGGATCGGGCGGTGCACTGGCCGTGGGCGTGGCCAACCGTATTTTGATGATGGAACACTCTGTCTATTCGGTAATTTCTCCGGAAGGATGCGCATCTATTCTATGGCGCTCTGCCGACAAACGCGACGACGCAGCTAAAGCGATGAAGATTACTGCTAGAGAAATTCTCGATCTCGGCGTTATCGATGAAGTGATTGAAGAGCCTCTGGGCGGAGCGCACCACGACTACGATTTGGCTGCACAGAACGCCAAGAAGGCTGTGATTAAGCAGTTGGAAAAAATGCTGGCTATGTCTGGTGATGATGTTCGCGCCGACCGCCAGAAAAAGTTCCGCGATATGGGACAGTTCAAAGAAGCCGCAGTCTAAATTGCTCTTGGCTATGTGCGCTTTATTTCAGTACTGGCTCAGAGCAGTTGTGCCAGAGCGAGTCGTTTACTGTTTCTTAGCTACTTTTTTTTTACGCCGTCCTGTTGCGCGCGACGATATTGCCTGAGCAATTTCTTGATCTCTTTAGCGTCGGACGTCTTCGGCGGAATCTTGTTGAGCATCGTAATCGCTTCTGAATAGCGTTCGTCGCCGGCATAAGCCTTTGCCACTTTCAGATAGAGACTGTTGATTTTGTCCATCTGTGATTTCGGCAATTTGCCTTTTGCATCTTTCTTGATGAATTCAATAATTGGAATAGCTTCGTCTTCTTTTCCGTTCTTGATCAGGTTTTCCGCATCTGCGATGGTTTGCGGTTTGCGAACCGGTGTTACCTTGCTGCTCATCGCACCATTGGCGTAGAACAGTGCCACCGTCACTAACACCAGACCAAGCAGCACCGGTACGCCGATGCGCAAGATGCCGCCGATGTCGACGCCGATTCCTTTAGGCGCGCTCTTATAGACGGGTTGCGATGAATGTTTTGGAGATGTGTGTTTGGGAGCGGTTTGACGTTGTTGCGCCGATGTTGTTTTGATCTGCGCCGGAGTCAACTCGGTGTATTCGCCTGAAGATCTCTGCTGTAATTCTTCCAGCGCGCGCGTGGCCAGATCTTTAGTATTTGGCTTGGGCTGAATGAATTCTCTGCTGTCCTTGTCCACTTCTTGCGTTTTGTGGCGCTGAACAGTCAAGCCGATATCTTCGCTTGCTGCCAGCGGTCCAGGCTGGAGCACCGGCAGTGGTTGCGAAACTGCCAGCGGATTTGGTGTCGGTTGTTTCGCCGCTTCAGTAATTGCAGAGGCCAGATCGTCCATATCTTGGAAGCGATCGTCGGGGCTCTTCGAAAGCGCTTTTGAAACCACGCGCTCCAGCATTTCAGGGAATTGCAAGTCGGGGCGAACTTTGTTTATTGGCGTCGGTGGGTCGGTCAAATGCATGGCCATGACTTTCGCCAATTCATCGGACATAAACGGTACTGTTCCGGTCAAAGTCTCATAGATAACGATGCCGACGGAATAAATGTCGCTTCGATGATCGACTTTACTGGAGGTGCATTGTTCGGGACTCATGTATGTCGGGCTTCCGCAGACTGTTCCCGTTCGCGTGATCTTGGCGACGTCCGATTCTTCCTGCACCAATCGAGCAATACCGAAGTCCACTACGATAGGAAACATCTTCTGCCCGCTGCGTTCGACAAGAACGATGTTTTCCGGCTTGACGTCGCGGTGAACAACGCCCTGGCGATGCGCTTCTGCAAGCGCCGCGCAGACTTGCGACAAAATCGGAATTGCTTCGTCCATCGGCAAGTAGCCACGATCGGCAATCATCTCGGAAAGAGGAGTGCCGCGCAGCAAGTCCATCGCGATGTACGGGCGCCCGGTCTTGGGCAGAACCCCGAAGTCGTAAATGGTGATGATATTGGGGTGGCTGAGTCGGCTGGATGCTTTTGCTTCCTGCCGGAATCGCTTGATGAACTCTTCGTCGGATACCAAATAATCGTGAAGTACCTTGATGGCCACTTCGCGTCCGATAAGTTCTTGGATTGCCTTATAAACCGTACCAGCGGAACCTTGTCCGATTACGGACTCAATGCGATATCGACCTTCGACAACCAGACCCAAGAGCGGATCTTCGCCGACGGTAACCATAGACGAGCCGTCGCGCGGGCAAATATCTTGACCGTCGGTTGCTGTCTGGAAATTGCAGATCAGACAAAGCTTCATGCTTAGGTCCGAAAGGGGATGCCGGGTTTGGGGGTGCCATGGTAAAGGGGCGCGAACGCCATTTCGCTGGGCACAAGGGACGCTAGCCCTTATATTACTTTTAATTACCACAGATGCATGGTCACAAACCTAATATCCCAATTCGTCTTAATATCATGACTTGTCTTTTCGGATTATCAGAAGGCGCGAATGAGACGCGCGCGTTTTACTAGCAACATATTGGAAATCAAGTTGGCAAACACAAAATCTATGAATCCCGACGCACAGCCGAATCAAGCAAATTCGCAAGCGGCAGACAGCGCCGCCGGTGTCACCCCGAATGCCGGTGCAGAGACACAAAATGCCGCAAATACAGCGGCTGACGGTGCGAAAAGCACAAAGAGCAAGTCTGGAAAGGCCGCACTGCTTTTGATTTTCTTCACCGTATTCATAGACCTGGTCGGTTTCGGCTTGATTATTCCGGTTTTGCCGACTTATGCACAGCAGATGCAGGCGTCAGAGTGGGAAGTGGGTTGTTTGATCGCCTGTTATTCCGTAATGCAGTTCTTGTTTACGCCTTTCTGGGGCAGGCTGTCCGACAAAGTGGGCAGGCGCCCCATTTTATTGATCAGCTTAGGGGCTTCTGCAATCGGATATTTGATCTGGGGTTTTTCAAGCACACTGGCGATGCTCTTTGTGGCGCGTGCAGTTGCAGGAGCCGGTAACGCAAACATTGCAGTCGCTCAAGCCTATGTCAGCGACGTAACCACGCCTGAGAATCGTGCAAAAGGCATGGGACTCGTCGGTGCAGCGTTTGGTCTCGGCTTTGTTCTTGGACCTGCCATCGGTGGTTTCTGTGTCGGCATGGGCTTGCAAACCATTGGATTCATTGCTGCCGGGCTGAGTTTGCTCGATCTTGTATTGACGTTCTTCATGTTGCCCGAGCCACCCCAACGCAGCAACGCTGCCAGCGAGCGTTTCACAAAGGACAAAAACTTCTATTTCAACACCATCAAAGATCCGAAGTTGACTACTTCGCTGCTTATCTTCTTCATCTCGACTTTTGCTTTCGCCAACATGGAAGCGACAATTGTCATGCTGACGCACAAGCAATTTCATTTCACCGCTGAGCAAAACAGTTGGATGTTCACTTACATCGGATTGCTGATCGTGTTCGTGCAAGGCGGCATGATTCACCGCCTCACCAAGAAGTATGGTGAGAAAAAGCTGATTGGTATCGGTTCAATCATGGTTGCTATCGGTTTGATTCTGACGCCCATCACAGCCAATCTCTGGGTGCTTGGTGCGGCTCTTTTCTTCCTGGCGATCGGCTCCGGACTGAACAATCCCGCCAATCAAAGTATGTTGTCAAAACTGGCTCCGGCTGAGCGAACCGGTGGAGTACTCGGTGTCGGTCAGTCTCTTTCAACACTCGGACGCATAGCAGGACCGGTCGTTGGAGGCTTTGCTTTTCAGTATCTTGGCATGTCAAGCCCGTATTTCATCGGTGCGGTAGCAATGGTGGTGGCATTTGTTTTAAGTTTGAAACTGCCGGATGCCACAGCCTGAGAACCCAGACAGCGAGCCATCTTGAGCTGCAAACCGCGCTTTTGCTTCTTGCGTGTTCGGAAAAACCCAGCAGAATTAGGCTTTGACATTTATTAAAACGTGTTATAGTGTTTCACAGACGTATTTGATGTGCCAGGGATTCTTAGGAATCCGCCAAGCATCAGGTAATCGGTGCGCCGTCCGGATCTTTTAACCACACGGGAACCATTTCGACGAAGCGCCGGTCCCTATACGAAAAGTTTTAGAGCTTAGCTGCTGCTGAAATCGCAAGATTGACGTTTGAGACCGTAGTAATCAGAGATTCGAAAAATGCAGTGGGCTCGCGGAAACCGCGTTAGACCAAACACGATCTTGATCAAACTTGCTTTGACACCAAGATTCTAAATACAGAGTACAGAAGAAGATGGAAAGAGAATACAAAACCAGTCCTAGCTCGACGAGCAAGAATTTTCAAGAAGTTCAAAAGCGCTACAAAGAAGAATTGAATCGCTACCAAAAGCAGATCGAAAAGTCTAAGAGAAAAGTCGAAACCGCACGTAAATAGCTCTATCTTTTGCCTTTGAAGTCGATATTTCGCACGATTTCGGTTTAAGATTTCGGTTTAAGATCTCGTTTTAAGATCTTGGTTTAAATAGAACGTCAATCTAGATGGACCTTCGGACCCGATTTCATGAGGCAGGAACAAGAGTTTAGAGACGAAAGAGCAAAAGCTCGCAATGGCGGCTTTGCAGGCGATCCGCTGCAGTCGGCCAACGTTCGTCGTCTCTGGCAAAATCCACGCATCGAAGCAATGCTGTTGCCGTTCACGCTGCAGTCCACCCAGGCGCATTTGCGCATGCTGGGCGACTGTTCTTTGATCGATCCGGACATTGCCACAGGGCTTGCCTCTGCGGTAGGCGATTTACGAAAACGCGTACATGAAGGCGAGAACATCCTGGACAGGAATGACGAGGACGTTCTTTCTGCAGTAGAAAGACATTTGAGTGAAACCTTCGGCGTCAATGCTGGTGCCGTAAGACTGTTCTCCACGCCTCGCGAACAGCTTTCCGTGGATACTCGGCTATGGATGCGCGATACAGCCTTATCAACAGCAGCCAGCATCGCACAGCTGCGTCTCACACTCTTGAATCTTGCCGATCAGCACGCTGAGATACATTTGCCCACTTACGTGCATTTGAAAAAAGCGCGCTCCATTATGGTTGCCGATTTCTGGCTTACCTACGAACTGCGCTTCGCGCGCGATTTCCAGCGCTTGGAAGACATTCGCAAGAAACTCGATACCTTGCCTCTTTCGGAGAACGTCCAACTTTCCAGCGGCAAAGTCATTGATCGCCAGAGAATCGGTCAGTACCTCGGCTTTTACACTATTTTGGAAAACGGTTTGGATGCGGCAACGGATCGAGACTATCTCATGGAGTTTGCAGCTTTCGCATCGATTTTAAGCGTTCACATCTCGCAGTTGTCGTCCGACCTTATGACTTGGTCGACTCAGGAATTCGGCTTTGTTCGTCAAACTCAACCATTTCAATTCTACGATCAAGAAGTTTCCCAGAAGCGCAATCAAGAAGTGCTTGCTGTTCTGAGAACAAGACCTGCTGCCGTGTTTGGTGATTTGCAGGCAACTCTCTCAGCGATGAAAGGACTTTCGATCAACTACAGTCAGGACTTCGAAGAGTGTGTGCCGGCTGCAATTGATATTTCTGACAACATCAATTTCTTGATCGATCTTTTGATCGCATATTTGCCGAATCTCGAATTTGATGTCGAGAATCTGAAAGACGCTTCTAATCCCGTTATTGTCTCGGGCGAGTCGGCAATTCAGTTCTTGGTCGATCGTGGAGTCGACAGAAAGAAAGCTGAAAAAGCTGTTCAAGAACTCGTCGAGTATTGTAAGCAAAGGCACAAATCGCCCTCGGATATGACTCTCAATGAGTGGACGAGATTCTCTTTGGCATTCGATTCGGATATATACGATGCAATTGCAAATTCCGAAATGGAACAGTCCACTAGCCACGGAAATGAGTGGCTGACTCTCGATATAGCCCGCAAGATCAAAGAACGAGTCCAGAGTGCGCGTTTGCACGTCGAAGACGACATGACCTCACTCAGCGCTCCCGACTTGCATATTTGAGCTGAACTGAATTTCACTGTCAGAGAAACGGCGGCGCCCGCGCTATTTGCCGGAATTTGACAGTACGCAAAGGTCCACCAAGGTAAACAAGGGCTACTGTTTACCTGTAAACTATTGGGGTTTACCAGGTTCTACTCTTGTGGGAGGGCTTGCTGATGCAGGTCAGGCTTAGTTGAAGGCAATGCTTCTGGCGGCAGGCGTGGGTTCTCGCCTCGAGCCTTTGACTACCCAGGTGCCCAAGCCACTCGTTCCGATTGCCAATGTGCCGGTCATGGAGCACATGATGCGCTTGCTTAAGGCGCACGGCATCACCGAAGTGTATGCAAACTTGCACTACTTGCCACACAAAATCACCGAGTACTTTGGTGATGCAGAAAAGCTCGGCATGAAGCTGACTTGCCGTTATGAAGAACAGCTCTCCGGCGACGCCGGCGGTGTGCGCTCGATGAAAGAGCATTTGATCGATGGCACCTTCATTGTTGTGATGGGTGATTTGCTCACAGACGCTGATCTGACTAGCATCATCAGAGAGCACAAAGACAAAAAGGCGCTTGCGTCGATTGCTCTAAAGAGAGTCGATGATGTCACACGTTTTGGCATCGTCGTGCAGAACCAGGATGGCTTCATCACAGGGTTTCAAGAGAAGCCGGCAGTGGAAGACGCACTTTCTGATCTTGCCTCGACAGGTATATACATTTTAGAACCGGAAGTTTTTTCGCACATTCCTGAAACAGGTGAGTTTGGTTTTGGCAGACAACTGTTCCCGCAGTTGGTCGCAAAAGGACTGCCAGTGCTGGGAATCGAGATGGCTAAGGGAACGTACTGGTCGGATGTCGGTGCAATTCCTCAGTATCTTGAAGCGAATTTCGACGCGATCGAAGGCACAGTGAAACTTGAGACTGAGGAGTTCGTAAGCGAATCGATTAGCGGTGCGCAGCACGGCGGCAAACCCGCCAGTGACCGCCTTCTCGGTGCCGGAACGACAGTTCACGAAACAGCAAAGATCGATGCGATTTTGATGACAGGAAAAAATTGCGAGATTGCAGCTAACGCGAAACTTTCTGGACGCGTGATTCTGGGCGACAATTGCATCGTCGAAGAAGGTGCTTCACTGACCGACTGCTTGGTGTGGGCTGATTCAAAAATTGGAAGAAACAGTGAATTGAACAACACTGTTGTGGCTGGAAACACTACGGTGGAGCCTAATTCACGCCATGACAGAGCAGCGCTGGTTCCACAAAAGGCAGAACCGAAAAAGCTCGCATCGAACGGTGTGAAATAGAACAGAATTGTGGGGGCGCATTGCATGCGCCCTTCAAAAAAAATGGGCGCATGCAATGCGCCCCCACGCTTGGTTGGAAACGCTCGGTTGGAAACAGATTCGCAAAAAACAATTTGCGCGTGTCACGTAGACACGCGCAAATCAAGCTTAGAATCGGTAACTCAGGTGGCTACTGACTATGCTGCGTTCTGCTCTGTTTGAGCCGCCTTCCAAATTTCCATCCACAACCAATAATGGAAAGGATTGATATCGTGTGCGTCGGTCGGTTCGTCCGGCTGCAGCAACGAGAGCCAGGTATGCGGATTTGGAAAGCGCTTCGCAAGAGAATAGCAGTCCGCCATCCAGAGAACTTGTTCTGTTTCTGTTGTATTCTGCTGAGTGACCATAGCGGCATTCCCCGTAGAAGCGAGCCAACTGGAAAAATTTCCCGTTGATTTTCCTTTGCAGGGATCGCATCAGCTGTAATGCCCCTGCAATTAGGTAATACCCAGTTCCCAAGCATCTGAAACCGGGTCCATTTTGTCATTACACTACAAAATCGGCGTGGCATAACACTTTCGAGTGATGCCACTTCTCTCGCTCTAGCCTGGCGGCCAGCTCATTGCACGCCCACCCAAAATATGAATGTGCAGGTGATGAACCGTTTGTCCACCATCATCACCAGTGTTCACGACCAGGCGAAAGCCGTTCTGCAACTGCTCTTTGACAGCGATCTCACCGGCTTTCGAAAATAGATGTCCGACTAGTGAAGTGTCCGCTACTTCCAATATGTTTTTTGCATGCTTGCGCGGAATCACGAGAATATGCGTCGGCGCTTGCGCATTGATGTCGCGGAAAGCCACCAGGTGTTCATCTTCCGCCACTAATTTCGCAGGTATCTCACCGGCTACTATCTTGCAGAAAATGCAGTTAGGTTCTCTGTTGTCACTCACTTATTCGATCTCTCCAGTTGCCACTGAAATTATGGCTCAGTTTGTCCTAATTGTTCGCTGATTTTTCGCTCTGTCTTCGCAGCCGAATCGCCACTATTGAATAGCACCAAACTGCTTACCAGGTCGTAGTCAGGTGGAATTTGTTACCGCAAGAAAAGTAAAAGTCCAAATCGAACATAAAATAGCAATGTAAGGCCTCAGTTTATGGTAAATACGTGTAACTATTCAGGGCATAATGCCAAAACTGGGTAGCATCCCTATATAAGTGCTTTGGGGCGTGCGTTCGTAAAGGGGAGAGTACATGACCACTGAAACCAACCTTCTGCCGCGTATGGTGAACATGCAGAAGGCTTTGTTGTCGTCTTTGCGATTGAAAGACGTGTTGGATGCTGCAGTCTTGCAATTTGCGGAATTACTAGGCGGCGCCAAAGTGGCGATTTTCCTTTCCGACAATGAAAGCCTGGCGCTAAAACTGATGGCGGCGAAAGGCTATTCAGATGCCTCGCTTGAGCAAATGAAGGTTTTGCCCTTTTCGGCTGAAAGCTTACTGAAGTATGTGGTCCAAAAACGCACCCCGATCGGAGTGCAGAATCTCCAACAGGCGCCGGAAATCAGCAATCAGATTATGCGCCGTGAAGGCAGCAACGGGCAGATTGCTCTGCCTTTGATTTCGGCTAACTTGCTTGTCGGTGGGGTTCTCATCGAAGTCCATAATCAAACCTTCCTCAACTACATCGATTTCCTCAAAGACATCGCCGACATTGTGGCGCTGGCCATCGCGAATTCCATCCTTTTTGGGCGCAGCGAATATGAGAGGGAAAGACTGAGCACGCTGTATAAAACGTCCTGCGCGCTCTCTGGCAGCGTTCTTGAGGTTGGCGACGTGTTGCAAATCGCAGCCGACACTGCGCTCATCCTTGGCAACACAACTACTTGCGCCATTCTTCTGCTCGATGCCAATAAGCAAGGCTTCCACCTGGCCGCGTTCAAAGGGCTGGATGGCAGCAGTCTGGGCGATTTCGAGATGGGGACGCAAAGCACGATTGCCGGTAATTGCATACGCAGCGGTAAGACTGAATACATTGGCGACGGCGCCCGTGAGCCATTCGGTTTGCCCAGAGCGATGGGCGGCGCCCCTTTCATGTCGGTTGTCGCCTTGCCCATGGTTTACGACGGACAGCCAATGGGCGTTCTGGAGGTATTCTCCACCGATTCCAGAGCCTTCCACCGCGAACAAATCGATTTGCTGGAGTCATTGACCAGCCAGGTCGCAACCGCTATGCATGTGGCTCTGACGCACGAGTCGACCGCTTCTCAATCTATTTTGGATGCTCACACAGGGCTCTACAACCGCAGACATTTCGAAGAATCGCTTGCGAAGGAAACAGAGCGCGCCGGCAGACACAAGCACGAATTCGGCTTACTCCTTATCGACCTCGACCACTTCGCTCAAGTCAACGACCACCTCGGTCAGGACAAAGGTGGTGAAGCAATCAAGCACGTCGCTAAGGTAATTAAGAACGCGCTGCGCGACATCGATATCGCTTGCCGCTACGGCGGAGAAGAGTTTGCCGTCATTCTTCCGGAAACACCGAGAAGCAGTGCCGGGGAGGTCGCCGAGCGATTGCGCCAGACAATTCGCAACGCCACTGCACCGGGCGTCGGCACGATCACAGTCTCCATCGGCGTATCGACATATCCCGGTAATTCCGAGAATCCACAGGAATTGACGAAATGCGCCGAACAGGCTTTGGATATCGCTAAATACGAAGGTCGTGACCGCATCAAAGAAGCCGAGACCGGCTCTTATATCGCCAGCGGACCGATTCCCTGGGAAGAAATCGCCAGCCAGGCGAAGATGTCTGTCGTCAACGAGCGTCAATCTCGCTTGCAGAGCCGTCTCACCGTCGCTCCTGAATACGCTTCGTGGATGACCAAGCAACCTCAATTGGTGAAAAAGAAGGGGCAAGGCGAACAGTAATAAGTGCTTCGCAACAGCCGGCGCCCATATCCTCTTTGAATGTCGCCTACTGACCACGGTATAACGCCTTGGGCAGAACCTCGCGCGCGAACTTCTAGTTTTGTAATTGCTGATCATGTGCTGAACATGCTCGTAGCGGTCCAACGGCGCCGACAAACGGCGGTACTGGCTGTCATAAGCGGCTCGGAGAAAAGATTAAGAAAAGAGCAAAACCGGGAACACGGCTTGATCCCGTAGTTAAACTTCCAAGTAGCAAGGGTGTATGCGCTTCTCTCGAGACGTGCGTGACAACCCCTTTGAGCACCCTACGGCGCGAGTGTTTACTCGCGATTAGAATCGAAAATTGGAGGATATACCATTGGGCACTGCATCTCAGTTGAAAGTTCAATTGAAACCGCTGGCAGACCGCGTTGTGGTCAAGAAGCTTGAAGCTGAAGAAAAGACAGCGGGTGGAATAGTCCTGCCTGACACAGCAAAGGAAAAGCCTCAGCAAGGCGAAATCCTCGCTGTAGGCGCCGGCTCGCTCGACGAAAAGGGCGGTCGTAAGCCTATGGAAGTAAAAGTCGGCGACAAAGTTCTTTTCGCTAAGTACTCAGGCACCGAAGTCAAAATCGATGGCGTCGAATACTTGATTCTTGCTGAGCGCGACATCCTCGCAGTAATCGGTTAATCACCGACTCGCAATTCTCTAGTCAAACGTCAAACAACTAAGTCTACTTATAGACAACTTTTCCAATCAGGAGAGAAATCCAAAAATGGCAAAGCAAATCGTATACGCGGAACAAGCTCGTCGCGCCCTTGAGCGCGGTGTTGACCAAGTCGCAAATACCGTCAAAATCACGCTCGGTCCTTCCGGCCGTAACGTAGTTCTCGAGAAGAAATTCGGTTCGCCGCAAATCATCAACGACGGCGTTTCGATCGCAAAAGAAATCGAACTCGAAGATCATTTGGAAAATGCTGGCGCACAATTGGTGCGTGAAGTTTGCTCCAGAACCAACGACAATGCAGGCGATGGCACCACCACCGCAGCAGTTTTGGCTCAAGCAATGATCAAAGAAGGTCTCAAGAACGTAGCTGCAGGCGCCAACCCGATGGTTCTCCGTCGCGGTATCCAAAAGGCTGCTGAAGCTGCTGTTGAAGAAATCAAAAAGATCGCCAAGCCGGTTGAGTCCAAGAAAGAAATCACTCAAGTTGCCACCATCTCGGCTGGTAACGATGAGCCAGTTGGCGCAATCATCGCTGACGCAATGGACAAAGTTGGCAAAGACGGCGTCATCACCGTTGAAGAATCCAAATCCCTCACCACCGAACTCGAAGTGGTTGAAGGTATGCAATTCGACAAAGGCTACGTATCTGCTTACTTCGTAACCGACCCTGAGAAAATGGAAGCCGTCATGGACGAGCCTTTCATCCTCTGCGTCGACAAGAAAGTAAACTTGCTCGCCGACCTGGTTCCAGTTTTGGAAAAGGTTGCTCGCTCGGGACGTCCTTTCGTTCTCGTAGCTGAAGACATCGAAGGTGAAGCGTTGGCAACCTTGGTTGTTAACCACCTCCGCAAAGTTCTTCCTTGCTGCGCAGTCAAGGCTCCTGGCTTCGGCGATCGCAGAAAAGAAATGCTCAAAGACATCGCCATCTTGTGCGGCGGTCAAGTTGTATCTGAAGAAGCCGGCACCAAGCTAGAGAACGTAACCATCGAAATGCTCGGTAAGGCACGTCAAGTCAGAGTCAACAAAGACAAGACCACCATCGTTGCTGGCAACGAAAACAAGGCCGAAGTCGACAAGCGTGTCGCTGTCATCAAGCGTCAAATCGAAGAGTCGGATTCCGAGTTTGACAAAGAGAAGCTCCAAGAGCGTCTCGCCAAGCTCTCCGGCGGCGTAGCCGTAATCAAAGTCGGCGCTGCTACCGAAACCGAACTCAAAGACAGAAAGCTCCGCTTCGAAGATGCTCTCAATGCCACCCGCGCAGCCGTTGAAGAAGGCTACGTACCTGGCGGCGGCGCAACTTTGTTGGCTGTAGCTAAGAAGCTCGAAAAACACAAAGAGTCGCTCCATGGTGATGAACTCACCGGCTTCGCGATCGTTGTGAAGTCCTTCGAAGCTCCTGTTCGCCAAATCGCTGACAACGCCGGCTTGTCCGGTGACGTTGTCGTCGACAAAGTGAAAGAGCAAAAAGAAGGCTGGGGCTTCAACGCCATGAACTTCGAATACGTAGACATGGTTAAGTCCGGTATCATCGATCCAGCTAAAGTAGAGCGTTGCGCCGTACAAAACGCAGCCTCTGTTGCCGGTATGTTCCTCACAACCGAAGCATTGGTTGTAGACGTTCCGGACGAGAAGAAGTCCATGGGCATGCCGCAAGGCGCCGGAATGGGTGACTTCTAAGAATCAATAATTCCTCGTGGGGGCGCGTTGCACGCGCCCAAACAAAATGAATTAGAAGAGGGGAAACGGAGATCTTCGGATCTCCGTTTTTCTCTTTAACGGAACTTCGTGGGGGCGCGTTGCACGCGCCCAATTTCAAAAGTCGCACTTTTGGTCGCATGCAATGCGACCCCACAGTCTGCCGTACGCAGTCGACGCATGGCGTCGACCAGCTAAAAATAATGGGCAACAAAAAAGGAGCGGTACGCGGCTCCTCTTTTGGCCATTACGGTGTGGCGAATGTCTTCGTTTAATGCGCGCATACGATGCGCAGCTACGTTTTAACTGTCTGAATTTCTCTTACTCAGCGAACCGGGCGCTCAGCGCTTCCAGTCTATTGTGCGTGATGTCCTTGCGCGAGGGCGTAGGATAGATATTTGTCACTTCTCGTGCTTTATCCATCACATTCTTTTGAATGGCGTCTGCCTCGCCGGACGGGGGCAGGTTGAGGTTCTTAATCGCCCGTAGTTTCGTCGACGACTGTTTGGCTGCTTCAAGACGCTGATTTTCGTGTTCAAATTGGCCCACGAACATGTTCTTCAGACCTGTAAGCCAAACCCTAAAGACTTCCATCAACCTTCGACCCCCATATTGAATCTTGTTACCATCCTCATGCAGGCTTATGAAAGTTGTGTGAAAACGCGATCTGGTGCAAATATCGCGAGCTTCTGTTTTTTTTCCGCGCCAGTGGCGCCTTTTGCAGGTGAACCTGCCATATTGGGCATATGATAGAAGCGCAAGACAGAGGTTCCGATTCATGTCGGATTTTCGCAAGATTTGCCCTCAATGCCAAAAAGTTTTCCACGAGCAGGACGCTCTGGAGATTCTGACCGAGTGCCCGGAAGATGGCACAGTTCTCGATTTTGAAGTAATCGATCCATTGATCGGCACGCTGCTTGCTGACAGATATCAGATTGCAACCTTGATCGGAAGAGGGGCGACAAGCACTGTCTATCAGGCAATAGATATCGAAGAGCGCATGAATGCCACCAGCAAAACCCTGGCTGTGGAAACATCCGGTGCTGAATCCACAATTGTGGCTGACCAGGCGACCACTGCAACGAACTCATCGGTGGCAATCAAAGTTCTCCACCCACACCTTTCTGGTGACGCTGCTGTGATTAAACGTCTCAGCCAGGAAGCTAAATCGCTGCGCGACTTCAGCCATAAGAATGTAGTTGGCGTTCAGAGCATGGGAGTAACCCGGCAAGGTCAGCCCTTTCTCGTGATGGAACTAGTGACAGGGCAAAGTCTTTTGGAATATCTGCGTCAAAATGGCGCGCTCAACAAATTCGCTTGTATGTCCATTTTCGATCAACTTCTGGATGCGATCGGTGTTGCACATAGTCGCGGTATTTTGCACCGCGACTTGAAACCCGGCAATATTATGCTTTCCACAAAGGAAGACGGTGGGTTTCTCGTCAAAATCTTGGATTTCGGCATCGCCAAAATTGTCCCCATGCAGGGCGATACTTTTTTTCGTCTCACCCAAACAGGTGAGATGATGGGAAGCCTTCTATATATGAGTCCCGAGCAGTGCCTGGAGCAAGATTGGGATCAAAGAGGCGACATTTATTCACTTGGCTGTGTGTTTTACGAAGCGATGACGGCGCGTGCTCCGCTGATTGGTCGCACCGCATTTGAAACCATGAACAAACACTTGTCCGAAATGCCGCCGCCACTGTCTGCGGTTCGACCGGATATTCAGTTTGCTCCGGGGCTTGAACACATCATCAGCCGAATGTTGGCAAAGGATCCGCAAGCCCGCTACCAGACAGCAGAGGAAGTGCGCGCTGATCTGAAGCAAATTCAGAACGGCGATGGGGCAGAACTAGGAGTATCCGCACCTCACACTCGGACATGCGGGACTTACCAGCTTTACTTAGCCGACAAAGCTAAGCAGGAAAGGAAAGAAGTCGAAAAGCTTGTGGGTTCGGCGGATCCATATGTGCGCAGCGATATTCTTGCCGCGAAGCTGAGGCAATATTCTCGCCAACGAATGTTCGAGATCGGCATCTTTCTGGTGTTGACCGTCATCTGGGCTGTGCCCCTGATGATGGCTTTTGCGTCTACACCAAACGCACTTATTGCCGCCTGTTTATTCGGTGTTTTGCTCCCATTTCTAGCCGCCGTTTCCGCCATGGTTGTTGTACGTTTCCCAAAAGTCAGGATGAATACGTTCAAGGGGACGGTCACATCTTTTGGTTCTTCGCCATTTGCACTATTCAATCCGTGGAGTGCCGAGCTGCGCGTTGAGCCGCAAAGCGTAGATGACGGCGCACTGCTTCTTGGCACAGAAAGTAATATATGGACGTGGGTTTTTGGCACCGGCGCACCCAAAGAGATTGAACCGTTTCAGCGCGTGCAGTCACTTCCTCTGCTTGTTTTGGGCAAACCTGAAACCGGCAAGACTCGCCTTCTTGCGTCACTCGCCAGCAACGATCTCGATGATGCACGGCGAGCGCAGCTAGTTCTCAGCCCTGACGGAAAGCTGTCGAACCTTCTTGCGCGCTGGATTGCGGCGCACCCCCAGGGCAGCGTGATGGCCCGCAGAGTAATGTTGCTTGATATAGACCACGAAATATCTAACCTCTCAACCACTGATGTTGATTCTTTTCAGGTTGTACAGGAAGTCTCGGAACGAATCGTCGAAGCAATGCAAGATGCGGAAGTCGGCGGACTAAGAGACTGGCTCACCTCTGAACAGTCGTATGTTTTGCAGTCTTCAATATCGTTGTTATTGGCTGCAGATCACGACCTGACGAATCTGCCTGCCTTCCTCACACAAGAGTCGAAACGTCAGGAAATTTTTGAGAAATTACCGAAGTGGCAAGGCACAAGTAGAGGCAAAGACCCGCTTGTGCCGATGCGCAAGCTGATTGAAGAACGCGCAGCCGATGATTGGGAAGAATTGACTAGACCTTTATTGGCAATCTGTTATCGATTTCCATTGGAGTCTGACACGAAGGTTTTGCGGCTGTTTTGGCAAAAGGTTTCGCTGATTAGCGAAGTGATAACCAAGCGTCGCGCAATGATCATCAAAGGACCTAAGCGGGCTTGTCCGCTTTTCTTTAGGCTTGTATTCAATGAGATTTTGAAAGAGCGTAAACCGTCGGCTCGTTTGTCTGACACCGAGGGCTGTCCGGTCGTGTATATCGACGATGTCGATCGCTGCGGGATTGCGGACAAGTTCGCGCAGATATTAGGGACGCCTACGGAAACGGGAATTGAGTTTCTTCTTTCTACGAAAACTTTGGCCGATTTTTCCGCCGAGGAAACGGCAAAGATACTTTCGGAAGTAGGTGGTCTTGCCGTGTTTGCGGTAAGCGATGCAGACGCCCTGAATATAAAACCGCTATACGAATCCTACTTTGTCCCAAGTTCTACAGGGGTGTTGGAAAACCTCGAGAAGGACATCGAGTTTTTCGAGCGCGCTGCGACTCGCAAAAAGAAAGAAGAAATGCCTACGACTTTGCTAACCGGACTCGGTCCGCTGACTTACTATTACCTCCCCAAAACCCCGGGAGCCAAGCCCAAGCGGTTACTTGCACCTTTCTTCCAAGAGATTCGCATAACAGAGGTAGAATGGTCGATTGTTGAGTCAATGCGGACCGGGTGGATTTTCAACTTGTAAGTGAGTGGTTTCGAGCATGAAACTTGAGCAAAAATTTTTGGCGGTTGTTTTGAGCGCGAGTTTTACGTGCGCGCTACCAGGTGTTTTTCCAAACGGTGCAGCACACGCACAGCGAATGAATCCGGCGCAACGCCAAGCCGCTCGGGAAGCGAGGCAGATGGCTGATTCCGAACTCTACGAGCAAATGGAACGCGTCTCGCGCTGGATTGATCAGTATGCAACCTGGAATCAAAAGTTTCCCGATCCGGGTGACGAAACAAATTGGGCGCGCCAGCAAATGAATGCACTTGTGCCGAACAATCCTTACTCCGGCGACAAATTGCAGCTTATGGCTGGGCTCGATGCGGAGCCTGAATACGCTGACCCGACTAACTCTCCGGATTCTTATGGCACGAGCCCAGGTATGAGCAGTGCGGCATTGCAAGAGTCGACTTCTGCGAATCAAGTTAACGAAAATCCAGATGATGGGCAAGTCGATACTGATACCAGTGCAGATTTGAATCGAGTCTGGCTCACTTATGATCCGTCGCTGAACGAGAATATGGCGCAGGAGTATCTCACTGATCCGCCGCAGGATTGGACGGGAAATCCGGGTTCTATTAATGTCGTCAGCAACAATCAGAACCTAATTCTCATCTGGGGGGCTGGCGCAAACGGTCGTCCCATCAAGTTTCCCGGTTCAACGAAAACCCGCTTGATCATCGGTCGGTACAAACTGTTGTACGGGCAATCTTCTTATTGACGTATTCAAATTGAGAAACACAGGTATTTATAAACTCTGTATAGCCGTCATTGCCACTGGTTTTGCGCTCGGAATTTTGAATAAACCAACTGCTTGTGCGCTAGGTTTTGAGTCACTGGCATCAACTTTGACGAAACCAGTCGACGGCGAAAATCGAAGTATCAATGAAGCGTTTCGCAGCCCAGAACACTGGCGTGGAGCGGATGGCGCCATGTCTGTGGAACTTTCTCCAATCAAGACTCTTTGGTTGTTTGGAGATACGTGGATCTATTGCGATATGGGGAAGGCTGGTAAGCCCAAAGAAATGATCAACAATTCTGTTGCCATTCAAACTTCCAATTGCGATGCAGAGGCGGAAGTTGTTGGTTCGCTAGAGAATGTTTGCATCGACTCCACGTGCTGGAGCTTCTGGTGTAAAGGCAAGCTTTCTAAGCCGGAAAGCATATTTCAAGCAACTGAGCCGAACTCATACTATTGGCCCGGTTGCGGCACCGTATATGATGGCAAGCTCTTTTTGCTTCTGAAGAAAATTCGCAAGAAAGTTGATCCGAATCCTTTATTTCAATTTGATTGGTACGCAGACGATTTGCTGATTGTTTCCAACCCTCAAGACCCGCCAATTAAGTGGACTTATACGATCTTTCCTGTGTCGACATGGAAGCACGAAGTTGAGTATGGATTGGCGTGCAGCAAGGATAAGGATTTTTTGTATTCGCTTTGCTTTCTGAATGAGTTTCCGAAAACAACCAAGAAAACTATTTTGGCTAGAATTGCTTGGAAAGATCTTTTGGCGCACAACACCCAGAAATGGGAATATTGGTCGAGTTCGGAGGGGTTGCCTCAAGGTGCATGGCAAGCTGATTTCCGTGATGCGATGAACATCATTCCCGATTGCGGGCCTGAAGCGAGTTTGTTTTTTCACAAGGGATTGAAATGTTTTGTTGCTGTTTACCAACCGCCGTTGTCACCGCAAGTGAAACTCAGAGTTTCTCGAAAATTTGAAGGTCCGTGGAGCGAAGCGCTCGATATCTTCACTGTACCGGAAAGAAGACTCAAAGACGGTAAGACAGCACTTACGTATGCCGCGAAGGCGCACGAGAGTTTATCGACAGGTAACACAATTGGATTCAGTTATTGCGAAAATCCGGGCGGGATTGAACAGCACATCGCCAACCCAGATGTGTACTTCCCAACGGTTCGAACCTTTACCATTGCTCCTGAGAAAGTTCGCGAAATGCTTGATGGCGCCGGTTCTCCGAAGCCTAAACCGTAGGCAATGTTCCGAAATTGCGCAAGTGGTAGACTGAACAGACCGAGTGTTGGCTTGATTCCGAGGTTTTGATGAACAGATTTTTGCTGATTGCTTTGACGTCGCTTGTTTTCGGTGGCGGAAATTTGCCTGCAATGGCGGCGGATGCTGAGAAAACAGCGGATGCAAAGCCAGCAGAAGCAAAGCAAGCGGAAACAAGCCAGGCGGAAACAAAACCTGCAGTGACTGAGGTTGAAGCGAATTCCGCAGGCAGTAAGAGTGAGAAAACCGCTGTGCCGAAGGATGAGAAAGCGGCTGCAGGTGCAAGTTCTGACAGTAAGCAAAACATCCTGATAGAAGAAGAGCCTCTGGCAAAGGTTTTGCCGGACAATGCCGCAATCGAGAAGAAGATTCCGTTGATTGAAGAACTCATCGCTCGTACTCCCAAAGACGACAAGTTGTATGCAGAACGCGGCGAGTGCTATGCGCGGCTTGGGAAGGACGACAAAGCAGTTGAAGATTTCAATCAAGCAATCAAGCTGAATCCGAATTTCCAGGAAACGTACCGTTTGAGAGGTTTGTCGCTGGCGAAGCTCAATCGTATTGCTGATGCTGTAGCGGATTACTCTCAAGCTGTAAAGCTTGGACCTGTAACGTATGAACTTCTTGTGCGCAGAGCTGCCGGCAAGGGCTTGCTGGGCGACCATCAGGCGGCAATTGACGATGCCAAAGAAGCGCTCAAGATGAAGCCTGACAGTGTTGAGGCATTGGTTGTCCTTGCCAATCACGAAGCTGCGTTGGGCAAACTCCAGGATGCTTTGACTAATTTGAACAAGGTGCTCGAGCTAGACATGAAGAAGGGCGACGCCTATCTGCTGCGCGGGTTCGTAAACAAGTCCCTAGGCAACGTAAAGGCTAGCGAGGAAGACCTGAAGATGGCGACAGAGCTTGGCGTGAAGGTTCCGGAAACCAAGTAAGCGCTGCCACAGGCTTGAATTTGAGCGTCACTCACACATCTCGCACGGATGTGGGCGTATAAACGCAGCAAGCACACCCCCCTCCAATCAAGCCGGCATCTCGCAACACTGCGGGATTACCAACTCTCGCGTTTCTAGCCAACGTGTCCGACCCGCCCCCCCCGTGCTTCTGAGTCCCTCAAAAGCAATCGTTTTAGGAAGGAACTTGCATGTCGAACCCACTAACTTTCGAAAATCAATGTCGTTCGCAAGAGCAGTCAGAACATCGCGTAAATGCTCAAGCATCAAGAAATTGCTACGAGGACGCAGATATGTCACGTCCAGAAAACGCCCTGGCTAATGCTTCTGCCTCTTCTGTCGCTTCCGCGATCCTTCCACAAGTTGACTTTGCGCCGGAAAGAAACGACGAAAAACCGCTCGATACCACGTTTGTGCGCAGCGTGCTTTCTGACAGAATCTACGATACCGCCAAGCTTGATGGAGCGTCCGGACTGACTTTCGACTCGCACCGGGTTACAAGGGCCGTAGAAACCATGAGCCCTTCGGATGCGCGCCGATATTCGACCGACGCTAGATTCAGATCGTTGATAGACGCTGCCGTAAATACTTTGGATGTTCCGACGCAAAGATATGTAGCCGCACTTCTAGATCAAGTCGCGGAAACCGGTGAAAGACCGCAGGAAGGCTTGCAAGAAACGCTTCTTAGATACGGGATGGTCAATGCTCCTATCGAGCAGACGATGCCGGTTATACAGTCGCTTCTTGCTGGTAATCCAATGCTTCGCGACAGTCTGCGCAATTCAGATCCAGCAAGTCTGACTCGACAGGAAAGGGCACTGAAGGACACTATTAGTGAGATGGTCAATACCGCCTTATCTGCCGCATACGGTATACGTGGACGAAACGAGCCTGTCAATTTGGAACGAACGATGGCCGAGAACAGCTTCTGGAGAACAGGGAGATTCTCGCTCGACATGCAGGCTAGACTCGAGCACAGGTCGATTTCATTCTATGAGCAAGCAGCAAAATCTAACCGTCAAGAGATTCAAGCGCTGGTAAGAGATGGACGAATTTCAACGAGCGAGAGAGGACTAATCAAATCAATCGCAGAAAATGGGGGCGTTGTAACGTCGGAGCATAGGCTGCGCGCAGTGTCGATTAGCAATTGGCGGCACATTGACTCACGTAATGGGGTGTACCGTGCGAATTAATGATGCGCGTCGGTCGATCGCCGATACCGAAAACTTCTAACAGGAAATCCGGAGCAGCGCCTGCGTCTCCTCAATGACTTGGTCCGGTGAGATGTGTCCTCAGTATTCTGGCGGGTTGAGACGTTCTAACTTTGGATACCATTTCATCCAGGCTCGTCCTAAGATGCGGTTTTGATCTATGAAGCCCCAGACATGGCTGTCTTCACTCGCGTTTCTATTGTCTCCCAAAACGAAAAGGTGACCAGCTGGTACAACGATAGGCTTCTCGGCCAGGCTGGCTGAGAAGGGTTTGATTTCCTCGCCCTTAGTGTTGAGCCCCATGATGTCGCCCAGATGCTTCAGGTTGTATTGAGGCGTTTGGTGAACACCGTCTGGCTCTTTCGAATGCTCGCCGCCGTCGCCATTGAGCTGCGCTTTCAAATACGAATCCTCATTCAGCAGCCTGCCGTTGATGAAGACGCCTTGTCCTCTCTTAATTTCTATTGTTTCGCCCGGAAGACCAATCACCCGTTTGATGAAACACGGAGTCTGAGGAAATTCCGGACGACCAGTAATTCGCCCGAGAACTGCGGCTGGACCGCTGTCGATGATCTTTGCTCCGAACTCGATGGGTGGTGGATAGAACAGGACAATGTCACCGCGATGGCTAGGTGCCTTTATGAGTCTTGAGACTTTTTCCACTAAGATTCGATCGCCAACTTGAAGCGTCGGTGTCATTGCGGTGCTTGGGATGTATCGACCTTCAATGAATAGACGCATAACAATGAGCACGATAAAGGTACAGAAAAAGCCGATTGCTAGTCTTTTGACGATTCGTTTGAGCACTGCTGTTCAGTTGCCTGCCTTTGGTGGACCCACACATTCTTTCATAGTCGGAAAACTCTGTGGAATTGAACAGGGACTCGGAATGTCCGCCTGGTTTACATTAGAGGCTCCCACACATTAAATCGGTGCTTAACGCAGGAACACCAAAAACCGAAGCAGAGTCAGCAGATTAAGTTAACGATGTTAGACTGTGGCAGTGTTTTTGGTGGTTGTTACCGATAAATCCGGAGGTGTCGATGAAGGCACTCGCTCTTGCAGTCACGCTCTCGCTCACTTTGGCGATTGCAGCTATCGCACAGGACTCGAAACCGTCACCTAAATCCAACGGCGCTTCAAGGCAGCCCGCTGAAGCCGCTGCGAATATTGATGTTGCGGCGATTCAGAAGAAGATCGATGAGTTTTCGGAAGCGATAAAGAGAGAACCGAAGAACGATGCTTACTATGGAGCGCGCGGTCAAGGTTATAAGAGGCTGGGTAAGCTAGACCTTGCCGAGAAAGATTTCACGCAAGCTATATCGATAAATCCAACTAGACAAGCTTATTTCCACATCCGCGGAAATGTGTATGGACTTCAGAAGCGTCATCGAGAGTCATATCTCGACTACACAAAAGCACTTGAATGTGGTCCGAAAACACACGGACTCTATCTCAATCAAGGACAAGCTGCGATCCTTGCAGGAGACTACAAGTCTGCCCTTTCTGCTGCGAAAACTGCTCAGCAAATGAAACCAGACGACCTTGAAACATTGGTATTACTGGGAAGTGCCGAACAGATGTCCGGAATGTTGCAAGAATCACTGAAACATTTGACACGCGCAATAGAACTGAATCCGAAGGATGGTGGCGCATTTAGCATAAGAGGCACTACCTATCAAAAGCTTGGGCAGAGTGAACTTGCGAAACAGGATAAAGAGCAGGCAAAGCGACTTGGGTTTCAACTCTGAAGCACAAGGTACTCTATAAGCCAGATCGGGAATATCTATGAAAGCCTTTGGTAGAGTGAAGCGCAAATGGCAAACAAGCACAGTAGCAATGAGCCTGAGAAAATAGGCGGGGGGAGCGCCGAGGCGCAGGCTGTCAGCAATGCTGCAGGCGAGCGTATGAGTAAGGACATCCAGATAAGACCTGCAGCTGAGCAACCTGCAAACATACCTGGTCGTATTGCTCCGACTTACCAGGAGCCGGAAGATCTTTTGAACAATACAAAAATATCCACTCCAAACGCTGGCGCTCGCACGGATGTGATTAACATTCCTAACAAGCCTGGAAGTGGTGGCAATGAAGTCTCCCCTTCGTATGCAGATACCCCGTATAGTGGATTTAAGAGTCTCCAGGCTGAAGTTAAACGTGTCGACCCAGGCTTAAAAAGTACGACGGATGGTAATGCGCCATCCACTATGCTGCCGAAAACAATAGGTCCTCAAAGTGCAGAAGTCGGAAGTGCTGGGTCGGCAAGAACTACCGAGTCGAAAATAACTCCTTCCGAAGTAAGGTCCGGTCCATCTCAAACAGAAGTGAAAGCTGGGCCGGTTGTGGCATCAGGTGAATCTAGAGGGATTTCAACTGTTCCTGAAGTTGATTCTTCCAACCGACCAGTACCGGCACAGCCTATTGAATCAGTTCCGCAAAACAAAAGTGCTACACAACGTGACGTTGCCTCCAATAGCGATAGTGCTGGTGCGCATAAGGGGGACTCTTCAGCAGCTGGAGGGTCAACCAACACACCCGGACGCAAAGACGAAGGTAGTTCGAGTAACACTCCAAATCGTCCCGCGGTAGCTGAAAGCTCAACGCGAAATGCAACAAGTAACACTGTTCGAGCTGAGGTTAGACCCGAAGTAAAGTCTGGTGTTGAAGGCTCGACAGCCGTTCCGACCGGCCAGTTAAGAGGCGAGTCAAAAGTCGAACCGGCTTCGAGTTTGCCAACGTCAGCACAACAGAAATTTGATACACAAAGAGCCGAATCGTCGCCAGTAGGGCAAGGTAAAAGTGATTTCGTCAGAAACAGTGAGTTTATAAACACTCAAGGATCTACAAATCCGCCTGCGAAAGTGGAGGGTTTGAGAGTTCCTGAAGCCAAACTGGACACGGGAAAACCTGTTGAACAGCAGGGTTCCAAAGACACTTCAACTTTCCGTGATCCCAAATCCGCCGGTGTGGCAAATGAAGTTTTAGGACAAAAAACTGACGCCGGCCAAAGGGTAGACAGTTCAACGAGTGGTGGTATCAAGCCTGACGCAAGTAAGGCAGAGCAAGCCGTCAGAAGTATAGAAAACCGAGTAAACGAAGGCGGTAGACAGCCTTCAGGAGCGGATGTACGCACCCCCAACCCTGCAGAGAATTCAACCGGCGGCCGGCAGCCGGGCACTGCAGATGGTGCATCTTCATCTACGCGTCAACCACTCGCCGAAACTGGTGGCAAATCACAAGGCATTACGGATGGTGCCCAGCCTGGTGTGAAGCAGACAAATCCGGCCGACAATGTGGGAAGCACAGGTAGGCAGCCAACTGGTTCTGATGGCGGATCTCCGCCTGGTAGCTCAAACATTCGACAGCCGATGGCTGACGCGGGCGATAAGGGTTCTAGCGGTGGTGGTAGCAGCGCTGCGGCAGATTCGACGAAGAAGTTCGATGGCGGCATGCCGCAAGGTGGGAAGTCTGAAGGACAGTCTGGAACCAGCGGGATGGGCGGAGGCAGTTCGGCTCCAATTGACCGCGCGCCGCACGCGCCATTTAGAGTTGAAGACGGCCAGCCATCCGGCGTCAAAGGCGAAGGTGGATTAAGAGGCGACCTCGGTGCGAAAGGTGATGTCGTAGCAGGAGGAAAGGGCGAAGCAGCTATTGGTGGAAAAGGTGAAGGTGCCGTTGGTGGCAGTAAGGTCGCCGGAGATGGCTCCAGGTTTGATACCGGTGAAGTCCGAGGCAACCAGCCTGGAGCACGCTTTGACTCGGGTGAAGTTCGTGGACCTCAACCGGGTACCAGGTTTGACGCCGGAGAGGTTAAGGATGGAAGAGTTGGCATCCCGACCGGCGGCAAGTCCGGTGGCACGGATACGGCGGGTGTTTCGGACTCTTCAATCGTAAAAGGTACGGACGTCTCGGGCACCAAAGCTGCAACAGGCGGTCAAGGTAGCGGTGGTTCCGGTGGTTCGGGAGGTTCGGGCAGTTCTGATGCCGGGATTCTCGGCGATAAGCGTCAACCTCAAATGTTGCCAGATGGACTAATCAACCAAGGTGGAAAACCAGGAAAAGCCGGTGACGGCATAGGTATCTGGCACTCCGGTGACGATTCTGTCCCATTCATTTTGCCGGGCGCATTGGGTGCCCGAGACGGGCGCCAAAGCGACCATGTTTTTGGCGACAAGGGCAAAGGCAATGAAGGCGCCCAAGGTAAGGCTGACGGTGTTTCCGGTAAATCCGAATCTGGTGTAGTGCCCGCTAAGCCTGAGCCCGGTGCTGTTGGCGGGAAAGCTGACTCGGGTTCGATGATCTCGAAGTTCGACGCATTGGTCAGCGGCAAGAGTGATGCCAGCGTGCCCGGAGCGAAGGGAGAAGCTTCTGGCGAAGTCAAAGACAAAGGGCAAAAGGCAGACGCCGGAATTTCTGCGGCAATGGCTGGACAAGTCGGAGCTGGAGCGGCGGAAGTTGGCAGCGTTTTGAAGAATTTTGCACAGTCCGTGTTGGCTGATGGTAAGTCGGGTCAGACCGGAGACAGCAAAGCCGGCCAATCGGGGGACAAGATTGTTCAAGCGGGCGACAAGATTGCACAGGCTGGAGACAAGGCTGCACAGCCAGGAGACAAGGTCTCGCTTCCTGGAGACAAAGTTGCGCAGCTTGGAGATAGAGACGCCAAATTAGGCGCTAAGCCGCTCACCGGTAACGAAGTCGCGGGTAAAGACATACCTGGCGTGCGTCAGGATTTTGCCGGACCAGGACAAAAGACGCGAATCTTAGATCAATCAGGTGCTAGTTCTGACACAAAAATTGTTGGTAGTTCCGGTCCAACAGACAAAGGTGCGGGAGCGATACCTGGTTCAACACCTATTGCAGGTGAAAGGAGCGGCGAAAAGGTAGGAGATTTAGCTGCAGGAACCCACGTAATCGGACCTGGCGGAACACCGATTGAAGGTTCGAAGAAGAAAGCACTAGCCGGTGTTGGCGGCTCCGATGCCGACATGCTTGGCGGTGATGGTGGTGAGGACGAGGCACGCATTTCCATTGATGAATTCAATTTACCCGAAGTCGATTTACTTGTTGAGTCTGATGAATCAGAAGAAGTCGAAGAGATTGAAGAAGTAGAAGAATCAGCTGAAGCAAAACTAGAAGATGAGATGCACTACGAACTCGCGCTTGGGCTGCAGCTATACACTTCAATCGCTGAAGCCCCGTATGGCGCTTACCACTATTTCACAAAAGAGGGTGATACCGTGGAAGGTGTCGCGCGTGAGATCGTTGGAGATGCGCGAACGGCGCCTTTGGTTTTCTCACTGAATAAAGAACACATTCTTGCGAGCACCGAATACGGTGTGCACCCGTTCAAAGTTGGAGTGATGGTACAATTACCCACACCGCGTGATCTCAAGAATTTCTTCGGAAGGCAAACATAGAGAATGCAGTAAACTTCCGCTGTTCAGTGGTTTCGGATAGTCTTAATGTCTCTTCCGTCTCAGATAAAAATACGCCTGGCGACGCCTGATGATGCGGACGCGTTGGTAATTCTTATAACCGAGCATGCAGCATTTGAGAAGGAAGCTTATAGCCCCGAGGGTAAGGTTGAGAAAATCCGCGAGTGTTTGTCAGCGGATCCTCCACCATTCACTTGTTTAGTCGTAGACACCGAGAACGGCATTCAAGGCTATTGCACGTTCATGAGTCAATATGACAGTTGGTACGGCGAGCCGCATATGAGTGTCGACGCACTCTTCCTTCGAGAGTCTTTGCGCGGTGCATCTATTGGGAAGGAGTTGATGGAAAAGGTGAAGGAACAGGCGTTACGGCTCGGCTATAAATCGATGCGATTAATGACGCCATCTGACAACGCAGGTGCTATTAAGTTCTATGAAAGGCTAGGCGGGGAGCCAGCTTCCAAGCTCTGGTTCTGGTTCCAACTCTAAGCTTTCACTTCTATTGGATGATTCCGTGCGCCACTTATAAAAAGCTGCTATAAAAGCTGCGGAAGACTTGGAGATGCATATGAAAACCGCCTCGTTCATTACGACACTTGTTTGCGCTACTTTCGCAACTGGTGCGTTGTTTGTTCCCTCGATCGCGCAGAAGTCAGGTACCGAAAAGCCCGGTGCTACCAAGACTGGCTTGGAGTCTGCTGCACAAACGGGCTCAGCAAAAGCAGCTGGTGCAAAGACACCCGCGGCCACGACGACCCCAAAAGGTGTCACTCCGATCCCTTCGAAAGGTTTCAGCGGCGAACTTACTGAGATTGCAAAATCGAATTATCAATGGACAGGCATCGCAGTCTCCAAGAAGAATCGCGTTTTCGTTTGCTATCCGCGCTGGTCAAACATGGGTCCTGTTTCAACCGGCGAGCTGCTGCCGGATGGCTCAGTAAGCGCTTTTCCAGACAAGAAGTGGAACGAGTGGATCCAGGGTGGCAAAGTTACCGGCGAGGAATTCATCTGCGTTCAGTCAGTCTATTGCGATAGCAATGGCACTCTCTGGATTCTTGATCCTGCGGCGCCGAGGTTCCAGGGACCGATTACCAATGGACCAAAATTGGTCAAGGTAAATCTTGCAAGCAACCGGGTTGAGAAGTACTATCCGCTTGACGAAGTGGCTCCGAAGGACTGCTATCTCAACGATGTTCGCATCGATACAAGGCGCCAAGTCGCCTACATGACTGATTCAGGATTGGGAGCAATTGTTGTGCTCGATCTGAGAACCGGCAATGCGCGAAGAGTTTTGGAAACCAGCCCATCAGTGAAAGCTGAAAACATCAAAGTGATGATCGATGGAAAACGCTGGGGGGTTCTTTCGGATGGTTCTGTGCGGAAAGTTCACTCTGATGGGATTGCGCTCGATAAGACTGGCGATTATCTGTATTACCAGGCTTTGACGGGGAAAACCCTTTATCGTGTCGCGACTAAAGAATTGCGCAATGAAAAACTTGCAGCGAAAGATTTGAACGCAAAAGTTGAAAAAGTTGCGACGACTTGCCCTGCTGATGGTATCGAATTTGGTGCCGACGGAAAGTTGTACATCACGTCCATAGAAGACAGTTCGATCAAGTCTATGAATGTGAACGGTGCTAACAAAGAACTAACGACTGTAATCAAAGACAAACAGCTAGTCTGGCCTGATTCGCTTGCACAGCGCGGCGACGGCTACTTTTATGTTACTTGCTCGCAAATCAATCTGGGGCCGAAAGCGCCAACGCCCTACAAGATCTTCAGATTCAAACCGAAAAACTGAGAGTTATTTGGTTGTTCCAGCTGACGCTGTTGCCTTCGCTTCCGCCAATTTCTTCACTTCGGCAAGACGCTCTTTCACGCCTTTGATCGTTTGAGTATTTGTGAGTTGGCGCAAGAAGGGCACCGGCAAGTCCAGCAAGACAAACGATTGGAGCGAAACATCTGTCGCCTTTTCGCCGGGCAATTGATTGAGTTCCCACTTGCCTTCGAATGCTTTGAACTTGTCGGAGCTAACCATTTTGTATGCGACTTCTTTGTCGCAGGTGTACTTCTCGACGTAGGTGCACTTTGCTGTCTTGACGATGGGTAAATCGGTGAAATGTTCTTCGAGTGTCGCTTCGTGATCGGTTGCTCTTAACTCTTTCACGTTGGAGCCTGGCTTGTAGCGCAGTTCGCGGATGCATTCGTACACGATGCGCGGTTCCGCCTGCACCGTGATGTGATCCGTGACCCCGGGAAACTTCTCGCATTTTGCGAATGCACTTTGCGGCGCTGAAATGGACGCCGAAATGATTGCGCCAACTGCCAACGACGTGAGAATTCCCCTTTGCATGTCAATTGCTCCTGCAACAAAATCGAGAGGGCGAGTCTACAACGTCTTTAGGGTACTTGCCAGGTGGAAAAATTGAACAGTTTTGCACGTTGACGCTTGACAGCCGCCCAAAAGTAAAGTGGTGGCGCTAGAAGTTCAAGCGATATCGCTTTAACTTCCGAACTTAAAATTCGCTTTCAAAACAATGTCAAGCGAATGTTGCTGGATGAATTGTCTCATCGCTAACGAATCCCTCCAGGTTTGCAACGCTAAATTCTTGGACTAATTCGCCGGGCGAATTTCAGCAGCTTTCTGCTCAGCTAGCTCTGCGCTCTCTTTCTCTCCTAGTGCGCGCAATAGTTTTGCCGTAATCATGTAAGCATCTGCGACCTGCGGACTATTCGGACCGAATCTGTTCTCCTTCATCGAGACGACCTTGTCGTAAAACTCGAGAATCTGTGCCGTTCCCGAACCGAATGTGTTGTGCGTCATGGCGAAGTCAATGTCTATAAGTGCGCTGTCGTCGCCGGATTTAAGCTGTTTTGTCCAAAGCTGAATCAGCCTGTCGTGCATCTCTTTCGCACGGGCAAAATTGCCGTTTCTCTCGTAAATCTCCGCCAAGTGAATGTAACAAGACGCCAATTTTGCATCATCGTGGCTTCCAGGGTATTCGAGTAGCTGCATTGCGCGCTCATAATTCTGTTGTGCTTCCGCTACATTGCCGGCATGCTGCTGCAAAAGCGCCGAACTGAGCAGTCCCTCAATCTCTGCTTTGTAATTGGTCTTGCCGCCGGACCGCATGGCTATAAGCGCTATAACGGTCGTACCGACGGCAACGAGCGCAATGACAAGTTGAGTTATGTCAGGCATTTGCAGAAAAACTCGGTTGGATCGCCAGCATATTTTACAATTATGGTTCGTTTGTAGGGCGATGACATGGATACTTTGGTCAGCGATTGTTTGAACGTCTTTGAGTATGAAGCCCGCGCCAAGACTTCCTTGGCGGAGATGGCGTATGACTACTATGCGGGCGGCTCCTGGGATGAAGTCACGCTGCGCGAGAACTGTTCTGATTTCTCGAAACTGGCAATCATGCCGCACATGTTGGTCGACTTGACCGAGCTTGATATGACCACCGAACTTTTCGGCGACAAGGTCTCCATGCCAATCATCATTGCGCCTACCGCTTTCCATGGACTGGCAACCTCTGAAGGCGAAGTAGCAACAGCCCGAGCGGCAAATCGCTCTGGAACCATCATGACGCTGAGCACGCTTGCAAACTGTTCCATAGAGGAAGTGCAAGCCGCATCGCCAAGCCCGAAGTGGTTTCAGTTGTATGTCTACAAGGATAGGGAAGTAACCAGAGATTTGGTACAACGCGCCGAAGCGAGCGGCTACAAGGCGCTTGTCCTCACGGTTGATTCGCCGATTCTTGGTCGCCGGGAGAAGGATGTGAGAAACAGATTCAAGCTGCCGGACAATTTTAGATTGGGCCATTTTGAAGGCAGCGGTATCTTTTCGAATCTTCCGGCAGACGTCGCAGATTCCGGTTTGGCTGCGTACATTGGCAGTTTGTACGACACTTCGCTTAGTTGGAAACACGTTCAATGGCTGAGCGAAGTAACCAAACTTCCGATTTTACTGAAGGGAATTCTTCGCGCTGATGACGCTGCACTCGGAGTGCAAAATGGTGCTGCTGGAATTATTGTGTCCAACCACGGTGGCAGGCAATTAGACTCGGCACCTTCAACGATCAGTGTTTTGTCAGAAATCGTAGAAGCTGTTGGTGGACGCGTACCGGTGTTGCTGGATAGTGGCATCCGTAGAGGAACAGATGTATT
>DTSE01000417.1:457-10791 GCA_012965515.1 Candidatus Melainabacteria bacterium | reverse complement strand
GCCATCGGGCTTGGTGCAAAAGCAGTCTTAACAGGCAGACCAATTTTATGGGGATTGGCAACAGGCGGTGAGCAAGGCGCACACGATGTGCTCGAAATGCTCCGCGCCGAGTTTCAGCTCACAATGCAGCTTTCCGGCTGCCCGACTTTGAATCATATTACACCGGATATGGTGCGAAGCAAAACACCGTTCTGGATATCGAAGTAGTTTTGAACCGTCTAGTTTCTATCAGGTTAAAAGGAGCATGAGAGATGAAGATTGCGAAGCAAGGGTTAGTAGGTCTTCTACTCATCTGCTCTCATTCGGGCTGGAGCGCAGCATTTGCAGACGAGGCAAGCTGGCAGGCAGACATCAATAAAGGAAAGGCAGCATTTCAGAAAGCTGATTTTGCAAATGCGGAAGCGGCCTTCAATAGTGCACTGTCAGAAGCCGAAAAGTTGGGTCCAAAAAATCATTTTAGTTAATCTTGCTGTGTTGTTCGAAACTCAAGGCAAATTTGCGAAAGCTGAATCACTTCATCTTCGTTCGCTGAAACTGCAAGAAGAAGCGCAAGGTCCAAATAGTCCTTTCGTTGCTACCAGTTTGAACAATCTTGGCGAGCTATATCGAACCCAAGGAAAGTATTCTGAGGCTGAAGCATACTTCAAGAGGGCGTTGGAGATTAGAGAGAAAGCTTTCGGCTCTGAGAACAAGGATGTGGCTTCAAGTTTGAACAGCCTTGCTGTTTTGTATGAGACAGAGCATAAGTTGCAGGAAGCGGAGAGCCTACAGAAGCGTGCAATTGCGATTAGAGAGAAGTTACTCGGTCCTAAGGACCCAGCGACGGGGAGAAGCCTGAGTAATCTGGCGAGTGTCTATATGGCGCAGCAAAAGTTCGCAGATGCTGAGCCATTGTTCAAGCGAACCTTAGCCATTAACGAGGAAGCCCTCGGTCCGAACCATCCAGATGTCGGAATTAGTCTGGACAATCTGGCGAACTCTTATAGGCTACAGAAGAAATATGCCGAAGCAGAACCTCTATATAAGAGAGCGATTGCAATTCTGAAAGCATCTTATGGAGATGTGCATCCCGACACGTCAACCGCTGTAGGAAATTTGGGGGCGTTGTATTTTCAGCAAAAGAAATATGCTGAGGCAGAGCCGTTGTACAAACAAGCGTTGCAAATACGAGAGAGAATTCTTGGTCCTCAACATCCAGAGCTAGCCCCACTCTTGAAAGATTATGCTTTGCTGCTTCGTGGCAAAGGTAGTGTGAAGGAAGCCAGTGTTTTGGAACAGCGAGCGAATTCGCTGTCTAAGGGGAAATCGTAGTGCGAATAGTTTCTTTGATTGCAAGTTCCACTGAAATCGTTCATGCCCTGGGCTTTGGCGACCAGATGGTTGGGCGCTCGCATGAATGCGACTTCCCGACGCAGGTGAAGGAACTTCCTGTTTGTACCGGTCCGAAATTCAAAACCGATGGAACAAGCTACGAAATCGATCAGCGTGTGAAAGAAATCGTGCAAGAATCCTTGAGCGTGTATCGCGTCGATGCTGAGAAGCTCAATGAGCTTAAACCAACGCACATTATTACGCAGGCGCAGTGCGAGGTATGCGCTGTTAGTCTGAAAGATGTTGAGGAAGCTGCCTGTCAGATTATTAGTTCTAACCCTCAAATAATTTCGCTTCAACCTGATTCCCTCGCTGATATTTTTGAAGACGTTCGTCGCATTGCCAAGGGACTTGGCGTCGTACCGGTCGGCGAGATGATGGTCGCGCAGCTCAAAAGCAGGATGGAAGCCGTCTCTCAGAAGGCTCGCGCTCTACCGAACAAACCTCGCGTTGCTCTTGTCGAATGGATTGAACCGATGATGGCTGGTGGAAATTGGATGCCTGAATTGATCGATATGGCTGGTGGCATCAATTTGTTTGGCGAAGCCGGTAAGCATTCGCCGTGGATGAACTGGGAAGATCTGGTTGCTGCGGAGCCGGACATCATCATCGTTTCGCCCTGCGGCTTCGACATCGAGCGAACAATGCAAGAGATGCATTTGATTTCAGATCGAAAGGAATACGCTGGTTTGCAAGCTGTGAAAAACGGAAAAGTTTTTGTTGCAGATGGCAATCAGTATTTCAATCGCCCAGGTCCACGCGTTCTCGAATCACTCGAAATGCTTGCTGAAATGCTGCATCCAGAAGAGTTCAAATTCGCCCATGAAGGAGTTGGTTGGATACGCTATTCTCCAAAGATTTGAACCGGGCGACGCATGGCGTGGCCCCTACAAGAAAGGGCGCGTGCAACGCGCCCCCACAAAATAACCGGGCGATGCCATGCATCGCCCCCCCTCCACAAAATAACCGGGCAATGCATGGCATCGCCCCTACACTTCTTTTTGGCGTTGGGCGAAGCGGGAGCAGAGTAGTTTTGCAGTTGGTACGTCGACTTGAGGCAGCTCGGTCACGAGAAGCTTCGGCGTGAATTTGCTGATCACCGGCTGGAGCGAGCGTAGTTTCTTAATCGCTTCTGGGTCCTGCCGGAGAAGTTCCTCTACGATAGTGTAGGCTTCCAAAAAGCGCTTGTTTTCGAAGCAAACTTCAGGATTGCATTTGTGCTCTGGAAAAAGTTGCGGGCAGAGTTTTGCCCAGCGCATTTGGAACCAGCAGGCTAGTCCTTCTTCAAACATCGAAGTCCAGAGTCGGGCTGGAGTCAACAGGTGAACGCACTCGTGTGCAATCTGCCAGAGAATTTTCGAATTGTCGTTGCGCGCATCGTTGGAAAGGCGAAAAACAATTTTCATCTCTTCCTGCCGATACTTCATGATCGGAACTTTGGAGCCAAAATAGATTCCATCGAAACTATACGGCGCGGGATCGACTCGGGTGCCGAACAATTCTTCGGCATCGTCCAAAAGCATCGAGATGACTTGATCGACGTTGGTCGTGTCGAGAGGATTGGCGGAAGTAAACCGCGGAATGAAATCGGTCGCTTCTACTTTCGGAATTTCGAAAAGTTGTAGTTGCATTGTCGGCTGTCCTGTATGTGGGGAGCATGCAAGAGCACCGGGCGACGCATGGCGTCGCCCCTACGTTTTTTTCAGAGCGCGATGTCTCTTCGGTCGCATGGTCTCTGCGACCTTGATGACGGTCGCTGTTTTCATTGAAGTGTCCACGACGTGCGACATGCGCGCGTGACAAACTGCCAGAGCCAGAGCGTCGGACGCGTCGTCTGGACGAATTATTTCTTTCAGATTCAACAAGCGCGCGACCGCTTGTTGAACGACTGGCTTTTCCGCTCGACCGAATCCGGCGATTTGCAGTTTTACCTGCATCGGCGTGTATTCGAAAGTCGCCAAGTCAAAGCTTGCGGCAACTTCCAAGATGATGCCCCTGGCTTGCGCCACAGGCACCACCGTCTTCGCGTTCTTGAAAAAGAAAATAGCTTCAACCGACAGAATATCCGGTTTGAAGAGAGTGATTAGTTCCATCAAATCAGCGCGGATCATGCCTAGGCGCTTTCCTGCCGACATAGTCGATGGAGTCTGAATGGTACCCGAAGCGATATATTCGAACTGATCGCGCGGCGTAAATTGCACGATGCCGTAGCCGACGGTCGCTGTTCCTGGGTCGATGCCCATGATTGTGAAAGGGCGAGAGCCTGAGCAGTAGAAATTGTCGGAGCCGGAATTATTGAAGGTAGGTTCCGTCATGCTTTCCCCGTAGCTAGTTCTGCCAGAATCGGCAACTCGGCGTATTTTCCGGTCTATTAACGCGCTCGTCTATATAAACAAGCTATGCGTTTGGTATATTCTTTTTTCAGTACTGGAGCCAGAATAAAAGCAATAGTAACATTGTCTCTGGTGAGATGAGAGTGCCAGGTGGATGCGTGGCGAGAGGGAGTCAATTTTGATGCAAAGCGGTCCTCTAATGATGGAGGATACGAGCCTCACACCCAGACCCGGCATGCTGGAGGCAAGCGGCTTTGGTGCGAAGTTGCCGTTGGCATTTTTATTCGGCTGCATTCTCGGCCTTTCCAGTGCTGGATTCGATCAATCGTGGATAGCCTGGATCGGCGTGGCACCACTGCTGGTGATCCTGCGTTGCGTCAATGGCATGAAGGAAGCCGCATTCGTCGGACTTGCTTTTGGACTTGGCTATCACCTTGTGGCAACGAGCTGGTTCCTCGGTCTGTTTCCGCTGCGCTGGCTCGGCGTTGAAGACTGGCTGGGCGTGCAACTGAGCGTACTAGTTTGGATTTTTGGTTCTCTGCACCAAGCCCTTCTGATTGCTGGTTTTTCTCTTCTCGTTTTTTGCTTGCCGCTGCGCTCGGGCTTCGTCCCCCACTACAAGCGTCCATTTGTTCCGTACATGTGGGGCATTCCGCTCATCTGGATTTATTGTCACTGGGTGGTTGGGACATCGGAGCTTTTCCTCTCGGTGCCTGTCGATCAGCTTGCGTATTCTCAAAGCGAGCACACAGGTTTTATTCAGATTGCACGCATCGGCGGCAGTGCCCTCGTCGATTATGTTTTGATTCTGTTCAATGCGGCTCTCGCTGAGCTGGTATTGGATTTAGTGCACCTCGGTCGTCGACTCGATGGTCGCATCGACAAACTTCGCCAGCGCGTCGGTCCTCTCCTCGATCTTTCGATCGTGTCTGTAATTCTTGTGATTTGCAATGTCTGGGGCGGCATGGAAGTGCGGCGCATTGCGCAAGAAACGCGTCCGGAAGTTGCCCTTGCCGTAGACCCTCAATCGCAAGCAGTGCCGATTGCTGTAGTACAAGGCAATATAAGTATTGAAGAAGACAGATTGAAAACAACCTCGGCAAAAGCTATCAGTGATCGCTATGCAGAGCTGTCCAACAACCTCGGAACCTCAATTGTCGTGCTGCCGGAGGGGGTCGCAAACCCCGTCCAGCTGGCGCCGGGCTATCTAGTTAGCCGGCTCAAGGAAATTAGTCAACGCGAGAACAAAGAGATTGTTGTTGGCTCAATAGAATCCATCAAAAACTCTCACGTCAATGCTGCTCGACTTATTTCACCCGCGAATCCAGCGAATAACTTGTATGTGAAGCGGCGCCTGGTGCCGATTGGTGAGCTGGCGCCATTAAAAGCGATTGAGGACACATTGCCCGCCAATATCGTGAAGCGTTTGCCTTCACAGCAGATGAGTTTTCTCGTTTCCAAAACAACCGAGCTGCCTCAGAGTGTGTGGGGCCCGATGGGCGTTTCCATCTGCTCGGAAATTGTTTATCCTCGTTTGCTTGCCAGAGAAGTTCGCAAAGGTGCCACCATATTGGTCAATCTCTCCAATTTGGCCTGGTTCCATAATTCAGCCCTCAATAGGCAAGTGTTGGCTGCCGCCGTTTTTCGAGCTGTTGAAAACGGGCGCTATTTGGTTTTGTCCACAAACACCGGAATATCGGCAGTAATCGACCCCGCCGGCATCGTCACTGCTGTCTCATATCCTGGCAAGCGCGGCGTTTTGCTCGGTACTGTACAATTCCTCTACAAAAAGACCCCTTTTAGCAAGATGTGGTGGCTATGAGCCCGAACCAAAATAGAAATCGCAATAGAGAAGCCTTTGCCAGATTGTGTGTCCTCGTCGTGATTGGTTTCGCGGCTTTGTTCGCGCAAGGCGGCGCCGGCGGTGCCGGTAGAGCCGACGCGAAAATGCCGATGGTGCGCCTCGGCAAAGACAATATAGTGAAGGTGGAGGTGGCGACGACAGAGGCTGAGATTCAGCGAGGATTGATGTTCCGAACCTCGCTTGCGCAAGATTCGGGCATGATTTTTCTTTTCCGTCCTCCTCGCCCGGTCAAATTTTGGATGTTCAACTGCCTGATTTCACTGGACATGCTTTTCGTCAAAGACGGCAAGATTGTCAAAATTTGCGAGAATGTCCCGCCCTGCAAATCTAAAGATCCTAATGAATGCCCGACTTATCCTGACGCACCTATCGACGTGACTGAAGTCGTAGAGGTGAGCGCTGGCTACGCAAAAGCGCATGGTTTGAAGGAAGGCGATGCCGTGTCGTTTGAGATACCGTAGATAGTTAATGTCGGACCAAACACACGTGACGGAACACATTCAAACCGAGATGAGTGGCTCGGCTGGATTCTTGACCATCAATCGGCCCGAGTCGCACAACGCAATGACGAGGGCTATGTGGGACGGATTGGTTCCTGCGCTGCACGAATTGCAGAATTGGGGCGCTCACGTTGTCGTCATAAAGGGCACAGGCAGTACGTTTTGCGCCGGTGCCGACTTGAATGAATTGATGCAGATCAATGATGATGAATCCGCAAACGCGCAATGGTTTTCAATCAAATATGCTCTCGACGAGCTTAAAGCATTTGCACTACCGACGGTGGCAATGATTAATGGCGCTTGCATGGGCGGTGGATGTTTGCTGGCGATGGCCTGCGACTTGCGCTATTCAGTGAAGGCGGCGCGCTTTAGCATTCCGATTTCAAAACTTGGAATCGTCCTTGATGATGCAAACATCCTGCGCCTGATATCGCTCGTCGGACCTGCAGTGGCATCAGAAATGCTTTACACCGGTGTCAGTATCTCAGCTACCGAAGCGGAGATGGTAGGGCTAATCAATCGGGCGCTCGACCCGGAAGACTTGCCCTTGTACGTCAACGAAATTTGCAACTCCATTTATGAAAATGGACGCGCAAGCATTTTTGAAGCAAAATGCTCGATCGCTCGAATTTTGAGTCACGCGCATCCGGAAAACGCGCTTGCATCCTTTGACGATCAGCAGCGTGTCATAGAGAGCTACCTCAGCGCGGACTTCCAGGAACGCATCCGCCGACGTCTGTAGGCAGGAGCGAGAGCCTCGGAATGAGCTAAGCATAGGGGCGATGACATGCATCGCCCGGTTTAGGTTGCGAATCCGGATGGCATGGCTTTGGTTATGGGGAATATAGTCATAGTCACTTCCGGTTGTGGCTATGTCAGAGAAGAAGAATCACGAGCCAGTTAAAGAGAAACTGCGTTTCAGCACTGCTGCTGATTCTGTTGATGAACGCGCGGACCTTGTCGTGATGCCCCATACGAGTGGCGAGTCTTCCCAAAAAGTGCTGACTGGTAAGGCTCAAGGTATTGAAGTTGATGGGATATCAAAAGATGTGAAGGATGCGAAGGATGGGAAGGCTGCACAATTATTCCATGCCGCAGATTCCGAAAAGTTAGCCAGGATTGTCGGCGATCCTCATGCCGAGGAAAAACACTGGTATCCCGCAGCCGAAGCCGCTGGCGACAAAGATTTATCTGGCGCGCCAACCATGGCGAAGATAATCATGTATCGTGCAGCCGCCGTGGTCGGTGTAATTTTCTCGTTCTTAAGTATTTTGGCTTGCTACACAAGTTCCATTTATCTTTGCTCGCACTTTGGTCAGTTTGCTCTGGGACTCAATAACAACCTTTTTTTAAACGATCTGGTTGGGCTTGATTATGTTGGTTTTTTTGTCTCCGGCGCGTCATGCTTGATGTTCTGGTCCTCATTCTTCGGCTTTTACAAAAGGACACTCAGGTATCTAACCATCGCTTTGTTCGTTGGAATAATGGTGCATTCGGTTAATTTCCACCTGATGATCGGTGTACCGGCTTCTGCTGCTTTGGCTATCGCCTACCTGCCGGTCCTCTTTCTAGTTGAATGGATTGGTGGCGCCTGTCGCGATGCACTGCCTATGCATGTCGGCAGTAAAAAGCTTGCCAATGCCCTTTTGCCAGCAGTCGCTTTTCCTGCAATAGCTATGGGATTGAGCCTTCTCTACATTATGAGTCCGTTGAATCCTCCAGGAGTTTCTATGTACGAAGACGGCACCTTAACTTCGTTCGGTATCAATGCAATACTGGTCCTTTTGTGCAGTTTCATTCCCGGCTTTGTGCTTGCAAGATCAACGAATTCCAAGTCTCCAGTGGGTTCAGCAACTCTTGCAACGCTGTTGCAAACACCTCTGCTTGTTGGAATGCTACTGACGATAGGCGTGTGCGCATTTTTAGGCTGGTTTGCCGGCACGAGTTATGCTGCACATCCGTCAATGGCTTTTCTCAGCGGAATGGGAAATGGGGACTGGTCTCACTTTGGCGGACCCAAAGGGCTCGCCATATTGGGAGGTGTCCTTTTCGCCTGCTTGTCAGCTGTGGCTGGCGGGTCTCTGGGGGCCTGGTGCAACAACCACTTTCGCGACAAAACTGACGCAAAACCCATCGAAATGGGTTGAAACCCCGTAGAGTGCGGCTCCATGTGTCGAACGGGCGATGCATGGCATCGCCCCTACGTCTGCTACGCGCAAAAGCTAAAACCATAGCCAGCGGACTGTTTGCGGCGGCTATGGTTTCAAAAAACGCGTTTTTCGCGTTAAAGGCAATTTCTTGGCCAAACCGAATTCTGTTAATGGCCAATCTCTTTCAATTAAGTTGTCCGAATTAGACCTGCACTACGCGCTTGATGTCAGGCATTTCCTCTTTGATGGCGCGCTCTACGCCCATCTTGAGGGTCATTGTCGAGCTGGGGCACATGCCGCAAGCTCCGACCAAATGGACAAAGACTTCGCCGTCTTTAACGTCCACCAGTTCAATGTTTCCGCCGTCCATCATCAGCATTGGACGCAGTTTGTCGAGAATTGCTTCTACTTGATCGCGCATGCTCAAACCTCAGCTCTGTCAGTTTCTACACCACTCCGGATCTCTAGCTTATCAAAATGACGCAGCCGAGGCGGGTAGCCAAGTAAAAGGGTAAGGTCCAAACGGCGAAATATGGTGCTAAATCACCAAAAATAAAGATTTGTCCCATCAATTGCTTTAAACACCATAAAACAAATGGGCCTTAGAGCCTCTCCGTACTATGCTCATTACCAGCGCACCCGCCGAAAGGCTGGCGAATTGCCGACTCCACGTGACATCCCGCGTTGCGAGCCGGGATAAACGTGAATTAGCGCGAAACCGCGCAACTTAACAAACCAACGGTACTAAATGACCATGGGAGAAGAGAAACAGATGGTAAGAGTAGCAATTAACGGATTTGGCCGCATCGGCCGCAATGCTTTCCGCGCCTATTTGCACAACGCCGGAAAAGAGTTCGAAATCGTCGCTATTAACGATCCTTTGCAAGATCTGGCTACTTCGGCACACTTGCTGAAGTATGACTCCATCCTCGGCGAACTGCCTTTCGAAGTTAACCAACTCGAAGACGGTCTCGAAGTAAATGGTAAGAAGATCAAGTTCTACAAGGAAAAAGATCCGTCGACCTGCCCGTGGTCTGCTGAGAAGATCGACATCGTGCTCGAGTGCTCAGGTGTTTTCACCAAAGCAGAAAAGGCCAAAGGTCACATCACCGCCGGCGCCAAGAAGGTTCTCATCTCTGCTCCTGCAACCGATGAAGACATCACTGTTGTTCTCGGCGTCAACGACAAAGACTACAACCCGGAGAAGCACAACATCATTTCGAATGCCAGCTGCACCACCAACTGCTTGGCTCCAGTAGCGAAGATCATCGACGAAGCATTCGGCATTGAATGCGGTTTGATGACCACCATCCACAGCTACACCCTCGACCAGCGCTTGCTCGACACCGCTCACTCCGACCTGCGCCGCGCCCGCGCTGCTGCTGAATCGATGATTCCTTCGTCGACCGGCGCTGCCAAAGCAATCGGTCTGGTATTGCCGCACCTCAAAGGCAAATTGAACGGCTTTGCAATGCGCGTGCCGACTCCGAACGTTTCGGTTGTCGACCTCGTCGCCACCGTTAAGAAAGACACCACGAAAGAAGAGATCAACAAGGTGCTCAAAGAAGCAGCCGGCAAGGGTCTCAAGAACATCATGGGCGTCAGCGATGTTCCGCTCGTTTCCATCGACTACAAAGGCAACAAGCTGTCCTCGATCGTTGATGCTGACCTCACCATGGTTGCTGAAAAGCGCATGGTCAAGGTTATCGCCTGGTACGACAACGAGTGGGGCTACAGCAACCGCTTGATCGAACTGGCAACCATGGTCGCCAGCAAATTGGCCGTCAAGGTCTAAATGAATTGAAGAGCCGCTCCGAGTGTTGCACTCGGAGCGGTTTCTCTTTCAAGAGACCCGTAGGGGCGATGCCATGCATCGCCCGGTCCTAGATCATGCATCGCCCGGTCTTAGAGAGATTTGAACGTAAAACTTACCAAGAACCCCTTCGGGAGTGGATTATGAAACTGAGCATTGCACAAGCGGGAGCTGAGACTTTCAAGAACAAGCGCGTACTTGTACGCGTCGACTATAACGTTCCGCAGCATGAGGACGGCAGCGTTGCCGACGATTCACGCATTCGCGGCAGTCTGCAAACGATAGAATTCCTGCACAAGGCCG
>DTSE01000417.1:0-447 GCA_012965515.1 Candidatus Melainabacteria bacterium | reverse complement strand
AATCATTCTTTGCTCGCACCTGGGTCGTCCGAAAGGCAAGAAGGACGAGAAGTACAGCCTACGCCCCATATCCACCAGACTGTCGCAGCTACTGAGCGATGACGTCGGCTGCACCGCCAAATTCGTAGGCGACTGCGTTGGTCCTGAAGTTGAAAGCGCGATTTCTGAAATGAAACCCGGCGATGTTCTGTTGCTCGAAAACGTCCGCTTCTACGCTGAAGAAGAGAAGAATGACGCAGAGTTTTCGAAGAAGTTGGCTTCTCTGGCAGACATCTATGTCAGCGATGCGTTCGGCGCCGTCCACCGCGCACACGCCTCAACCGAAGGCGTTTCTAAGCATTTGAAACCCGCCCTGGCAGGTTTTCTCCTGGAGCGCGAAATCAAAATGCTCACCCAGGCACTCGATCCGACCCGCCCCGTCGCCACCATCATAGGTGGTGCTAAGGT
>DTSE01000416.1 GCA_012965515.1 Candidatus Melainabacteria bacterium | reverse complement strand
GGAAGAAGTTCTAAAAACACTTGCCAAAGATTCCTATCTCGTTTTCGACGATAAGCTGGCTTCAATTGCCGCCAAGCGGAATGAATTACTCAAAAAGTCGAAAGTGCTCTTTGACAAATTGCTCGAAGATTTCAAAAATAATAGCGTTACTCTGCATGGTCACAATGGTGGTACAGACAAGATAGACGCCTCAAAATTAGTTCGGCAAGTATTATTGCGACGGATAGCTCCAAACAAATTACTGCTGCAGGTCGAGCGTCATCCATACAAAGGCGCATCATTTGTCGTTAACCAATTTTGGCTCTACAATGCCACCGACAAAAGTTGTGAGCTAATCGGGAACGAAACAATTACGAAGCCACTTTTCGGAGGAACTTTGGTTCAGGTACAAGGAAACTGGCAGCCTGTAACAACAAAAAGGGATGCGTTTCATGCTCTCATTAAGACTTTGCTCGGAGAGTGCGGCTTGGAAACATTTCTACGAAAGACTGCATTTCAGCCGGATCTCCTATTGGACCCTTCGCAAGTCATAAGACAGGAATGTGAAGGAAGAATAGGTCAGCCAATCGAAGAACCTAGACCAACAACTGTCAGAAGTTCAAATAGCAGTAATGCCGGCAATGTGCTTGGTTTGAACATGACGAAAGGATTTGTTGTCCACGGCTTTCCTGCTGACTTTTTTCTCTACAAGCTGAAAGAAGTGCTGGAGACAACTTGCGGTAGCTCGACGGTTGCATTGAATAAAGATGGTGCTACCGTCCGTGTTTCTGGCGGAACTGTCAAAAAGGAAGCAACTTTTTCTCTCGACAAATTCGAACTTGAGATTAAGAGCGGCAACCTGTCTGAAAAAGCAGAACTTCGGGTCGTCCCAGGACGACCCTGTTTTGAAACTGAGTGGGAATTGTCTTTCAAAGTTAATGGAAGTGATTACATATTGAGCGATCTGGTCGCATACATAAACGAAAAGAGCTAGCAATCCAAACACTACCAAGAATGTCCTTTTATGGTAAAGTGTGAACAAAAAACCAAGTTGAAATCGTACTTTTTACGTCGCTTTTTCGATTGTTCACTTTTTGAGCTAGTTATCGTTTATGGTAAAGTCCACCCCAAAGAAAAAAAACGACATGGTCCTCCACCTCGGCGGCCAAACACCGAAAAACGTACTCGTGAATATTTGACGCCAGCCGAAGTCAAAAAAATGATTGACGCGGCAAAATCTGTTGGACGCCACGGCTGCCGCGATGCGCTGTTGATCCTAATTGCCTATCGACATGCACTGAGAGTTGGTGAGCTAGTCGACCTTAAATGGAAACAGTTCGACTTGGATAAGGGCAGATTTCACGTCAACCGACTGAAAAATGGCGATCCTTCTGTTCATTTCCTTGAGGGAGACGAAATTAGGGCTCTTAGAAAGCTCCGGAGAGAATATGAGGGGTTTGCCTTTGTTTTCATCTCAGAGAGGCAGGGACCGATGTCTCACAACGCAATTCATAAGATTGTTGTCCGTGCCGGCGACCTGGCTCGAATTAAGATTTCGGTTCATGCTCATATGCTCCGCCACGGAAAAGGCTTCCAATTAGCTTCAGAAGGGGTGGATACTCGAGCGATCCAAGCGTATTTCGGACACAAAAACATCCAACATACTGTGCGTTATACACAGCCAGATGCCAGCAGGTTCAAGGGATTTGGTAAGGATTTGAAATTTTGATAGTTCTGTATGGCTAGAGACATTAGCTAGATCTGGTGCAAATTGGCTACGTGCCTTATGATGTCTGAGTCTGCCACTTAAGTAAGGCAATGTTATGAACATTCGAAAGTTAAACTCTCTGGATTCATCAGCAAAACACATGTGTCTGTTTGTGCTAACTTCCGTCGGTTTGAGCGGTTCGATTTCTTGCGCAGGTGCTGAGAACCTAACATCGGTCGAAATTACTGAATTAAAGCAGTCATATCAACGCGAAAGAATGAAAATGTTTTCGTGTGCGGTGACTAATTCTAGTCAGATTGCAGCCGTAAAAAATTGCTTTGATCCGATGTGTTTGAGATCTGATGGAGAAATTGCAATTGCTGTAACAGAAGATAAGGGTCAACCGCACCTTGAGATACTGAAAGAAAACGGGTCGGAATCAGATCTTTTCTATTGCTCTCAGGCAATTTGGGAGACCGCCCCATTT
>DTSE01000415.1 GCA_012965515.1 Candidatus Melainabacteria bacterium | reverse complement strand
GACCGCGCGCAGCCAGGCGAGAAAGATATTGAATACGCCGGACATTTCAAAGAGTAGATAAGGAGAAGCTGCCGAGAGAAGTGCGAATATCGTTCAACACCGAACGGTAACTGTCTCTTTTTAACAATTCAAGAAAGGTATTTGCCCGTTTCGGATATTTCGTTTATAATCATTTATTGCGAATGATTTACGAAGGGTTATTTTATGGCTCAGTCCAATGTTTTACGAGAACCAATTTATGCCGAAAGAGAGCAGGCGGCGGCTGTCCAGGCATTCGGCAAGGCGCTGCATGCCATCAAACAAGCACGCCTGGTAGGTCCGGAGGGGCAAGAAATCCCGCTCCCTGAGTCTCTTTATCGCGTTCTCGAACAAGTTGTTCCTCTTCTAGCAGCAGATATGGCAGTGTCAATCGTTCCGGTCGGACACCTTCTCACAACGCAGGAAGCAGCGGACTTGCTCAATGTGTCCAGACCGCATCTCATTAAACTTCTGGAAGAAGGAGCCATCAGTTTCGAGCGCGTAGGCACACATCGACGCATTCGATTCGAAGATCTGATGGAGTATAAACACAAGCGCGACAAGGAGCGTCGCAAGGCGCTAAAGAAACTTACGCAGATGGCGCAGGAAGCCGGCCTTTACGATGAGGAGTAAATCGCTTGGCAGTTTTTCCAGCTGTTCTTGACGCATCTGTCCTCTTTAATCGTCCCGTAACAGATACACTGCTGCGGGCGGTCGAGTATGGACTTTATCGTGTTCATTGGTCACAGCTTATTCTTGATGAGACCACGAGAAACCTCATCGAACGAAGAAAAATGAATGACGCTCAAGCAGCACATTTACAAGAAGAGCTGTCCAAAGCGTTTCCCGAAGCAATGGTGTCCGTACCGGACAAACTGATCGAGCAGATGACTAATGATGTAGGTGATCGCCATGTCACTGCTGCCGCCGTAGTTGCTCAGGCGCAAGTGATAGTGACCTTCAACTTAGATCACTTCAAACCGAAAGATCTTGAGCCATGGAATTTAGAAGCTCAGCATCCAGACGTATTTCTATCGCATCAGTTCGACTTAGATTCTCCACTCTTCCTCCAAATAATCGAAGAGCAATCTGCGGATCTGACTGGTGTGAGCGTGCCGGAGCTTTTGACAAAGCTTGAATCGCATGTACCAAAATTTGTTTCCCAGATTCGCTCGTTTGGCTCATCGTAGTTGCCAGTTGCGAAAACCATTTATGTGCATAGGTCTCCAAACGCTAGTTTTCGCTTAGGAGCCAGTCCCATTCAGGCACGTATTGATGCACAAAGTCAGCCGGAATAGCCCTATCCGCGTGGAATCGCCTAACCGCCGCCCACTGTCCATTACCTGCTGAGCGCCAAAGTCGTGCCGCCCAATCGGCAGTTTCTTCAGGATAGTCCTCCGCATATTCCTCGATTTCAGAAAAGTGATCACTATGCTTCAGTCGGTACAGCGCCAAAATTATAGCTTCACACATAATGAGAGCGTTCTGCTCGTCCTTCTTGCGAAATAGTTCCTCCAAGCGCTCAAAATATGGTTGCACGATTTCAGACAATATCTCAGAAGCACCCTCTTCCGGTTCCCGGTATCCGCGCCATGTTCGACCTGAGTTTAAATAGATGTCGCCTTCGCTGATGTGATTCAGCGAGCCTTCAATCTCTTCAGTTAAGTCCTCCATGCGAGGGGTCTTGATCGCCTCATCAGCCAATGCAGCTACAGCAACTTTCAACTCTGGTTGTTGCTCGAGGAGATCTTGCAGTACTCGTCGCGCAACTATCGGACTAAGTTCTGACGGATCAAATTCTCTCCTTGGATTCTTCGTTTTTGCCATTAACAATTCCACCATTTCAATCTGCAGAAATTTTGGAGTCCATTCACGACATCTTTGACAGATATGCAGCCAAGCCATCGTTACCGAGCACTTCGCCATAGTCGTCGGGAGGTCCATCGAAGAAACCCCACTCAGTTGCTTTTCCTAGCTCAGCTAATCGGACTCCTAACGAACATGGATCTGGCTTGAGCTTATAGCAAGCCTCCAGGTGTAAATGGCGAAATGCATCAACAAGATATTCGAGTTCGCACTCGTCTTGGAGTTCAAATACGCTGTCCAACTTAACCAGCGCGTATTCTGAGGTCTCCATTACTTTCTTCAAATTCTTCGGCAGCATCAAAGCA
>DTSE01000414.1:15437-24129 GCA_012965515.1 Candidatus Melainabacteria bacterium | reverse complement strand
CCGAAGAAGTAGAGCAATTGCTCAAAGAATTGGTCAAAGTGCACAAAGCGCTTGCCGATGAAACGCGCCAGCACGTCGAAGACCTGCGCATGCTCAACGAAATGACGAATTCCATGCGCCTTTTGGAAACCAATCAGCACAACAACCAAATACTCAAAGACGAGCTGATTAACGCTCAACGCGATCTGATCGCGTTCAAGCAGCAATACGAAGCATATTTGGCTTTGCCCTGGTGGAAACGTCTGTTCCGCAGTTTTCCATAGCAACCGGCTTCCCGCCCGCCAGTCTTGAACCCTTAGTTGGCTATCCTTACGCTCGCAACGGCAGGAGCGGTAAGATAACATGATGGTGTCTGCAAAGACACGAGTTGGATTCAAGGAGGGTTTATGGCACGGAGATTTAAGATCACCTACTGCGGAGCTTGAGGCTACCAAGCTAGAGCTGTCAGGTTGGCAGCCGAGTTGGAAGGTCAGTTTTCCGAAGAATCAGAGCTTGTTAAATCAAGCGGCGGCGTTTTCGAAGTCGAAGACAAGGGTGTGCTCATTTTTTCAAAGAGCAAGCTTGGTCGATTTCCTGAAGATGATGAGATTGCAAAAATCATTCATCTAGTCGCAAATGGTTCGCCACTTTCGGAGGCACAAAACACCGCAGCGTCGTCTTCAAAAGGAATATCTTTTGCAGAGTGGCTCAAAGGTTTCTTGTCTCGAAAAGCGCCAAATAGCCCATAGATTGCCGAAATAGCAATACAGGTACTAAGCTAAACACGAGAGGACGGCGTCGTCGTGGATCTGATATTCGAAGGTCGATTGTCAGATCAAGTTGCGATGAAGGACGTTTTGCTGCGCGTAAAAAACGTGCCCGTACCTGGACTGAAAATCTTGCGCATCAACAGACAGCGCGATGGATTGCATGGAAAAATCGCTTTTGATGGCGGTAAATATGTGACGGCAGCTTCTGTCATAGACAGTGTAGAGACCGGCTACACTGCACTCAGACTGCTGCTTTCCATAGACGAAGGTAATTTCGCTCTGCTCAATGCGAAGCACGGTGATTCCATTGAATTGCAACCCAATCTTCATATTGAGATTGATCAGTTGATTCAAACGATGCCCTATCTGCCTGACAATCCGTCCAAGCTGTTTGACGAAAGAGCGCTTCTGGACAAAGTCTTCGGGCAGGATTTCACGCTGGGTGAATTGCCCGCATTGCAAGACGAAGAGGAAGAACAGCCGATTCCACCTCCGATGGTTGTTTCAGGAACACACAAAATTCCTGACAAAGCGGCATGGGCACTAATGCAACCATTGATCGACAACGAATCTTTTCCTCCCGGCATAGTCAATGGAGACGATGTAGAAAATGTCGCTCAGACCCGCAACCCGCGCAAAACATTGACAGGCTCACCAGCTCTTAGACAATCAGAATATCTCTCCAAAGACAAACCGGCAGAATCCAACTCGCAGATGCGGATGATTGCCGTAGCGGTCATCCTGCTTGTGATATTGGCAATCGGAGTCGCACTTTATCTCATCAAGTGATATTCTCCACACATGGTTGACACCGCCCCGGCGTTGAAAGTAGCTATTGATGGTCCGGCCGGCGCCGGCAAATCTACTGTCGCCAAGCTGGCGGCTAAAAGACTTGGCTATCTATATTTAGACACCGGCGCGATGTACAGAGCGGCGACTGTACTGGCCTTGCGAAAGGGTTTGAGCATGGAAGAACCTGACGAGATCGCCGAGGCCGTCGCGCAGGCGAAAATCGACCTTGTGCCGGCAATGAATGCAGACGGCAGTCCGCTATTGAAAGTCTTTCTAGACGACGAAGATATCACCTATGAAATTCGCTCGCGGGAAGTCAGCCTGATGGTCAGTCCGCTCTCCACAATCGGCCCGGTTCGAGACTCTCTGGTAGCGCAGCAGCGGCGCCTTTCGCAAAACGGCGGCGTTGTGTTGGATGGACGAGACATCGGCACGGTAGTACTTCCCAATGCCGAAGTCAAAGTCTTTCTTACTGCATCTGCGGCTGAGCGAGCTAAACGTAGAATGAGAGAGTTCGAAGCGCGTGGCGAAAGTGTCGCATACGACACGGTTCTCCAAGAGATGCTCGAACGAGACAAACGTGATTCCACAAGAGAAATCGCACCTCTCAAGAAAGCAGTTGATGCCCATGAAGTGGTGACGGACGGCATGTCGATTGCAGAAGTCGTAGACAAAATTCTAGAGCTTTGCGCAAATGCCAAAGTTCACGAGCGATCGAGACGCGAACTTATATAGATCACAATTCCACTGAGTTTCCCTTTCGGAAGGGAAAGGCGCCGTTTAATATTCGCGCCCAACTTTTGCCAAACTCCAGAGTTATCTTCTCAGCATCCCTCGCTTCCCATTCTGTAGGAGACTCTGCGCGTGACATTGTTCGAACCCTCAGCCAGTTTGAATAACCATTCGCAGGGGATCGCAGACTTTGCTTTCATGCCGGACAAAACTGTTCGCAGAATGCCGGTACAAGTCGAGTCGCGGTCGCGTGAACCGATCACGAGCGCCGAACTGCATGCCCTGCAACGGCGCTTCGATCGATTCATCAGCGAACTGAATCCTCCTAGGTACAAGTCCACTACTGCAGGGTCGACGCATGGCGTCAACCCAACAATAACAATCACTGGGAAGACCTAGCGAACAACGAAAAAGTTTTGGAGAAGGACCACAGCGCAGGCGACCACTAACCAGGGGTCGCCTTTGCTGCATGCAGGAGCAGCGTTGCTATAATTCAGGTTTCAAAGGTCGCATTTGAAGGCTGAACTTCTATCAAACTTACCAAACAGATATTAATCCTCGTCGCCGCGCCCGTCGTTCTCGAAGTCAGCTTGGTTGGCTGGCTGCTATACACTTTTTCGCAGGCGGAAAGTGCACGCGTTCAGCTCATTGAATCGCGAACCATGGTCGGTCACATAAATGCACTTCTCTCCATGCACCTGGAAAGAACGCAAATGATGTTTCTGCAGTTTGCCGGCTTGATACCAAAAGACGACAACAAAATGCGCGAATTACAGTTCAGAACCGCTGCAGAAGTGAAAGTGATTGAAGAGCTTTCATCGCACTCGAAAACAAAGCAGTCGCAATGGCTGCAATTGACCCGACAGATTTACATGGTGCAGGAAGATTTCGATCAGTTGCGCAGTCGCTATTACGAAGGCGACAAGATGGCTGCCATGCAATTGATTGTGCGCAGCCGGGCGCGCATCAATAAGTTCTACTCGATGGTCAATGACGTAGTGCGGCAGGAAAATGCAAACGAAACGCAGCTGCAGCGCCAGATGACCGAAAGCAACGAACTGGCGATCAAAATACTTTGCATACTGCTGCTTCTGATTGTCGGCATAGCTATCACTGCAGCCGTCTATGTCAATGTCAACTTCAAACGACGTTTAGACATTTTGATGGATAACACACGCCGCATGTCCGCAGGTCTTGCGCCTCTCGCACCAATCAGAGGCGGAGACGAATTGGCGGAAATCGATGAAGTTTATCACCAGATGCACGCTGCGATTGAAGTTTTGCGAAAGCACGAACGCGCAATGCTGGAAAACGCTGCTGAGGCAATCTGCTCTCTTGACGCGGGTCTTAGCTTCACAAGCGTCAACCCTGCCACAGAAAAAATCTGGGGATACGCGAGTGACGAATTGCTGGCACGTCGCGTGGTCGACCTGATAGCAGATGAATACAAAGAGAAATTCGGTGAAGAACTTTCGCAGGTTGTCGGCTCAGAAACTGAATTTCGAACAGATACAAAAATCAAGCGCAAAGACGGAGAACTGGCAGACGCATCATGGAGCGTATCCTGGTCAAAGGAAGAAAGTTCTCTCTATTGCGTTGTCCAAGACATCAGCGCACGCAAAGAACTGGAGAGAATAAAGTCGGAGTTCTTTGCTATGGTCAATCACGATTTGCGCACGCCGCTAACCTCGGTTCAAATGGTCCTTGATTGGCTGGAGATCGAGATGGGTGAACAAATGCCTGCGAATCTTTTGAAATCGGTGAAACGCGCAAAGGGTTCCGCACAAGAGATGCTCACACTCGCCAACAGTCTTTTGGAAATGGAACGGCTCGACAGAGGCAGCATCACGCTCGATCGCAGCAAAACCGATCTGGCAGAGCTGCTGCGCACAAGCATGGCACAGGTGGAAGCATTAGCAATCCCCAAAGATATTGAACTGAAAGCAGATCTTGAGGAGGTCACAGCCAACATAGACAAATCGCGGATGCTGCAAGTGACAACTAACATTCTGACCAATGCCGTGAAATTCTCTCCGGCAAAATCGTCAATTGTCATCTCACTGAAACGCATTAACGAAACTTGCAAAGTGTCAATTAAGGATGAGGGCGTTGGTATTGCGGCGGAAGACTTGAAGTTTGTCTTCGACAGATTCCGCCAGGTGGGCAGTACTGACGGCAGGAAGCAGGGCTTTGGACTCGGTCTTTCAATTTGCAAGTCAATCGTTGAAGCCCATGACGGGCAGATTGGGGTTGAGTCAGAGGAAGGCAAGGGCAGTACTTTTTGGTTTATCCTCAATGCCGAGCCGGCTTGAGTAAGCTATCATTTGATAGCTAATTGAACCTCTTGCCATGGCAAAAATACTTCTCGTCGAAGACGATTCCGCACTCGCTGAAATTATTCAGGGGTGGCTTACCAGGGAAAAACACCAATGTGAAGTCGTAAACGACGGCACAGACGCCCGCACGCGGGTGAAGACCTACGATTACGACATCATCATCCTCGACTGGGAACTGCCCGGCTGCAATGGAATTGACATTCTCAGAGAATACCGGAATGCAGGCGGCGAAGCGCCCATTCTCATGCTCACCGGAAGATCGGATATTACCGACAAGGTGACCGGCTTTGACACCGGCGCCGACGACTACCTGACCAAGCCTTTCCATGCTCGCGAACTAACTGCGCGAATCTCGGCACTCTTGCGCCGCCCGCATGGGCAATCAGACGACAACGTCAAGCAAGACCGTTTCGAGCTGGACAGAAAGGCAGGCGTGCTCCGCATTGGCAACAAGAAGGTTCCACTCTTGCCGAAAGAATTGGCGCTGCTGGAATTCCTGATGAAGCACCCGCGCGAACTTTTTTCTCCGGAGACCTTGCTCAATAGGGTCTGGCCTACAGACTCGGAATCGACGGATATGGCGATTCGGTCATGCGTCAAACGGTTGCGGCAAAAGCTGGCTGCAGAAAATGAAAATGATGTTGTGCGGAACGTCCATGGGCACGGCTACGGCTTCTTTCCGGACTAGTGCGGTTCTAATTTACCTGGCAACCGCGCTGGGTAGATAAATTGATAGGAGCCCGGTACTATGATGCAACTTGCATCATGCACTCATTAAACGAGCGGTTGCCATGGCGAAAATTCTACTGGTTGAAGACGATATCGACCTGACCAGCACGATGAGTGACTTCCTCGAACATGAGGGTTACACGGTCGAACACGCTGGAGATGGGGCGGAAGCTAGCTTTCGGCTGTCGTCATTCAAGTACGACTTGATCATGCTTGACTGGAATTTGCCGAAGATGTCCGGCTTGGATGTGCTCAAGAACTATCGCTTGAGCGGCGGCCGAGCGCCGGTTTTAATGCTCACAGGGCGGGGCGGTTTGTCCGACAAAGAATCAGGTCTAGACATGGGCGCTGATGATTATTTGAGCAAACCATTTCATTTGACAGAGCTTTCAGCACGTTTGCGTGCGCTTTTGCGCAGAAGCTACGACTTTCCGGAAGGTGACGTCACCATTCAAGTGAGAAATCTGGAACTCTCATCGGCAAGCAGAAAACTTACAGTGGATGGGATGAATGTTCATCTTTCACCGAAAGATTTTTCCCTGCTCGAATTTCTCATGCAGCATCCCGATACGGTATTTAGTTACGAAGCTTTGGCGAAACGCGCTTGGGATGATGATGGAGAAACCACGGAAGAAGCCGTCCGCTCTGCTATCAAACGCATCAGAAAGAAAATCGGCGACGTCGAAGGCACAGTCATTGAAAACCTTTCGAAAGAAGGTTACCGCCTAAATTCAAAACGCGCATTGTAGACGTCTTGTAGGGGCGCATTGTAGACGTCTTGTAGACGCGCATTGTAGACGTCTTGTAGGGGCGCATTGCATGCGCCCTTCCATAAGCCGGCGAGCCGCCGGCGCTCCCAGGATATCTGCATCGGAAGAAAGATTGTCATGTCGATCTCCGCTGTAGGGGCGGCATTCTTGCCGCCCTCACCGGCGAGCAGCCGGCGATTACACAACGGACGACGCATGGCGTCGCCCCTACAATAATTCTTTTGAAAAACGCAAGAGGCGGGTTCCGAATTCCATTTTGGTTTTTCCGTCTCTGCGATAGCCGTTGCGTTCGTAGAAGCGGATCGCTATTTCATTGACTTCAAACACCCATAGCTTAGATGTGACATAACCCATGCGTGCAAGTTCTTCTTCACACCACCTGAGGAGAGCGGAACCATGCCCCTTTTGCCAGACACAAGGGTGTAGGTAGATGCGACCGACTTCTCCGAATGTACCATCGGAATCATCATCACGTGGAGCCGAGGCGGAAACGAGACCGACGATTTGATCGCCGCGAACAAGAACGCTCGTCACGCATTTCGGATCATCGAATCTGCCATTCCACAACTTTTCAAAATCGTCGAGTGATCTCGAGTTCGCATAATCAGGCGCAAGTTCGCAAAACGTCCCCCGCAGAGAATCGTGATGAACAGCCGCAAGAGCGTACGCGTCAGATTGCTCAGCAAGGCGCATGCGGCAGGGCTTTTCTTCTCGATAAAGCAAATATGCCGGGTGCTGTAATCCAGTCGGCTCATAAAACTCTGCAGATTTGCCGATAAAGCCTAACTTACGCAGAGCATTACGCGATGACTTATTTTCCGGATGATGCCCAGCAAAAATAGTGTCCACATTCAAGTTCTTGAACGCGTGGTCGATCACAACGCATGCAGCTTCAGTCGCATAGCCCATTCCCCAATGTTCCGGCACAAGATGAAAGCCCAATTCAAAAACGGCATTCTTCTCACCATATGGGCGCAATCCACAGCAACCAACGAATTCCCCGGTCTGAGTGAACATCGGCCAGTATTGAACTTTGCTTTCAGCGCCTTGCTTTATCTCGTTCGCCAACCTGTCGCTCGCCTCACCTTGCGACATCGGCTCCTTTCTGAAAAGCTTCGTAACCTCAGGATTTCCCCAAAGCTGCCATGCAAGTTCACCATCACCTTCCTGCCACCACCGGAGGTTAAGACGATTTGACTTCAAGAAAACATCAGTCATGGCATTCCCAATTCTTCATTGAAAGAATTGCGGTTTGCTCGATGAAATCAGCATAGAATCAAGTTCATCGAGAGTTTTCAATCGTTTCGCCAAGATTTGCTCAGGCAACTCTTCCTTCTTCCTCATCTTCCTTCTGTGCCGAATGTCATCAAGCAACCAATAAGTTGTCAGCCCAAGCGACAGACCAGTACCGGCAGTTGAACCTATAGCGCCAGCCAAGTTAAGGTTGTTCTGCGCTCTGTCTCTATTTCTCAATCGACCGCTAAGCGTTACCATACCCAAAATATCCTGGTTCAAATAAGTGCCGGAAATCAAAGGGCCGGTCAATTCGCCTTGCAGCGCCACCTTGTTGTTGTGCCGGAGATCCTCAAGACTATCGTCAATGCTCTTGTCATAGCGAGCAGACCAAAGTGCATAGGCTGACGTTCGATTCTGTACTGAGGGTGATTGTTCCAGGACCGAAATGTCCTTCGTCGCCAATTCCTTATTCAACTCAGCCATCGCCACTTTCGCATCTGCCTCAGCGTCTTTCAGAGACTCTTGAAACTTCTTCTTCAGTCGATTGCGCCAAAATTTAGCAAGCAGATAATAGGATCTCGAACTGGCCGGCGCGCTGGCAATACCGAAACCATCGCCAACGATCCCAGTCACCACAGAAGGCTTTGTAAAACGATCACTGTCGTACGATTTTAAAGCGAGCAAATATGATGCAAGGTAAAGCCCGTCTGCAGCAAGGTCTAGCGCGTAATAAACGTTGTAGCTCGATTGCAGCGCTTTGATATCAGAGTAGACATCAGCGAATTCCGAAAGGCACCAATCGCGGAAGTGCTTCAAGACGCGTCCTTCAGCTCTGTATACGCCACCAAGATCTGAATCAGGAAATTTCGCAACGAGCGCGTCTCTCTCAGCGCGCAATGCGTCGATTTCCTGCACTCGTTTGATTACTTCCTTGACCGCTGCACCAGGGCTCTTTTTCAAGATGATGTTCTTCATGGCAGTCCAGCCGTTTGAGCCAAACTCCAAACCCACGCTGGCTCCATCCAGCAAGATCGCTATGATACCGACCCTAATCGCACGGCGATTCTCGCCATCTGTGATCTTTTCAGGATGGTGAATGTTTGCTCCAGAGATTTTTACTAACCAAATACTGGACGCCAAGCCGGCTGCAGCTGAAGCGATTTGCCCAGCAGCAAATCGGATACGCTGCGTCTTTGGAATTTTCGTACCGTAAACACGGTATTGCAGGTAATACCGCTCCAGATCGATTTCTTTATGCAGAATCTGATTTGTTATTGCATCAATTTGGCGCTCGTCATCGACCGGCTCAACGGCGAAAGCACTCGAACAGCAAAAAAGCTGAAGGCTG
>DTSE01000414.1:12268-15423 GCA_012965515.1 Candidatus Melainabacteria bacterium | reverse complement strand
TACGCGCTCTTTGAGTTCCGCTCTTAAAACTGATCTGTATGCTGTTCAGCATTTCAGGATTGCGCTACATCTGCAACGACTCTGGCACCGTTGACAAGTTTATCCCATCTTTCGCGTGCTAACAGATCAGCCACAAGCGCCGTCCAACCGGTTTGGTGGTCAGCCCCTAGCCCCCTGCCCGTCTCAGGATTGAAGTACTCGTAAAACAGAACCAAATTCTTCCAGTTGGGATCGTCAGCATATTTGGTTTGTTTTCCATTGCAGGGACGAACGCCGTTTTCATCCGGCAGAAATATGGTTGACAGGCGGCGAGCCAGCTCTTGCGAAACCTGCTCGAGATTCATCATGTTTCCTGATCTAGTCGGGCATTCCACTAAAAGGGAGTCTCCGTAATAGTGGAAGTAACGCAAGAGCGCTTCAATGATCAAGTAGTTGAGTGGAAACCAAATCGGACCTCTCCAATTTGAATTGCCACCAAACATCCCGGTATCACTTTCATCAGGCATATACTCGACCCGATGCTCTCTGCCGCCGGCAAAGAACGAATAAGGATGCTTTTCGTGATACTTCGAAAGCGAGCGTATACCGTATGGAGAGAGAAATTCATCTTCATCGAGCAAATAAGCAAGTAATCTCTCCAACCTTTCACGCGACGGAATCGCCAGGATTCGCACGTCATGGCTCTCAGGCGCGTAGGTTATGGATTTAGACAAATCAGCGCGATAGGTGAGAAACCACTTCATGCGCTTATAAAAATTCGGCATGCAAGACAGCTGACTCTCATCAAAGGTGTGCACCGCTATTAGTGGCAGCAACCCAACCAGCGATCGAATCTTCAAGGGCATCGTCTTATCGTCGACATGGATTTGATCGTAGTAGAAGCCGTCCTGTTCATGCCAAAGACCATTGCCTCCCAGGCAATTCATCGCGTCCGTGATGGAAACAAAATGCTCGAAAAACCGCGACGCCATATCCTCGTAAACAGGATTTTCTTGCGCCAATTCCATCGCCATGCGGAACATATTGAGACAGAAAAATGCCATCCAGGCAGTGCCGTCGGCTTGTTCTAGAATGCCGCCGGTGGGCAGTTTTTGCGATCTGTCGAATGCACCGATATTGTCCAGACCGAGGAATCCGCCGGAAAAGAGATTGTTTCCTTCCAAGTCTTTTCGGTTTACCCACCAGGTGAAATTGAGCGTCAGTTTTTGAAAAATGCTTTCGAGAAAAACACGATCCGGCTCGCCCGTATACCGTTCTGATTTATAGATATGCCAGGCGGCCCAGGCATGCACAGGTGGATTAACGTCGCCGAAGTTAAACTCATAGGCTGGAATTTGTCCATTGGGATGCATATACCATTCGCGCAAAAGAAGGACCATTTGATCCTTTGCAAAGTAAGCATCCATATCAGAAAATGGAATCATGTGGAACGCCAGATCCCAGGCGGCAAACCACGGATACTCCCATTTATCAGGCATCGAGATGATGTCGCGATTGTAGACATGTTTCCAATCTTTGTTGCGCCCATACTTACGCTGGTACGGAGGCTCCGGCTGGTTTTTGTCTCCGTCCAACCAGTCTGGTATTACATAGTGATAGAACTGCTTTGTCCAGAGAAGCCCGGCGTAAGCTTGGCGCGCCACTAGCTTCTCCTCGGTGGTCAAAGTAGGATGGATGACACCGTCTTTGTAGTAGAGATCATCAGCTTCCGCTATGCGAACCAGAAAGAGTTTGTCGAACTCCTTGTCGAAACATACTGCTGGGCGCTCTTCCTCAGAGAATAAGCGGAGATTGACTGTACATGAGTCATGAGCGCCAATTTCCAGCACGTAATGCGGAGCGAATTTCGTCCCGACACGGTTGGGATTAATTGCTCCTACCTTCTTGTCGATAACGTACTCATGAAACGCATCCTTGACGTGCGGAGAAGAATTCGGCAATCCGAAAAGCCGTTCATGGTTGGTTTCATTCTCTGTAAAAAGTGGCTCCGGCTCTTGCTTCGCATTTGAAGGTGTTTGATAAGCAAAAAAGAATTTTCCCAGCGTTTCATGCTCGGTGGAAATCAATCCCGGACTTTCAAACTTCATGCTTGGACGAGCACTGACTCGATCGTAGGCAGAACCAAAACTCCAAGTGTTGCGAAACCAGAGCGTCGGCAAGAAATGAATTTCGCGCGCCTCTGAGGAACGATTATGAATCGTGACCTTAATCAAAATGTCGTTAGGAGTGTTCTTCGCATACTCGACAAAAACATCAAAGTATTCATCGTTGTCAAAAACGCCAGTATCATAAAGCTCAAATTCAGGCATTGAGCGGCTGCGTCTGCGGTTCTCTTCCAGCAACAAGGCATACGGAAACTCATTGGCAGGATACTTGTACAGTGCCTTCATGTACGAATGGGTAATCGTAGAATCTATGTAGTAGAAGTTTTCCTTGACGTCCTCGCCATGATTGCCTTCGGGACCAGTCAGCCCGAACAAGCGTTCTTTCAGAATCGCGTCTTTGCCGTTCCACAAGCAGAGCGAAAAGCATAGGCGACACTCACGATCGGTGATGCCGAGCAAACCATCCTCACCCCAGCGATAAGCACGGCTGCGCGAGTGGTCGTGCGTGAAGTAATCCCAGCAAGATCCGCCCGATGAATAGTCCTCGCGAACCGTGCCCCACTGCCGATTCGAAAGGTAAGGTCCCCAGCGCTTCCAGTTGCGCTGCCTTAAGCGGTCTTCCTCAAGGCGGCGAGTTTCTTGATTGTCATAAACCTGTAGCATGCTAGTTCGAGTTTCCTTGTTGCCAAATTCCTACGCTGATACACACTTCCGGACCTAGTCGCACATGGCATTAACGATAAGCTTTTGAAAGTGGATGCAGAGATGTTCGCTGTTGGTCAGGAAGCGCCCAACGCTTGGAGTGCCGCCCATTAGTCCCAGTTGCACCGAGTTTGTCAATATGTCGTCTTCGAGCCCGACTTCTGTATTGAAATGAATCAACTCCTCCGCCCAGTCCTTATTCACGCCAGGCGCAAAGTATTGCTCTGAAAAACCTTTGGCAGTGTTCGGTCCGTTCGGCAGCCACACATCAACTGAAAGATTGGGGAAACCAGGATTGATATTGATCGTGAAATTGGGCCAGAGCAAATGATACTGCGCCTGCGTGAC
>DTSE01000414.1:0-12239 GCA_012965515.1 Candidatus Melainabacteria bacterium | reverse complement strand
GCATCGTATGTTTTTACCTTTGCGTTTCCTTCTAGCGCCGATTGGCGAACGTAGCCAACCTGGCTGGAAAACCATTCATAGGCAGTGAGTTTATAACTGTCCTGGTCAACATCAATTGCGGCACTGAATCCCGGATGTGCAACCGGGCAGTGGTAACATTCGAGGTAATTTTCGAGCATAGTTTTCCAGTTGGCGCGCGCGTCCCATTCGTCGCGGCTCCACAGCTCAAGCGAATCGAGATCGATTCCGGATTCAGCGATGATACCCAACAGCGGCCCGAAATAAGTGTCGAGCGACTTGCTGTTTTCGTCAGCATTGGCAAACACCCACGGACCTAAAGTTTCCACCTTGATCGGCAAAAGCGGATAGTCGGCAACGGAAAAGTTCGGCTCTCGATCAGAGCGAGGTGCAGCTTTCAAATCGCCACACAAGTCATAAGTCCATGCGTGATATCGGCATTGCAAGATTTTCGCATTGCCGCAATCTTTCATGACCTCATGGCGCCGGTGACGGCATACATTGACAAATCCCTGCAGCCCGTTTTCGTTGCGCACAACTACAACCGGAATTCCACCCACGTAGCCCGTGATGAAATCACCGACATTCCTCAGCCGTTGGATTGGTCCCACATACTGCCAACTCTTGCGGAAAATCTTGTGAATCTCCTGCTCGGTCATCTCGGGGTCCGTGTACCAGCTCGAAGGCAGCGATTCACCGCGATCTAAACCTGCCAGCAATTCACTGGCTTTATTGACGACCTGCTGCATAGAACTCTCCCGATTGCGACCGCAATAAACTCAGGATGATAACCGATGGGCTCTCCGCTTTGTGTTAAAACGGTCGCCCCGTTTGACTTGCCAGTTGCAAACTGGATAGTCTCGAGAACCTTGTCCTGCAAGCATCCTTAAATCTCACGATTAACTTCCGAAGGAATCTGGAAAGTATTGTGCAGGCGCTGCTCGCGCATTGTCGCGTGATAAGATCTGCCAACCTAAGTGGCGCCCCGTCTGAACTGTTGAAAACTTCAGAGGTTATTTTGATGCATTATCGTTTAAACCGCCTTTTCCACCCCGAATCCAAGCGCACGCTCATCGTCGCGATTGACCATGCTCTGTTCAACAATGCAGCCTTCCTGGATGGCATTGAAAACATGGACAAGGTTGTGAAAACACTGGCAGAAGCAAACCCGGACGCCATGCTGTTATCACCCGGAGAGGCGCCGCACCTACAAAAGCTACCGGGACGCACAAAACCAGCACTGATGCTGCGTGCAGACACTGCGAATTTCTACAATGATGTATTGCCTTCGTCGCGTTTGTTCTGCGAAGCATATGAAGATGCTGTTGAACTGGCAGTTCGGCTCGATGCTGCTTGCATCCTTCTCAACCTGCTCCAGGTCGACGAATTCCCAGAGATGCTAGAACAGTGTGTACGCAACATTCTGCGCTTGAAAAACATTTGCGACCGCTACGGCATGCCGATGGGAATCGAGCCGCTTTCTTTCCGCAGAAACAACAAAGGCGACATGGAAGGCGACCTCACTCCAGCCCGCGTAGTCACATTGGCTCGCATGGCCGCAGAACTCGGCGCCGATTTGATCAAAACTGACCCGACCGATCCTGAAGAAGTATTCGACAAAGTCATCGAAGCAGCCTCTGGTATTCCAGTCTGTGTCCGTGGCGGAGGACGGGCATCCAATCAAGCAATCCTGGAGCACACCGAGAAACTTGTTGCAGAAGGCGTTGCCGGTCTCATCTATGGACGCAACATCATTCAGCACGAAGATCCGATCGGTATGACAAAGGCACTAAGCGCTGTTCTTCACCATGGTGAAACCGCTAAGAGTGCTGTCAAACACATCCGCGAAGGCGTCGCCGCAAAGCGCTAAGCAGAAAGCGTAGGGGCGATGCCACAAAACGTAAGCTGAAAGCGTAGGGGCGATGCATGGCATCGCCCGCCGCACCTCCAAAAGCCCGGTTGTTTACAGTAGAAAAATTCAATTCGAAATTGATTGCAGGAGAATCAAAATGAAGCAAAGCGAAATCAACATGCTCCTGAAAGAAGCAGCGGAGTGCTTGAAAAAGCATAACTGGAAGCTTCCGCCCGAGCCGGAATGGTGCGCAACCGATTTCGGACTAGGTGAATACGAGAAAGCCGGTCTGGTCGAAGTGCTTCTCTGCAACGAGCCCGAGTACTGCGAGAAGATCATGTATGCGCGCGAAAACATGGTGACACCATGCCACACGCATTACGAAAAGAAAGAGGACATCATCGTTCGCCACGGTAGAGTCAAGTTCACTCTTTGGAATAAAAATCCAGAAGAGCACAAAGCAGAAGGAACGGTTGAAATCAAGATCAATCGCAAAATGGAAACCAAAAAATCGGGCGAGCCTTTCGAACTGCAAGAAGGTGAGCGAGTAACTCTAACCTCAGGCGTCTGGCATGAATTCGCGCCAGTCGGTGGTCCCGCATTGATTGGCGAAGTGAGCACCTACTGTAACGAAGAAACAGACAACGTCTTCGCCAACAAGAAGATCGACATTTTCCAAGCTCCTGAAGCCGACGAAAAAGTCTTGACCCCTTGCTGCTAAACCCCTACCGGAGCGCCGGCTTCCGGCCGGCAGTTCAAGAGCCAAAGGGACGACGGCGCTCCGACCACAACCACCAATGCAGAAGCCGCCAGGATGGCAGCGCTCCCAGCACATCGCCAACCGTAAGGAAAAAACATGCGCACTCCTCATGCTTTGATTTTTGATATGGACGGATTGCTGCTCGACACTGAGCTGCACTACAAACGTTCATGGACACAAGCCGCAAAAGAGATGGGTTTTGATCTGACAGATGATCTCTACCTGCAGCTCATCGGAATAACGGTCGCCGATGCTGAAGATGTTCTTGCAAAAGAATTCGGAGCTGGATTCGACAAAGCAAAATTTCACGATCGCGCCGCGTTCCTCTATGAAGAACTGCACAAGAAAGAGGGTTTGCCTTTGAAACCAGGAGTGCGCGAGCTGCTTATTTGGGCAAAGGAAAACAATGTACCTTGTGCTGTCGGAACATCAACGGTGCAAGAAGAAGCAATCAGACGTTTGAAACACCACGAGATCTTTGAGTATTTCGTTGTCGTGATTGGCGGAGATATGGTCAAGCGCGGAAAACCAAATCCGGATATTTTCCTCATGGCTCAAGGTGAATTGAATCTTACGGCCGACAATTGCCTAATTCTCGAAGACGCGCATAGCGGGCTGCTCGCGGCTCGCGCCGGTGGAATGCGTTCATGCCTGGTGCCCGATTTGCTTCCGGCATCAGACGAATCACGCCGCATCGCCGAAGGGGTCTTCGAGTCATTGCACCATGTTCGCGAATGGCTGGCACTGGGTTGCCCGGTCGAAGAGAAAACGCGTTCGTAGCTCATCGGTGACAAGCGCAGCCTGGCAAAGAACTGCATCAGGCGCCAGTTCATAGAAGAAAGAAAACTGGCGACGCATGGCATCGCCCCTACAATACGGTTAACATGTCCCAAGCTCGCTTACTCACATATCTTTGCTATGGCGCCATGATGAGCCTGGCAATCGGCATCAATTTGTTGCCGATTTTCCTCGTCTCGATTCAACACTCATTTCCCGGCGCCAGCGGCAGTGGTTTGACGCAAGAAGAGCTTGGACGAATTGGCTCACTTGCCTTCATCGGACTGACTTTTGCAATTTTGGTCACTGGTCCCATGGCCGATCGAATGGGCGCAAAAACTTTTGCAATTGCAGGGAATTTGCTCCTAGCAATCGGTCTGGCAATAACTTCGTGGTCACCAAACTACCCGGTTCTTCTGCTTGCAAATTTCATCATGGGAGTCGGCGCGGGAGTCCTCGATATGGTTCTGAGTCCCGTCGTATCGGCAATCAATCCTGATAATCGCTCAGCTTCCATGAATTGGCTGCATTCTTTCTATTGCGTGGGCGCGACGGTTACTGTCCTTGCAGGCACAGCAGCATTGCAGTGCAACATTTCATGGAGAATGGCCTGTTTGATCCTCATTCCCTTGCCGATAGCGCTTATTTTTGCCCTCGGTGCTCAGAAGTTCCCCTCCTTAACCGAAGAAGGAGCAGCACGCACGCCGTTTTTAAAACTCGTGTCCGATGTATGGTTCTTCGGCGCGCTTATCGCCATATTTCTGGGTGGTGCGACAGAACTCGGCATGGCGCAATGGTTACCTGCCTATGCAGAGCTTGCTCTGAAATATCCTCAATGGGTCGGCGGCACCGCATTATTCCTCTTCTCAATCTGCATGGCGATTGGTCGCATGGGCATCGGTGCGCTCAGCGAAAAGCTCGATCCCGTCACCATCATGGCATGGGGCTGCGGCATATCAGTCGTCTTATTCCTCATGGGATCATTTTTCCCGATCAAAATAGTTGCTTTAGGTGCATGTGTTCTAGCTGGACTTACTGGCAGCTGCTTATGGCCGACGATGCTGGCAATCACCGCAGACAAATACCCAAATGGTGGCGCCACCATGTTTGGTGCGCTTGCCGCATTCGGAAATGCTGGTGGAATATTCATGCCATGGGCAGTCGGCGTCATTGCCGACCACGCGTCCTTAAGCTGGGGACTGGCAATCAGTGCGCTGGCGCCATTTTTCATGCTGCCTATAGTTTTAGCCCTCGGAGCCAAGCGACAGCCTGCGTCGACTACAGCTTAACCAACTTATTTCAACTGATGTAGGGGCGACGCATGGCGTCGCCCCTACAGTAGAGTAACTTCCGGCCAGCATCTCCACCAGGCCTGCGGGGAATAACTTCTAGGCGGCATCTCCACCGGGGCTGCGCGGATCTTGCACGCTGCCAGCAAATAAAATGGCATCCGAGTCTTTCTCAGCGATGACAAACATAAATGGTCTGTCCACCTTCATTTCAAAGGGTGGCAGCGGAGGCGGCATTGACCCTCCCCACATTGTTATAGCTGTGGCAGCCGCAGCTTCCGTGCCTTCTTCATTTACATCGATGAATGTTTTGTGTACTACTTGATCGATTTTGAAAAATGGGACTTTAGGCTGACTGGGAGACAGCATGTTCCAAAAATTCGCCTTATCGGTAAATGCTTCGCTGATGCCAAGTTGCATAAGCTGCGGTTTGATCCGCTTACCATACTCAAATTTGAAGCGCGGCATGGCAAATTGACCGCGATGATCAGCAAGAGAAACAATCGATCGCTGGTACTGCTCGAAACTAAAACTGGCAACAAAGTGTTTCAGCGATGTTCCCCTCGTGGGCAAAATCACGTACATGCAAAAACGCTTGTCGGTGTACGCAAGTTCGACAACCTCACATGATTGGTCGCGGTAATACGGAAGCGTGCAGCTCATTTGCATCATCGGGACTTGAACAGCACTGTCACCAAAGAGAAAGAAGTTGTCCATGATTGTTTGCGCCATATCAAACTGCGCAGCCCAACGCGCTTTGAAGTAAGCACAATTGATCAAAACCAGAATTTGAGAGGGATCCAGTTGTTGCAGGATTACAGGAATTTTTCCATACGTCTTGGCTGAGACCCAGGCATTAATAGTCGAAAGAGTTTGCGGATTAGCGAAGTCCATACTCCTTGCTTCGGCGGCATAATACCGCTGTAAATAATCAACGAAGCCGGGATGCAATACCGCTGATTCATGCGACCAGAGAGAATTTGCCACAGAAAATTGCACTCTGGCGCCGGGCCCTTCAAAGCTCACTCCTCTTGATTCGGCAAGCAAACGCTGCATGGAATTGTGAAAATCCGTCGCCAACGCATCACGGCCGGCGCATTTGATATCCAACGCTTGCAACAGCTCCTCGAGAGTGTTTCCGTCAGCTCCGCACAACACCAGTTGGAGCGCAATTCCAATGCTCAAAGGAGAAATGCAAACATTGTCGTTAGCACCGGACAAAGAATTGAGAAGACGAAAGCAAATCTTGCCTGTCGACTTCATTGTTTCGCTGGGCTGACTTACATGTCCTCTCATGTCACCACCTTATCGCGCTGTGCAAGCCGTTTTGCAACAGAAGCGCCAGAATGCAATCCGCCTTCCATATAACCCTGGAATGCAAAACTTGTATGCTCACCTGCGAAGTGCAAACGACCAAGACCGCCATACAAAATAGGTCCAAGGGTAATAATCTGACCCGGAGCCGGTGCTGAATATCCGGCTTGGGCCCACGGATCCGATGGCCAATCAACAAAAATTCCTTTGATAAAGTTTTGCCCGTAGCGAGGGTAAATGCGTTCCAACTCAAGCGCATAATGCGCCATCCGCTGATCGTGCGTCCAACCTCTGCCCTTGTCCGCCGCATTGCCACCGGCAAATACAGTCAAGCACGCGTGCCCGTCGCCTGCCTGTTTATCTGTCGCATCCCAAGTTTCGGCAACCGGACCATCACTCAATGAGTTTGGCGAAAGATTGTCTTGCTCCCAAAAGCGGCTTCGCACCTCCGAAAGAAACTTCACCTGGTTCGACATCTGCGGTGACAATTGCGGAGGGAAAGGAGGTGTAAATGTAATCCTTTTCCATGTGCCTGGTGGCACGCTTAGTATCACATCGTCGGCTTGCAAAACCTCACCGTTCTCCAATTCAACTTTGACTTTGTCGTCGAGTACATCAACGGCGACAACAGGTGTTTCCAAACGAACTCGCTGCCTGCCAATTGCATCGGCCAGTTTCTCCGCCAATTGCTGATTGCCGCCCTTGCAACGATACACCTCAGTGTCGGTCCAATACTTCTCTAAACCGCCGCCTTTGATTATGCAGAGGCGTCCAAGCAAACTTTCCCAACCTGGATCATTGGCATCGGATCTTTCTGAAAGTCGAATCGCAAGTTTGCAGACTTCGGAACATTTGAGATCATCGATCCAGGAATCGACGGTTTTATTGTCGAGCGCGAGCGCATTGGGACTTCTCCAAGGTTGGATCGGATCAATCTTTGCTGCCAGCGCGTTGTAAAGGCTTAGCTGCTCGTCAACTTCATGCCAAAGCGCCTCCGCTTCCTTCGGACTAAGCAGTTTGCCGCCAATAAAGCACGGTCTGGCGCTGTCAGGATAGTCAGTGCGCTCCAACATCTCCAGTTTGAAACGCTTTGCATACGCTTGCCAGGTAGGGTGATTCGCACCAATCAGTTCGGCGCCCGCCTCAACCGTTTTCCCCTGAACAAAGTCATAGAGAGTGTGCACACGCCCGCCAACTCTGTCGCGGGCTTCGACAACTGTCACATCGTAGCCAACGCAAGAAAGCTCGAAGGCAGCTGCTAACCCTGCGAATCCTGCTCCAATGACAATCACCCGTCGCCCGTCTTTGGCATATGTTTTATGCGGATAGGCGTAACTAAGCATCAGCCCGGCGGCCGTTGCCATCATGCCCTTTAACATCTGCCTGCGCGAGAACCTCTCTTCCTTGGAAAGAAATCTCTGGTTAAGTTCAGAAATGAAAGAGCGTGACATGACTCGGTGTCCCCCCAGGCGCGTTTTGCCAGCCCCAAAAGCATACTAAAGTCTCGCCCGCTTTCCCCTAAATTCGGACTACTTGACTAGGAGAAACAATTGAAGGTAACGTGGAATGAGAGGATAATTCCATGGGCTTTTGGCGAAAACTCGAAGTGTTTGGTTGCGCAGCACTTTTGACCTGCATATTCGGTTTTGCATTGCGCCCGATGATAACCGCTGCGCTTAACGATGCCTTCAAATCTGTTGTTCTGGAAAACGACATCAATGCCTTCCTTGATGGCAGAGTCGATACCTACAAAGGTTATGACTACGCAGGATATGTGGCCCGTTAGCCGGTTGCAGTGTCGGGCGCTGTTTCGGGCGTATCCGTCGCCGCAGTATTCGTTGGCGATTGAGGTTTCACAAGAAACAAAGGCAAACAGAGCGCAAATAGTCCGCTGACGATAAGCAAGATGTGCAGCAACTGAAGATGATGCGCGGAATCCGTGACGAACTCAACATAAGAGTCGACACTGATCATACCTATCGCATAGGCAAGATTGTACACAGCATACGCAACTGAATAAGACGAAGAACCTCGATGGTCAACGGCGTCTCCGAGTTCGGCTGAAGTTGGGTTGATGGTAAACGCATAGGAAATTGTGATTAGCCACAACACCGAACCAGCGAAGAATAAATTGGGAGTCAGCGCCAACAACGGCAGAAAGACGGCTGTCATTCCCAAACCCAGAGCGGTTGTCGTTCGCACACCTATCTTGTCCGAAACAATGGCAACGACGGGCGCAAGAAATGCATAGAGCAAGTTGGAACCTGTAATGATGCCGCCAACAGTTGCCGGAGATGCGTTGGCAATTCGAATAGCGTGCATCGGAAATAGTGGTTCCATCAGCGCCCAACTGGCAGCGGCAAGAGCAACCGCAAAAGCTGCCGACAAGACTCTCTTGTCCAAAGCGATGCCACGCAATTCCTTGAATGTTTCACTCCAGGGGGGCTGGGCATCAGGGTTGGTGGTGGACGGAGTGAAAACTATTCGCAAGGTCGTATCAATCACAACCAAAGCAATAGCAAAATAAAACGGCGCCAAATAGCCGAATTTGTCAAACAACTCACCGCCGACCCACGGTCCGGCAACAGAGCCTGTAGTTGCGCCCAACATGCAATAACCCATATCTCGAACGCGATGCTTCGAGCAGTATTTAGCGACTAATGCCAGACCAGCAGTCCAACTACAAGCAGCCCCCGCTCCTTGAAATACGCGTCCGACATAAAGCATTTCTCGGCTCGTTCCGATAGCGAACAATACAGCCGCAATACCGAGAAGCACGCCGCCAATAATCATTGGGCGTCGACGACCGAGTCGATCAGTTACCAGCCCCAAAATTGGGGTCGCAACAAACATGCCCAGCGCATAAGCACCGTACAAAGTGCTAATCACGTGCTCATCAGATATGTGGGCCGGCGCCTCAGGAGTGAGGGGACAAACCATTCCGTAGAGAAATTCTTCTTGGAAAAGCGCGAACGAACATACGAAAAGCACCATCCAAGGATTCGATCGTAGCTTTTCGACCCAGCTCATAGCTCAGCAACCAATCCCCGAAACGCGCGTACAAGCGGACACAGAAAGCTTGGAAATTGTATCCTGTTGGCATGGGCTGAGGTAACAAAGCCCACTGAAATTCGAGGGTAAAAGGTTCTGTATCAACAGGTCAGTAAGGGCGGCAAGAATACCGCCCACCGATTGCTGTTGTTTGCGAATCCCACGAAAAATCCAAATCCATGTAGCTTGAAACTAGAAATTCTTCCAAATGGAGTTGTAGACTTCCGTCCCGGCCAGCCAGACGCTGCCTACACTGCCACTCGAATAGCGGAAGACGAAGTATCTCTCTGCGTCCCAGATTCCGCCGCTTTCTTCCACGGCAGACATAAGTCTGGCAAACTCAACTGCATTCAACTCTCTTGCTTCCCGGGCGATTAATTCAGGCACTTTCTTCTTGCAGTCCTGAGCTGCTTGCAAAAAGAGAAACACTTTCGTTGCGAGGTCTGCGTTGGCAAACCTTTCGTCAAACTCTAAGTCGGCATCGCCACTTTGAGTCGCCGAATCTTGCGGCCGAGGTACGGCTGCCTTTGGCAACTTGGAAAACGTAATGCGCGCAGCATTCTTTTTTCCGGCGCCCTTGCTCCAATCGAACATCGCTTCGAGAGAATTCAGTGCAAAAGGCACATCTGAAGCCTGAACGATTGACGGGCTGGCTGGAGCTGGATGTGCAGTACCTGGGGTAACGGCGGTCATTGTTGCCTCCGAAATTAGATCGATAAGAAAGGTAGTAAATATGGCGAGGTTATTAGCAAACCAAAACAGAGTGTCAAAAAGGTGGCAAGACTATGAAGGCAGTCTAGAGGGGGTGAGATAGAGTCACAGGACCTTTCCACCTTCCTTCAGGCGAACAGAAAGGTCAGTACCTATTATTTAAGCGAAATGTAGTTACTAATTAGTGACGATCCCGGACGATGTTCGCAGACTGCCGCCTCACTATTCAGAAACAGAGCTCACTACTCGCGAGCTTTCTCTCGATCTCGCTGCGCCATCTTCGCATTGCCGAGCTTTTCGTAAATGCTCGCCCGCTCCAAATACATTCTCGACGTCGGCATTTCTTTGATCGCGGCATCCATGTCGGCTAGGGCTTCTTTATGTTTTCCGAGTTTGGACTTAAGCTTGGCTCTCTCCATAAGAGCAAGTTCGTCGCCCGGATGCAGTTTAATCAACTCGGAATAGACTCCAATTGCCTGGTTTGTCCGCCCGCCCATCGAATAGGCTTCAGCCTTTTTCAAAATCCATTTTTCGCTTGGAGAAACTGCATTCAATTTGTCGTACAGCGCGCAGGCTTTGTCAGTCAGTCCGCCACGCGCATAAATCAAGGCACCATCATCCATTTGGTTCGGACTGGTATTGGCAGCAGGATGGGTACTGGCGAACATATCCCACGCAGCAACAGCTTCCTTGTCACGCTTTAGCTCGCTCAGCATCAAAGCTTTCGACTTATACACAAAAGGATCCTGACGAGGAGCTGCGATCGCTCGATCAATTAGACTCAACGCTTCTTTGAAATTTCCTCGTTGCGCATGTAGCTCTGCCAAGTTTTTCAAAGCGGTACTGTTATCTGGCTGCGCTGCAACAGCGTTTTTCGCAGCATCCATAGCTTTGCCGATCATCTTGCCACCGCTGCTGCTCATATCAAGATCTGTATACACCTTGCTGAGCAGCACCCACGCCTCAACATCCTTTGGATTGTTTCTAGTAATGCTCTCAAGTTCATAAACAACAGCTTGCGCTTGCCCTTCCTTTACCTGCCGTCGAATCTCTTTCATTCGATCTGCGTGAGCATCGGAACGATGACGTTTGCAGTCGGCAACCGGCACGGACAGACAAAGTAGAACCATCAAGAAAACAGACGCGCTCCGAATCCTTGCCATTAGAAGTCTTCTTTCACTTCGTCACGAGCAATCAATCTTTCCGCCTGCATGCACATCATCATAAACTTTTCGGGCACATTGGGCGCGCGATTGAATTGCCTGCACAGGTCGACAGTTCTTCGCAAAGCACGCACGACATCACCTTCATCGTAAGTCGTCGCCAGCCGCATCTGTTCCCATGTTGCGCCCTGCGCCCACATCTCAGTCAAACCGGAAAAGGTCGGAGCAATAGAGATTGGAATATCAACGTCGAAATCTCTTTGTGTTCTAAAAAGCTCGCGACCCAATTTCCCAATCTTGTCGAAAGCCAGCTCTGCCTCAGGACTTACACGAGTTCGAATCGGCTCGTGCATGCGTCCTTCTTCTGTCACCAGCGCCGTCATCATGGCGGCGAATTGGGCGGGAGTCAGATGATCGAGCAAACCATTTATCGCCACTTCGCAAAGGAAGAGTTCATTCGTACCTCTGATTGACGACGCCATTTGACCGTACTTAGTCGGCTTGTCGCCATCCAGATATCCTTTCAAACGCAGAATGTCCGTGAGAGCAACAAAAGTGCGCCAGTATTTAGTCGTTTCTCTCTGAATCCTTCGATCGAATTCTTTGATGCGGCGATCTAATTGACGCTCACGCTCGGTCTGCTTACTGCAAGGTTTTTGCACTGGGCAGCCATGACACGGCATAGCGTAAGCTTCCGCAAGCGCCGCCGAAATATCATTGCGCACTGCGCTTAGCGCTTCTTCCGCCGACGGGTCAACTTTGCCTTTGCCCTGCTTCAGTCCCCGTTCCATGCTCTTCAATTGTTTGTGCTTGGCGCGAATTGCCTCCAGGCGTTTAGCGTAGAGTGGCAAATCGCCAAGAACATCAGGGCAGAGCGGATCTTTCAAACGCTCCAGCTCTTTTTCCCAACCCATCTTTTGTTCGTACAGAGGTTCTAATTGATGATTGATGAGAAACTGTCCAAAGCTTCGTTCGATCAAATCACGCGCTTCGTCGAGCGTATGGCGCTCGAGCAGATTCAAAACCATGCCGTAAGATGGCGTGAAACGGCTAGATAAGGGGTCGGCCTCAGCAGTAGCGAGCTTGGCTCCATCTTCAACACTTTCAAATGGATGGTGCAAAACGACAACGTTTCCAACCTCATCCATACCGCGACGTCCAGCACGACCGGACATTTGGAGGAACTCGGACGCGCGTAATTGACGATGCCCTTCATCTGCACGTTTTGAAATCGAACTGATGACAGTAGTTCGTGCAGGCATGTTTATACCTGCGGCGAGCGTTTCCGTTGCAAAGACAACCTT
>DTSE01000413.1 GCA_012965515.1 Candidatus Melainabacteria bacterium | reverse complement strand
CGTGGATTGTGGCAACCGTTGCATTCATGCGGCGTGGCCGGCTTGTCGCCTTTCTCGCTTGTGTATGCGCCATACATATCTAGTGTATTTTCGTCCGCACGAATGAACCACATTTTCATGCCGCTGTAATTTTCGTGATCAGTGTTTTTCAGAACCTTCTTCAGTGTGTTGAGTTCAGCTTCGGTCGGCGCTCCCGCGATGATTGGTTCATCATTTCCTTGCTGCTGCGATCTGCCTTCGTTCTTTACTCTCTCTCCTGGTTTTGCAAAATTGATACCATACTGTCTGGTCAGCTCATCTTGCATTTTATTGATGCGCTCTAACTGCGGTGTTTGTGCGACCGTTGCGTCACCCTTGTTCGGCTTGAAGCGGAACTCTCCGTGCTCTGCAAGAGAAACGGTGCCGGTTTTCTTCTCTCCGGTTTTGGTGTTTGTCCAATTTTTTCCGTCGCCCGTCCACTCGCCGCTGCTATCGCTAAAACCTGTCGGAATGCCCTTCTTGTCGCGTGTGACGGAGAACTGTTCGCTAGCTTGATTGATTATGGTGCGCGTGACTTTTCCATCCGGCGAGTAAGTCGATTTCACGCCGTAGTCTTCATTGTTGATTGAATAGTTACCGTCTTTGTCGATGGCAACTTCGCCGCGGCGGAATCTAAGATTGGGTTCTCCGGTTTTCCATGTCTTACCGCCGTCTTCTGATTTCCATTCGCCGAGATGATCGCGGACGAAGTTGGGTTTTCCGTCCATACCATATCGAATTTCGACTTGTGTGTCGACTGGTGAGCCAGTGCCGTGTATCCGTGTTCGCTCGATTCTGCTTACGCCCGTTGGCAAACTGTCTGTTCCAGGGGGCGCCGCGCGGTCGACTGGAACTGCTGCGCGATCCGCTGTAGCCGCTAAGCGAAGAGATGCCAGCTCTGTTGGAAGTGCGGCTCTTTCGGATTGATTCTGCCTAGCACGCGGAGTTAGTAGTCCGCTAAGATCCGTTCCGTTTGAGGCGAGAAAAAATCCGCCGAATGTATCCGGCACGCCTGTCAGATTCGCGTTGCGCGTTAGGTCACTCAGTAACTTGAGAGTGTCCGGAGGGGAACCCGCAGTGAGACCAATTCTCGTAGCGAAATCACTGCCGAAGCCTGACTTTGCTTCTGGCTTTGTTTCGGGACTGTTTTGCTCTGTGTCTCGTTCGACAACAGGCTGACGCTGACGAGCCGGTTCTACCGGAGTATCGGTTGTGGTCATTCTTCCAACCCAATGAAGAGTAAACCGCTTGTGGCGGCTGGAGGTCGTTTAGCTTGGGGAACATACTAGTAAACGTGTTTCTATTATATTGATGCAGGGTGAAGAGGTCGTGAACGGCTCAATGCCCAGCAGATATTGCGTTCTAAGGATTAATCTTTTGGTTCTGGCACTGGACTGTCATTTGCCTGGGTTACCGAAAAGATAATCTTGAGCGGGGATTATTCTGCAGAATTTGGAGGAACATCGTAACCTGGCGACAATTTCTAAAATCGAAAACTTGTTCTCGTGCCTTGCGTGTTGCGCGGGACTGCTGACGCTTTTGAGAGGACGAAGAAATGGCACAGGCAACATACAGTGTTTCAACAGTAAAAGAACAAGTTGAAAACGACCTTTTGAGACTTCCGGGAGTTCACGCGGTTGGAGTCGGTCCAAAGAAAACTGGTGGTGTTTACATTGGCGAAGTCGCGATTATCGTATTCGTCGAGAAGAAACGTCCGAAGTCGCAGCTTGATTCTTCGAATTTGATCCCGCGAGAATTCAATGGTGTGCCTACGGATATTGTCGAGGCTCCACGCAAGATCACGCAAAGACAGAGACCGGCTGCAGAACCGGAAGGAACATCGGATAGCAAGGCTTACGTTCCGCTTGTTTCTGGGGCAAGGATCGTGTCGAGTTCTGATCCTAACAAGATGGGCACACTTGGGTTGATAGTCCGAAGCGAGAACGGGAAGCCGGCGATTTTAAGTTGTCGGCACGTACTTGAAACGAGTGGCGTCATATTTCAGCCTGGTCCTTCGCACTATCCTGTTGCGAGTGTGACTCGAGTTGGTCCAGATGAGCAACATGATTACGGCTACGCTGAGCTGAATGACAACATACAGTGGACTAACTTTATCCTAGACATTGGACCTGTTCAGGGCTTTTACGAATTAACAGATCAAGACCTTCGATATCCGATTGCTGTAAGGAAGCGGGGCGCAAAGACGTTCGTGTCTTCTTTCTATACAGAAGCCATCAATTGCACAGGATACGATGCCGACGGTCAGCAGTATGTGAATCAGTTTTCTTTGAAAGGCGATGGGAGTAAGTTTGCATACGGCGATTCCGGGGCCGTGATTGTCGACTATCAGATGCGTGTCTTAGGGATGTTGCATTCTTGTATTGAAGAACTAGGAGTGGGTTATGCCTATTCGATAAGGATGCTGTATGAAGAACTAGGGTTCACGCTCATAAATGATTCATATCCGCTCTTGCACGTTGTGCATAAGGGAAGAGCAGCTAATGACGTGTGTTATGAAGCAATCTGTGATGACCGTGAATGGTTTAGAGATGCGGAAGTTCACCCTACGGCACCATACCGCCTTGCAAAGGCTCCTGCACTAGCTATGTATAGGAGCGAGCTTTTCAGTTTCCGGCAGGGCGAAAGTGACAGCTTCATTTACTGTGGCAGAAAGATAGGCGGATGGATGCATGAGACTCGCCTTGCGCCGTCCGATGACCCTGACAAATTTTATACAACCACATTTGCACCGGCAGTGGTCAGCTATAACGAAGTCCTCGTCTGCATCCATCTGGGAGGCGCACCAGACAGAATACTCTGGTGGTTTGACCTTTCGAATACATGGTGTTGGGCGGATGTTGCGTTAGCACCTACAGATGAACCTGGCAAGTATTTCTATTCGAGCAAGAGACCAAGCGCTGTAGTTTATCGGGACAAGATCTACTGTTTCTTTATCGATGACAATCAGTATATCAACTACTTCTACTACGATGGGCATAAGGTCTCCAAAGCTTTCAAGCTTGATTATCAATCGCGTGAGGCACCGGCTGTAGTGGTATATGGTGATCGCGTTTTTGGAATACACCTTGGTGCGAACTTCGGCACTGAGAATCTATACAAATTTGAATTTGATGGAACTAATTTTTCCAACGATGAAAGGCTTGCTCCGACAGATTCTCCTGATAGTCCATTTACAGCAAGTTTTGCACCACAAGTAATCGTAAAAGATGGTTTTCTGTATTGCTTTCACAATGCTGGTGTCGAAAATACAGACATTCTGTACTTCAACTATTACAGAAATTCGAATAAGTGGTCTGAAGATTTTAAGCTGCAGCCGGAGTTGTATGGTGCGATGGATTCAGTCGCACTTGCGTTCAATCCGCAATTCTTGAATCCAGTCAGATCGTTTACTGACGGTCAGCGGGTTAGTGATGCAGATTCGACATTCCGCCGGCCTGGAGTTTGTAGATCCACTGCATTGAGTAAGACATTTGTATTTTGGCAGTCGAATGACTCCGACAAGCAGATTTACTTCAGCACGTCAGAGAATGGATCGTCTTGGACCAAGGGGCTACGAATTAATGACCACGACTCTTCAGAGCTCGCACCAACGGCTTGTGAATTCAAGAGCAAGGTGTATGTGTTTTGGAGATCTAACGATACCGAGAAACGGCATTACTGGAGCGCGTCCTCTGACGGGATTCATTGGCCTGATGGCAGAAGGATAAATGATCATGATTATTCTCCGAGGGAGCCAATTCCATGTAAGTTCAATAACAAGCTTTACCTCTTTTGGAATGCCGGTGATTCAAGCGACAAAATCTATTTCAGTGCGTCAGATGATGGTGAAAATTGGCCTGAGGGACGCAAAATAAATGACCATGATCATACTGAGGAAACTGTAGCAGCTTGCTCTTTTAGGGGGCAGCTTTTTGTTTTCTGGAAGGCAGATGATGTGTCTAAGCAGATTTATTACAGCGCTTCGTCCGACGGGGAGAATTGGCCGGAAGGAATGAGAATCAACGAATACGATAAGTCCTACGATAAGCTGAGTGCATGTGTGATGAATGGATTTATGTATTTATTCTGGAGAGACAGCGACAAGAGAATTCGCTATACATGCACGCAAGATGGGGAGAATTGGGCTTCTAGCCAGACGATCAATGATCATGACTATACCGATGTCGGCCCAGCTGTAAGTAAAACCGCTGATAACATTCTTGTATTTTGGAGATCTGATGATGATGACGAGCAGATCTACTTCTCTGCAAGTCGAGGTTATGCATAGAAACGCTTTGAGAGACGTTAGATGCATTAATTGAGCGGATGCAGTTTCGAGTCGTTAATCTTTAGGCGTCGAGTCGATCTTGAGTCGAGAGCCAATCGCGGCTTTCAGCTCAGCTAGCGCGTGTTCGCTTAAATTGGTTCTGCTGACTGACATGTATCGCAGTGGAAGTTTCTTCAATGCTTGCAGCCCGGCATCGGTGACTTTCGTACCTCTCAGATGCAGACCTTCCAGATTTGGAAACTTTTCGGCAATGTCTCGCAAGGTCTCATCATTTGCCGCTGTGTCATTAACCATCACTTTCTTGACGGACCTCATTTCCGGTAGGCGCTTAAACACATTTTGTGTGATGTCACTGCCGCTTATTTCAAGATTCTCCAGAACTTTGAATTTTGAGAAAGCCGCCACCACATCGTCTGTAGCACGTACACTCTGCATTGCAAGCAAATTGAGTCTATCTCCGTCCAGATTCTCGACAATTTTCATCAAGTCATTCGGCATCAGATGAGTGTTTCCACTACATGAGAAACCAGTAAGTTGTTTGCTCAAACCTTTCGTCAATTGGTCAAAGCCTAACCCTGAAATTTTCGTATGGCGGAGATAGAGAACTTGTAGTTGGGGTTCCTTCAAATAGAAGGGAACGATCCCGTCCGTTAATTTTCTGCCGTCTTGGACATCTCGCCTTATAGGATCGGCTTCGAGTAAGTACTCTTGCTCAAGTTTGTCTCTTGCAGACATAAGTACGTCTTCATCCTTTAGGGTCAATACTTCTTGAAGTTTGTTAGCTTCTTGGAGCGAGTGCAATGCCCATAAGGACGCGCCGCCGACCAGGATTGTGCTCGCGGCGATGATTGTGAGCATCGGCAGCTTTCGATTTGAACCTTTTGTTTTGCGGAAGATGTTTAAAAGCGTGAGAATCTTACCGAGCCTGGTTTGCGGCTTAAGCGCTGCTTTCTGAAGTGCAGTGGAAAAGTCACGCATGCTCTGGAAGCGCTGCTCTGGATTTTTTGAGAGCGCCGTAAGAAGAATGGATGAAAGAACTGCACCATTTGGTAAATCTGTTCGCAGTTTTGTTACCTCTGGCGGTGCGTCACTGATGTGCATATGCATCGTTGCAAGAACATTGTCGGCACGAAATGGTGGCATGCCGGTGAGTTCTTCGAACAAGACACACGCAAGTGAGTAAATATCTGTGCGCGCATCCACCTTTTTGCCCAAACACTGTTCCGGACTCATATAGAGGGGGCTGCCAAAAACTTCGCCTGTTCTTGTTAGCTGCGGCGCTGAGCCTTGCTCTTCTTCCATTATTTTCGCAACTCCGAAGTCCACAATTTTGGCAACTTCGGAATCGTTTTTCCCTTTTGTCACCATAATGTTGCTGGGCTTTAAATCTCTGTGCACAACACCTTGCCGGTGGGCGTGTTCCAGCGCATCACACGCTTGCAAGATGAGATCAAGCGCGCGGTAGGGATCGAGCTGCCCTTCGGCTGTAATAATTTCTGCGATTGAGTTTCCTTCTACATAATCCATCACCATATATGGTGCATGATCAATGGAAACAGAAAAGTCATGCACTTTTACGATGTTATGGTGGTCGAGCTGGCTGGCCGCTCGCGCTTCCTGCTGAAATCGCATCAGCGATTGTTCGTTTAAGTTGCGAGAACCCAGCAATATCTTGATAGCGACAATACGGTTCAACACCAGGTTTTTCGCTTTGAAAACCGCGCTCATCCCTCCTTGCCCAAGCAAGGAGAGAATTTCATACTTGCCGTCAAAGATTGACCCGACCAGCTGTTCTGGCTTGCTGGGTGAAACGGAAACGAGTTCTCCTGATGCACTTGTGAGAAACGAACCGGAGCCGCCATCCAGAGTATCGAGTGTTTTCTCAATCAAATCTGGCATCGTGGCAGCTTGATCTAATGCGGGCGCTTTGTCCTGAGCAGGCTCCTTGCTATTGGATGGTTCATCTTTTGAAGTTGGCAAATTTCGCGAATCCGGCGAAGTCACATGCGCACCCTAATCGGGCTTTACACATATTATCCCAATCGGTAAATAATCTGCATTCGACCGGCTCGCGGTAACGCCGATTCCAGAGAAGAAGGACTCGATCAGACTACTGCAAGTCACATTCGCGAATTTGCGAGTGCGCCGGGATTGCGTTTTCTGTGACGCGACCAACAGCTTGTGATTTGTTCTTGATGGCATCTGACCAGATGTCACTTTCGGACGCTCGCCTCTGAACAATCATACTTTTGTCTATTTCCGTGCTGGCTGGAATTCCATTGACAGACATAACAACGTATTCGCTGCGTGTGTTTTGCGCCGCTTCCATTTGTTCTTCTGCTCGATTGACTCTATCTGTGACCATCCAGGTAACAAAGGTAGAGAGACCAATGATTGTAATTAGCAACACTACTGGTGGCATTCTGGAAAGACTTAAAAAGATAACTCTTAGTGGACTCATCGTTGAATTTTGCACCTCGTGACAACCATCTTATTCCTAGGGCTGAGAGGTTGTTCGTAACTCAATCATTCCTTAATACAAGGTGGCTTTCGCCGTTTAATAAATCGCTGCGGGTACTACGAACGCTCACGCGTGCCTGCCACATTGAAAGGTAGGTTGCCTAGGCGCAAACTATTCTCGACCCCTTGCGAAGCGGTTTTCGCATGCCTATGGATGCTTCCGACTCGAAGTTAATAGTTGTTGACGCCCATAAAACCGAGGACTTTGTGTGTTGGGCTGAACACAATATCTTCAATCCGGCTTTAAATGCTGGTCCACTTGCGATGTACAACATCGCTGCTAATGCAGCGAGCCTGCCCGACTGTCATTTGACGATCGAAGACCAGCAGCCTTTCAGCGCGAGTTGGTTCATACAAGGCATATCAGGCGGCGTGGGAGCGCTGCTTCCCTTCTACCTTGCGGGGGAATGTACAGGACGAGCATTTTTGGCTGTCGACGGTGCCCTTGCCGGGACGCGTGTTGGTGCAGTGCTTAACCCGATACTGACTTCGAGCCGCATCGCAAACATCAGCGGCGCAATGGCGTTTGCCGGCTTGCAGAAGCCTAATGAAAATCACACTAGATTGGGAAACGCTTTGGGTACTGGTGTTGGCTGTTTTGCGTTTGACAGGGGCAACTTTTTGTCTAAGCAGTCATCGCTTGCGGGAAAACTGACTGCATATCCGTTAGTTGGTTTTGTTGGTGGCAGTGTCATGAGTGAGGCGTCTCAGCTCGCCTCTAATGGACAACTTGCACCAACTGAAGTTGTTTTGCAATCCAGTGTTCAAGGCTTGGCACTGAACAGTTTTCTGCCTCATTTGCGCGAGGGAATTCCTTCAGATTTCAGGTTGCTCGATGCCCTCCGAGAGTTGAAGCCTCGTCCACTGCCCGACGCAAAAGTGGTGGCAGCGGAAGTTGGTAAAAGTATGGAGCGCATGCCTATCGTTAAGGATAACGGCAATCTTGTGCTCGGTGCATGGAACATGGAGTTTCTCACAAGTGACAAAGCGAAGTACTTCACTGAGAGCTACAAACACATTATTCCGCGCCACCATTTGATGTTTGTTGAAGAGACGAACTTTGATGGTTTGGCCAGGGTCGCAAAAGATAACGGATACAACTTCGAAGTTTCTCGCGAAAACAGTAGAGGACAGGCAGTTGGTTTTCTCCTTCATCCACGCTTGAAGGTTTTAAACACCCACACCTATGAAGAGATTGCCAATGTGTTCAACATTTCCGATCTAAGACCTGCATTTCGTGTCGATTTGCTTGACACCACTTCAGAAGCGAAATTTTCCGCTGTTGCTGTTCATCTCAAGTCTATGAGAGGTGGCGAAGCGTTTACT
>DTSE01000412.1 GCA_012965515.1 Candidatus Melainabacteria bacterium | reverse complement strand
ATCTCGCCCGCGTCAGCGACAGAGATGTTGATATAGCCACCAATAAGGAAAATTGGCAGGTGCCCGGTGGTGGCGGAGGACGAGTGCCTGACGATGGCACCAGATTTGGACCGTCTACAGGTCGCAACCCCAACGAAACAGAAAAAGAATTCGAAAAGCGCAAAGAAGACGAGAAGAAGAAACAGGAAGAAGAAGAAAAAATCAAAGAACGCGAGCGTTTAGAACAGCAGAAGCTAAAAGCTCAGCTGGAATCTTTGGAAAGGCAAGCCAATCTGGAATACATACAGGCTCTGGCTCAATTCCAACAGGCCGAAGAAAGAGCAAAAACAACAGGCATCCCTAATACCATGCCAAAACCTGTGCAAATGCATTACGTCTAGGGTTGACTAAAAGTGCCTGTAGATCAATTCGGTGTTATTAAATCAATCAAACTGCCTGATTCTTTCGCTAGAGGAGCAGTCCTCTACGGCGGCATGGGTCAAAACTGGAGGCGCTCGTTCCATCCCAGAGAGAAGAAAGATGCTGGCGATGTGGCAATCACCTCCTTGTTTCGCGGTAGTGCGACTATCGGCAACGATGCTTGCACATTCAGGAAAGTCCTTGCCCAACCGGCAGGCATGATCTTTTCCAGCAGCGCCGAATCGAAGCACAAGTGTCATCCTCAAGCCCAATTGCTCATCAATGAGATGGCCGACGCGCTGGGCAATGCCGGAAATAACCAGCTGACCAATTTGGAAACAGGTGTAGGCGGTCCCCGCTTTTACCTGCAGCGAATGGAAACTATCGAATTGAATGGCAGAAAAGTGCTCGCCGTATATGGCGTTTTTCACAATAGTCAGATGCAAGCACAAGCGTACTACTGTGGGCTTTTTGTAGATTCTGATCCGGCGGCCGCCGACTGTGTGATAGAAGAGCTGGTTTTCGAAGCACAGACCAAAGAGTTGTACGACAAGTACCGAGCTGGCTTTGAAAAGGCTCTGTCCACAATCCAATGGGCTTAGTGCTCGGTTGAAAACCTATTGAATCGAATTTAATCATTTGCCGCCGGGTATGATCCAACAGGCAGTCGTTGGTTGCCTTTTTGCCTTTTAACCCTTGGCCTTGATGACAGAAGACTTAGACGAAAGACTTTCTGAACTCCCGGATGAAGCGCAGGTGTTGCTTGCCGATTACCGCGACCACTGGGATGAAAAGCTGGCTCAGGAAATTTGTCCTCTCTCGCAAGAAAACTATCGGGAGATATTTGAGAGTTTTTATGAACTATTGCATTTGCCGACACCGCAGGTAGTGTCAGTAGACAGTCCAATGCAAATGATGTTAATGCCGGCATTGCTTCGCATCCGTGCGCTGGCAGACGCTGAAACTTGGTCATTGGTTGAAGAAAGGATCACGGAGCCGGCTTGGAAAAATGTAGTTGGCGCCATGAAAGAAAAAATTTCGGACGAGGACATAAAGTCATTACTTGCAAAAAGAGTCGACCATAACACTGTTTTGCAGAAGATAAGCGAGATGGAAACTGGCAAGCGTTCCCACTCTTACGCAATTAGCTCAGTGTTCGGCCGACCAATGGGCAAAAGTATAGATTCTCGACTGGGATTTTTTGAGTCTGTAGTATCGCAATTGGAAGTGGAGCTAGACAGAGCGGTAACGCCTGAAATCCGAGATTGGATTTGCGCTGACACTCAATTCGTTGACGGCGGCATGCCCGGTCGTATTGAGAATTTACATAATCTAGACTGGCAGGCAGAACTGATGAGAATTACTCAGTTGCGCACAGCTGTTCAGAATCTCTCAAACATGGGAACGACAGAACGTGCGGCGCTGCGTATCTTCAGAGAGAGGGGCGATGCAACATCTCTGGTGCGCGATGAGCTCGTCAAACAGGGCGATTTGGAAAGACAGTTTTTAGAGCAGATAGGCGAAGAGACTGTTGGCATTTTGGCGCATGCGCTGAGCGCAAAGAATCTCGAGCCGACTATCTACGAATCGTATCCTCCGGTTCTGGAAGCCATCGTGGACGGAGGTTCCAGCGGGCTTTGGTTTACCGGTCAACTGGCAGTCGGCTTTAATAGTATTGTCTGGCATCCTAAACTGGAACGCCTATCCAATTTCACATTCTTCATTGATGCAGGTCTGGAGCGAATTTTCAGCAAGCAAACACTGGCAGCCGTTCGCAATCTGCGTCTGTTTCTAGCCAATCGAACGCAATTTTGTCCATTTTCTGAAATTGCCTTCGTTACGAAGCAACCGCAGATTGTCAGTCTGGACGAAGAGGGACGTTTTAATTCCACCGATGGTCCCGTGCTTAAGTATGCCGACGGGTATTCGATTTATGCAGTCAATGGAGTAACGGTCACGGAAAAGACCGCGATTGCACCGGAAACATTGACAGTTCAAGAAATCGACAGCGAGATTAATCTGGAAGTGCGGCGCATCATGATGGATCGTTTTGGCATCTCTCGATATCTTATGGAGTCAAACGCAGAAGTACTGTGCGAAGACCAATACGGAACACTATACAGAAAAAGAATGTCCGGCGATGAGCCACTGGTTATGGTGCGCGTGAAAAATTCCACCCCCGAGCCGGACGGAAGTTTTCGCGAATATTTTCTGCGCGTGCCTCCTTTCATGAGAACAGCGAAAGAGGCTGTAGCCTGGACTTTCAACATCGACGAAGAGCAGTATCATCCTGAGCAGGAAACTTGATTTCTGCCTGATTCAGACGGCTTCTTCTCTCGAGCCTGGTAAAAGTTTCAAATTGGGCTTGTTCGGATTGTATGCCCATTTGAGCAAAATTTTGCGGAAATCTTCCGCATCGAAAGGCTTACTTAAATAGTCATCGGCGCCGGCTTCCAGGCATTTTGTTTTGTATGACTCCGACGCATAAGCAGTAATTGCAATTATAGGAATGTGCTTACCGCTTACCAATTCTCTTGTGCGAATCATGTTGGTGCATTCATAACCGTCCATATCGGGCATTCTGATGTCCATTAGAACAGCGTCGAATTTCACTCCACTACTATCGAGTTCGACCAGGGCTTTAGCGCCAGTATCGGCAATCACCATGTCAAAGCCGTACTTTTCCGCCAGCAAGCCCAGCACTTTTTGCTGTGTCTTGTCGTCTTCGACAATCAGTAGAATCGGATTTTCGCTCATCACCGCAAATCAGCTCACCAAGCCCACAACAACTAATAAGAGATTAGCATCTTAAGCGAGACTTGGTTGCAAAGCGAGCTCAGCGCCAACTATTGCGTCTGCGCACTTTCCAGGAGCGCAAGCGACTTAACGCGCCGCCCTGCCCGATGTTCAATATATCCTTCAATTACACGGTGGGCAGCTCGTGTGGCTCGCTTCAAGCCATCACTCTCTTTTTCGACACTGGGAACGTCGCTTCCGGCAGACGCCAGTACCAGGCGTTTCCAAACCAGAGGAGTGACATGCTTATCCAGTTTGTCTACCCCGGGGGTCTCATATATCCCCTCATCTTCGGCTACGCGAAGAGTGACTTTGACTCGTTTTCCCTCCAGGTGGCAGCGTTCGCACACCATACCTCCCAGTTCAAAATGAAATCCGGCAATGGCATGATCGGTTAAGACCGAGCGGCAGTTCACACAAACTGTCAATTCCGGTCTATATCCGAGGATATCCAACAATCGCAACTCAAACATCAAGCATAGGTAGGCCGGATCGGAATCTGACAAACACTGATAGCGCAGCGACATCACCAAAAAATCAAAATAAGAGCTGGATTCGTCGTTGAGTCCTTGGCCAAAAATACTGGTCAGTTCAGCGTAGTACAAGCTATAGGCGAGGCGCTCCAGATCACCGCGCAATTTTGGAAAGGTTTCCAGTGTCTCAGCCTGTGAAATAATCTCAAAAGTGCGACCTGAGGCAAGCAGCAATTTATTCACATTCAGCAGTTCGGCCCGTCCGCCAATTTTTGAACCTGGTTTGCGCGCGCCTTTTGCGACACATTTGATCAAGCCGCGTTCAGCTGAAAACACCGTTACCACCTTGTCAGTTTCCCCGAGAGGGAAGCTGGAAACATTGACGGCATTTACCGAATAAGTTGGCATTGTCGCTGTGAACTTTGTACTTCTGTGCGCGAAGCGAGTCTATCGCTCTATTAGAGCACGAAACAAAGCCGACAGGACTGCCGGTTTGGCGCCTTTTGAGTCTACAAAGGAGAAACGTATATATGCAGACTATTTAGCCGCAGTCTTTTCTTTGATCAAATGTATCCAGTCGGTATGCACGAAGCCTTTTTCAGGTGCATCGACGCGCTGATAGGTGTGAGCGCCGAAGAAGTCTCTTTGAGCCTGTGTAAGGTTTTGCGGTAGGCTGCCTGAGCGCAGGCTGTCAAAATAAGCCAGACTGGCTGTAAGGGCGGGAACAGGAATAGCACGCTCGATTGCAAAAACAATGGATTTACGCCAATTGGTCTCGAAGGCAAGAACGGTTTTGGAAAACTCTTTGTCCATAAGCAAATTCGGCAAGTCGGCCCGACGGGCAAAGGCGGCGCGAATCTCTTCAAGCAATTTGGCGCGAATGATGCAACCGCCTTTCCATATGCGTGAGCATTCAGAAAGATTGATATTCCACTTGTAGAAATCGGAGCCTTCTTTGATAAGGGCCATGCCTTGGGCATAGCTGCAGACTTTCGAGGCATAGAGCGCATCATGAAGCGCCTTGAGAATTTCTTCTTTGGTCGATTTATCGACCGGCTTGCCGCTGCCGACAGCTGTTCCATTGAGAATCTTCGAAGCTTCCTGGCGCATATCGTGCATTGCCGAAAGCATACGACCGGTCAAAGCCATGTCGATTGTCGGAACGGCAATTCCGAGGTCCAGAGCCGCCTCGCTGGTCCATTTGCCAGTTCCTTTTTGACCGGCTTTATCGAGGATCATGTCGACAAGCGGCTTGCCTGTTTCCGGATCGACGACGGTCAAAATCTTGGCTGTAATTTCGATGAGAAACGAATCGAGAATGCCCTGATTCCATGTCTCGAAAACGTCTGCAATCTCGCGTGCCGGCATGTTCAGTCCGCGACGCATAACGTCATAGACTTCGGCAATCAATTGCATATCACCGTATTCGATACCATTATGAACCATCTTCACAAAGTGTCCGGCACCGTCCGGTCCCAGGTAAGTGACACAAGGACCGTCATTGACCTTAGCGGCAATAGCTTCCCAGATAGGCTTTACCTTCTCGTATGCAGTCTGGTCGCCGCCGGGCATGAGAGACGGTCCCCAAAGTGCACCTTCTTCACCGCCCGACACACCGGAACCAATGAAGTTGATGCCTTTTTCTCTTAATTCCTTTTCTCTTTTCTGCGTGTCTGTAAAGTGCGAGTTTCCACCATCAATGATGATGTCGCCCTTTTCCAAATCGGGCAGCAATTTCGCAACAGTTTGATCCACCGCTTCGCCGGCTTTGACCAGAAGGATTATCATGCGCGGCTTTTCGAGGCTATCGACAAAAGTCTTCTCATCACGGCAGCCAATCACCGGTTGATCTTTGCCACGACCGGCGACAAACGCATCAACCTTGTCGGCACTGCGGTTGTACACAGCGATTTTAAATCCGTTTCTGGCGATGTTCAAAGCCAGGTTCTCGCCCATGACTCCCAATCCGATCAATCCAATCTTTGCTTTGTCAGCCATTTTCATTTCCTCTGCTTATCTAAATGATCTATTGGAACCGCAATTCTCTAGAGTTCCGATGCAATGTCTTTGTCTACATACCAATACAATTTACCGTTGCCGTTCTCAGCCCGTACATTCTGGCTTGGATACTTGCCTTCCGGTCCGGTGAGTACGTCTTTCAAAACAGCTGCTTTACTCTTTCCGCTAGCCAGAAAAATGATATTGCGCGAATTATTTATCACAGGAAAGGTAGTGGTTAGTCTGACCGTATTCAATTTCTCTACTTTGTTTTCCACGAACCATCTTTGTGTTTCTTGAAGAGCCGGCGAACCTGGGAAAAGCGAGGCCGTGTGCCCGTCATCTCCCAGCCCCAAAAGCATGAAATCGAATTCCGGCAATTCGTCGCCGGCAAGACGAAAGAATTCGTGCATGGTGCGTTCGTAATCAATTGCCGTTTGTTTGGGATCCATGTCCGGATCGATCAATGCAAAAACGTTCTCACGATTGAGTGGAACTTTGGAAAGCAAATGCTCGGTAATCATTCTTTGATTACTATCGGGACTTTGATAAGCAACTGTTCTTTCATCACCGAAGAAAACGAAGACCTTGCTCCAATCGACCTGGGAGGCAATTTCCTTCTCAGCCAGTCGGGCATAAAACCCCTTTGGCGTATTGCCGCCCGAAAGTGAGGTGATGAACCTGCCGCGTGCCTTGATCGACTCGTCGGCGAGCCGGACGAATAGTTCTGCAGTCGCCTTTACCAGTTCATCATAGGTTTCGAATACTGATACGTTTTTTGTTTCCATTAAAGAAGAATGCATCTTTCCTCCTACTTAGCCAAGTCAATAAGCTTGACCGTGCAGTCAAGGGTATGACGGAAAACCTGATCGTCCGGCATGGATTCCATTGCGAAATCAATCAGCCGCGCTTCGGTCAGTTCAACCAGACTTTCAGCCCCGGTACCCACCTCAGCGCCCGGCTCGCCTTTACGGCAATCGGAATCGCTTAGAACATAAATGCAAGGGGAACCCGGTCTTTGCTCGGCGATCATGCGCTCGGCAATCACTTTACCCTCACAAGGTGTTTCAGCCTCAATAACCACCGAACAGACTGCGCCCTCGCTGAGCTTATCGCTTTGGAAAGGCTCAATCGATGCGTTCACGGTCTTTCCATTGGCTGAGAATTGAGCGCTGAATTTGCCCTCAGAAAGTGAAGCAGACTGCCCGGACCACCCCAAGCGAGTGGACAGCCACGCCAGCAAGAGCAAAGGTTGAACTGCAATCGCCGTCGCTTTTCCTTCACCGGAGCCGCTGGCATATGAGATCACAACTTTGGAAATTCCGGCCAAAGAGGGCAAGGACATGGGAGGCGCCGCATCGCTAAAGGCATCTGCGATCGCTCGGCGCCAAGGAATTAGACGTCCCCAATTAAGGTCGAAGAGAGGTTTTCTCGTGGGTTGAGAAATGAGCCCGGACATCTCTTTGATGAAACTTTTGGCATCAGCGGCTCGCAGCGAATCAACGATAAGCATATCGATGAAGCGCGAAAATGGTTCCAGATAGCCGCGATCCAAGCGGTTTGCACGCCACCAGAGAACCACCGGCAGATCGTTTATCACCAAAGGCGATACTACACTGGCCAGTTCTCTTGTACCTTCACCGTCATATCGAACAGTAATTTGTTCCGAACAAATCTGTTTCAAACTCTTCGAGTCGGCCATATGGCAGCGAGCAGAAACCCAGGCTTCAAGCCGCTGCTCGGATGCTCTTCGTGAAATCGCCAGAATTGCCCTTGATGGATGACGAATAGCCACTTCATCCAGAACCGCTGACGCCTGAACTTCTGCATCAACATCTTCGCTGAAGAGAACTATGTTGGCCGTGCATGCACGCATGACATTGGATGGTTTCGTCGTCGATTGATTGGCATAGGCGTCCTTGCCTTCCGTCACCTTGACTGGCGCATCGCTCGTCTGGGCATCAGGCTTGGCGTCGTCGATTGCCCGCCAGAGATCCTTCAATTCACGTTCAATGCGTTGCACATCGACCTGCGAAAGGCGTCCGGAAAGAAAATTATTCGTTTCAGTTGTCGATTTGCGCTTATCCGTGCTGGAGCTCATATTACAAGCGCCTCCATGAATGTCCGGTCGAACCAATCAGTTCATCGGCTTCCGCTGGACCCCAGGAGCCTGCAGCATAATTGGGGAATCGCGGTTGCGCTCCTTTCTTCTGCTTGGCCAAATCCCAATTTTCCAAGAGCGGTTGAATAAAGCGCCATGATGTTTCAACAGAGTCAGTTCTGGCAAACAAGGAAGCATCGCCGAGCAGACAATCATGAATCAAGCGCTCATAAGCACTAGGGCTACGCACACCAAATGCGGTGCCATAGTTGAAGTCCATATTGAGCCAGCGAATCTGTGTAGTGGCACCAGGCTGTTTGGTGGCAAACTTCAGAGAAATGCCTTCGTCAGGTTGAATCTTGAGCACCAACACGTTGGGACTGAGCGAATCATCGTCCATTGTTTGACCCGCTTTGAGCCCAGTCAGTCCGGCAAACAAACTATGCGGCGCCCGTTTAAAATGAATGGCAATTTCTGTTAGAGATTTGGCCAAACGTTTTCCAGAGCGCACGTAGAAAGGAACTCCGGCCCAGCGCCAATTATCAATGGTCAATTTAAGCGCCGCATAAGTCTCAGTGGCAGAGTCCGCCGCCACCCGGTCTTCCTGCCTATACCCAGGCACCTTGGCGCCGTTTATGTAGCCTTCGCCATACTGTCCTCTTACAGCGCAGCGATCGACATCCTCCGGCAAAATCGGGCGCAGGGCCTTCAGCACTTTTGCTTTTTCGTCACGCGATGCTTCCGGCTCAAGTGAAATAGGCGGTTCCATCGCTACAAGAGAAACGAGTTGCAGCATGTGGTTTTGAATCATGTCGCGCAGGCAACCTGACTCTTCATAATATGGTCCTCGCCCTTCCACTCCCAGTGTTTCTGCAATCGTTATTTGCACATGATCGACATGCTGGCGGTTCCAGAGCGGCTCGAAAATTCCATTTGCGAAGCGCAAAACCATAATGTTCTGCACCGTTTCTTTACCGAGGTAGTGATCAATTCGGTATACCTGGTTTTCACTGAGAACCTTATGAATATGGTCGTCCAGGGCCAGAGACGAAGCCAGGTCGTGCCCAAACGGCTTCTCCACGATAACGCGCTGCCAGGGCTTGTCGGTGACCTTTTTCTTGGAAACAAGCTTGGAATTAGACAATTGGGTGATGATCGGTTCGTACAAACTGGGCGGTGTGGAGAGGTAAAAGACGTGATTACCGCCTGTACCGTGCTTGTCTTTCAGTTCGTCGAGAAATTTCGCCAACTCATCAAATGAGCCATCTTCGGTAAAGTTGGAAGGTCTGTAATAAAGTCCTGAAGCAAACCGACTCCAGGCTTCTTCTTCGAATTTCAAGTCAGGCGCATACTTTTGAATCGACTCTTTCATGGACTGGCGAAATTGTTCGTCGTTCATAACCGTCCTGGACATCCCGACAACCGCAAAGGTTCTCGGCAATAATCCATCGATGTAAAGCGCATAGAGAGCAGGCAAGAGCTTACGCTTGGTTAAATCACCGTGCGCCCCCAGAATAACCATGGCAAACGGATCGACGGCTCGGTCTTTTGGCAAGCCCTCGAGCAGCGGATTCTCTACAACAGCGCTTTGTGACATCTCTCGCACCTCAGAACCAAAATTGAGCCCACTTGACGGCCGGAAGTTGCCTCCCGACGCCGTGGAAGAAGAAAGATTACACCTTTTTGCTTAGGCATACATTTAATAGCAGGCTGAGCGATATCAAGCTTGCATCAAAAGTTTGCGCAACCGGCAAAGCGAAGTAGAAAAAGCACTGAGAAGAGAAACAGATCACTCGTCAAAGTGTTTCGTTGCTTGCTTTTGAAACAGCTGCAAACTCTATGCTGAAGCAAGATAAAAGGGCAGGGACGCACTCGTTCTTGCCGGCTTTCTGCGTACTCAAGTAAAAAAAGAACTCATATACATGCACAACATCAAATTTTCAGAATCGCATACCGGCAAAGAGCACCATCAGCTGACCATCGCCAAAGAACCGAGCGACGAAGCCAAATGCGCAAACGACATTCACTCGAAACTCAACCTTACGCGTCACAACGAAATCATCAAAGTTACCTCGGGCAGTGAAGTTCAAGAACTACTGACCGCTCAAAAGTATGCAGGCTGCTCGTTCAGCATTGCCGGTGGACGACATGCAATGGGTGGGCAGCAATTTCTTTGCGATGGCATTCTTCTAGACACGCGTGGACTGAATAAAGTTGTCGATTTTTGTCCGGTTAGAGGGCTGCTCACCGCTCAATCAGGCATGCTCTGGGGCGATCTTGTTTTTCACTTGGGCGAGCTGAATAAAAAGCACAACTCCGACTGGTCTATCGTTCAAAAGCCCACCGGAGCAGACGACATCAGTCTGGGCGGATCGCTGGCGTCCAATATTCACGGTCGAGTATTGGGCAGAAGACCGTTTATTGCAGATATAGAGCGATTTACGGCAATATTGGCCGACGGCAATCGAATTACCGTCTCCAGATCAAAGAATGAAGAACTCTTTCGGCTGGCAATCGGCGGCTACGGTATGTTTTGCTTTGTGGAAGACGTGACTATTCGATTGACCAAAAGCTCTAAACTGCAACGAAAAGTTGAGCTTACAAACAGCAAAGATCTCATCGGCAGGTTTGCCGAGCTACAGTCCGCAGGTGCCAGATACGGCGACTTTCAGTTTTGTATCGACGCAAGCAACGACAGTTTTCTAAACAACGGAATTTTGTCTGCTTACTTTCCTGTCCAAGATGACACCACTGACAATACCAGCGATATAAAACTGTCGGAAAACAACTGGCGGGAGTTATTGCGTCTGGCCCATGTCGACAAGGCAAAAGCCTTTACCACTTACAGCAATCACTACCAGCGCACCGATGGGCAAATCTACTCGTCGCAAACTTTTCAACTAAGTCTTTACGTGCCTGATTACCACGAGAGCATCGATACAGAGAGGGTTGAAAGCCAAAATAGGTCCAGTCACGTAAAAGCGTCAGAGATGATTACCGAACTTTACGTTCCGAGAAGTAAGCTGCACGAATTTCTCCAGTCAGCCAAGATTGCGCTGAAGCGCCAATGCGCGGACGTCATCTATGGAACCGTTCGCCTCATAGAAAAGGACACAGAGTCTTTTCTTGCCTGGGCGAAGGAAGACTACGCCTGTGTGATTTTCAATTTGCACATTGATCACAATCAACTATCGATTCTGCGCGCCAAGCATTCTTTTCGAACTCTCATTGAGATCGCCCATGAATTGAACGGCTCATATTATCTGACCTACCATCGATACGCGACAAAGGAACAATTGCTGGCAGCTTACCCTCAATTCCCATCATTTATTCAAAAGAAAATTGATTACGATCCGCATGGAAAGTTCAGAAGCACCTGGTTCAACCAAATGTGTCTTACAGTCCAGGCTGATTGAATTCAGTCAGACCATCAATGACTGCTTTCTGTCGACGCTCTGGGAGTAAGGGTTTCGGGCATGAATTGAAGGACCGAAGCAGCACTTTCCATCGCAATTCCTTTCGCAAGGCTTGCGCGACAAGGACTTAGAAGCGCATTAATTGGGAGAAGTGCGAAGCAAAATGCAGAGGAATCGCTTTCGTCAATCTTTCTCTCCCCTTACAGGGTGACAGTCTTTTGATATTATCAAAGCTGTGCTCTATACATTTAAGTTTCGAGGTAAGGAGTTTGCCATGAGACTACTTCTGGTCGAAGACGATTCCTTTTTATCTGAAGGCGTCGCACTGGCTTTGCGACACAGCGGTTATGTGGTTGATCAAGTTCAGTCAGGGACGGACGCAGATCAGGCTTTGACTGCTACTCCTTATGACCTGGTGATCCTTGACCTTGGTTTGCCGCATATGGACGGAATCGAAGTGCTAAAGCGATTGAGATCGCGAGGACAAGCTACTCCGGTGCTCATCCTGACTGCCAGAGACACCGTTACCGATCGTGTGACGGGACTGGACAGCGGGGCAAACGACTATATCAGCAAGCCATTCGAGCTTCTGGAGCTGGAGGCCCGCATTAGAGCCCTTTTGCGCAAAGAACAATGGGGCAATATGACAAAGATAGTGGTCGGAGGGCTGGAATTCGACACTGTCGAACGGCGCGCCACCATAAACGGCGATAACCTTGACCTCTCTGCTCGTGAGCTGGCGGTACTGGAGCAACTATTAAAGAGCGTCGGCAAAGTCGTCAACAAAGTACAATTAATTCGTAACCTCTCATCCTGGGATGCCGAGTTGTCGCACAACGCCCTGGAAATAATCATGCATCGCTTGCGCAAGAAGCTCGAAAAGACAGGTATCAACGTGCGTACAGTTCGCGGATTAGGATATATGCTTGAGAAACCTGCATGACCTCTTCCATCCGGAAGCAGCTTCTCGTCTGGCTCTTAATACCATTGTCTACGATTGCCGCTTCCAGTACGTTCATTGCATATAACGCTGCAATTCTGCTGGCGAGAGAAATTTACGACAAAGGTCTGCTGAATTCAGCCGACTCTGTTATCGCACGTGTTCGTCACAAGGGTGGAAAAGTCCTTGTCGACCTGCCTCCTGCCGCGCAATCCATTCTAAAACACAATTACAGAGACACTTTCTTCTATCAAATCTATACGATGGAAGGAAAACGCATTGCCGGCGATGGCAATCTGCCCTTTGATCCTGGTGCGGTCGATTTCAATAAACCGCACTATTCAACCCGCATATTGAACGGCAAAGAAGTGCGCGTTCTAACAATGTTGTTTCCAGTCGCCAGTCACTTTGCCGATGAAACCCCCGACGACGACGATGATGATAATCCGAAACCAGAATATCTGATTCTCGAAGTGGCGGAAACCCGCAATGCACGCAGGGAAATCGTCACGCACATTGTAATTTCGGTTCTCTTGCCGCAATTGATCCTCATTATATGTGGTGGCATCGCCGTGTGGTTCGGCATTAAACAAGGTCTGTATCCTCTGCAGCAGTTGAGCCGCGCACTCTCTTCGAGGTCGCCCACAGATCTCAGCCCGGTGTCTGAAAGTACGGCTCCCATCGAGGTTCGACCGCTGGTTGGAGCAATCAACGACTTGCTCAAGATGCTCAATGAAGAAATCGAAAGAGAAAGAAGATTCGTCGCCAACGCAGCGCACCAGTTACGCACGCCACTTGCAGGTTTGAAAACATACGCAGACTTGGCCATCAAAATGAATGAGGACGAATCGGTACGCTCAGTACTGGCGCAGCTTCATACCGGCATCAATCGAATGTCCAATTTGATCGTACGGCTCTTGACGCTGGCTCGCTCCGAACCGGGAGTTGCTTCGCAAACAGCCAGGCAGACAATGGATTTGAGCGAAATCGTTTCGAGCGTAACCGAAGATCTGGTGCCACTTTCCATTGAGAGGAAAGTGGATCTTGGATTTGAGTCTCCCCACGAATCTATTTTCATCGACGGAGATCCGGTCGGTCTGCGCGAGCTTGTCACTAACATCATCGAAAATGCCGTCATCTACAACCAGGAAGGCGGGAAAGTCACCGTACGGCTTTCCAAACTGCGTGCACCGACATTGTCCGTGGAAGACAATGGACCTGGCATTCCAGAGAACGAAAGAGAATTGGTCTTCGAACGTTTTTACAGAATCTTGCGAGACGGAGCCTCCGGCAGCGGTCTTGGGCTGGCAATCGTCAGAGAGATAGCCAATTCTCACGGCGCAAAAGTCGAAGTTAAAGAAGGCACCGACGGCGTTGGTACTTGCTTTACGGTGACTTTTCCTGACATTACCAATGGCAAGAAAACCAACTTTCACTAATCCGGAATTACATCGTCAAACTGAACATTGACGATTCGCAAACCACGTCCATCAAGAAAGTCGATCACATCCCTGACCTGCTCTCCCATCGGCCAAAGCGGCACTTCCATCTGAGCATAAGGAGTATGCAAAATCATTGATGATGAATCACGATAAGGATAGTACTCCACATATTTGACATCATCGAGAAGAACCATCTGAGTGGATTGGCGTTTTTGGAGCCGGTCATATACATAGAGAACCGCGTCTGAATCAGTCAATTCAAACACAAAAGTCCGATTTGCATCTCTCACCATCGAATAAGTCATCAGTCCGAGGAACAATGAAAAACCGGAAGTAGACGCTAAAAGCGTCAGCCCCCAATAAACATTGTGCACAAGAGCAAAAATCCCCGTAATAAGCCAAAGAGCGGCAAAGATCCAGCCTACGCCGATGCCGACCATTAACGGTCCCAAAGCCGTCCTCTTCGAATAAGGCTTGGAAACTAGCTTAATAGCAATTTGAGGCTTGGCTGTAACCATACTGGAAAAAAGACCGTTAACGGACTTTTTTCTATATGCCCATAATCGCAGTCAAAATAGTGGAAATGCTTACTGGTTCAAGGAGAGAAGACCAGAAGCACCATGGTGAAGGTACCGCTGTTCCACAGTCCATGAGCGACTATACAGGGCAAAATGCTGCGGGTTTTCTCCAGCGTAAAGGCAAAGAGCATACCGAGGGTCATGAGGGGTAAAAAGCCTCCGGCATCAAGGTGAATGCCTGCAAACAGCCCCGCTGACAAAAGCATGGACGGGAAGATTCCCCAGTAGCGCCTGAGCGCCGAATAGAGGAATCCACGAAAGAGTATTTCTTCACAAATTGGGGCGAGTACTCCCAGGGTCAAATAGAAGATTGCCACTGCAGGGATGCTATTGTCGCGGGCAGCCTGGAGGACAAACGAAATGACTGGATTGCTGGAGCCTTGCGAACCGAAGTATTTCGCGGCAATCAAATAGGAGATGACGACGCAGGGAACAGCAGCCAACCAGGTAAGAAAACCGTACATTACAAGCCGGAAGGGACCATTGCGATCGACTTTGAAACGCAAGCGAACGCCTTCAAAGAACTTGATTGCTCGCGGTTTAAGAGCGAGAAAATAAACCCAGAGAATTCCCGGCCCATTCTGAATCAAATACATGAAGAACATCACAGCGCCTGCAACCAGCGCACCTTGTTTGGAAAAATGAGCATCCTTCATTGCCGACTGCAAAAGGACAGAAATCGCAAGCTGAGTGGCGAGCCAGCCAATAAACACGGAATAAATCGTCAGTGCGCCGTATTTCTGAGGCGCTGCAACCTGTTCGCGATGTTCCGGCGGTGTAATGCGCCGCGGCATTATGAAAAGCGTTGCCAGGATCACTATAGAGCCGCCCAAAATGGAGCATAGAATCGTGCCTAGAAGAAAAAATCCTCGAGCGACAAAACGCAAATTAGCATCATCGAAGTCGGTCGTAACTTTCTTTAGAGCTTCTGTCTGGTGGGTAGCGCTATATAGGCGCATCAAAGAAACGGAGCGATACCAGCCGCTGAACTCTGTTTCAATCTCTCTTGCCAGTTCAGCGCGCTTCTTACTATCAAGCGATTTTGGATTGTTGTAGAGGGTGTTTAGGATGCGCACCAATTGCTTGGACTTGTCAGTACCGATGGCTTGCAGTCGTTCAAGGTTTGTCTTTGTCGGATGGCCTAATTCTCGGGAAACGACAATGACGCGTGCCAGAGCCAGCGGATCGTTAGGTTGCTCGGCAGCTGTCTTCTTCAGTAACTCTTCGGCTTGTACGAGCAGTTCGGTACGCCGTTTGTTTACTTGCTCGATGGGCTGTGCCGGTGACAGTCCACTGGCATTTCTCTGCAAAGTGTTTACAGCCGACTCGATTTTCAGCAGCACATCAGCATTGTTGGAGTTTCCCAATCCGCCCTTGACGCTTTTGGCGGGGCTGTGACTTGATGTCCAGAGCATCTGACCCACAAATACAGTGGCATAGACGAGCAAAGCTCCCGTAAGAGCTCTTTTGATCTTCTCTCTAGTAAAAAGGCTGCCGCCAATCAGCAATACGAATCCGTATAGCCAAAGAAAATTAGGATCCGCCAAGGCATCGCTCCCTCATACCCAACCAGTTTAGCGCAGTCAGGCAAAAGAAAATGCCGCCTTGAAGCCCGCCCTTGCGCCGCTTAGTCGCCGCCCATGGAGCCGCCGCCGCCATCGCCTCCAAAGAAGCTTTGACCGTATTCGCCCAATTCTCCGAATCCGCTGAATTCGCCGAAATCGCCAGCCCCGTCAAGACCACCGAATTCCAGCCCTGTATCGTGCAGGAAGTCGTTAGTATCTTTGTCATTGAACATATAGGGGTCCGACTGGGGGATCTGGTCGGCATAATAGCCCCACGGAAAGCCCTTTTGCAGCTTCCGTCTGAGCATCCAGCGAGGCGCCCGCGCAAAGCCCAGCCCCATAGCCACTGTGACTATGAACAAGACTTCGAAAACCAGTATATTGCCCCACTGCATGGTTTGTGCCGCTTTTGGACTATCCAACGCCGTATGCCGGTCCGGCATTTGAAAACCCTGACGGGCCTTTTACGCCGAGCTTCTGGCTATAAGATTCTGCGTTGGAGCAGCCCGGAAGTCAACAGACTCAGTGGGGAAACTACTATGCAAATTAATCCAATTGAAAAAATTACTCTGATTCAGTAAGCAGGGCAATCTTTTGAGAGCCCACTGAACTAATTGACATGCGCGGTCCTTGAGTGCGTTTGAAACCGTCGATGTAGCGTCTGAGAGCCTCTCTTATCAGATCGGAGCGAGTGCGGTGCTCAACTTGAGCAACACTATCAATCTGCTCCAGCAATCCGGGAGGAAGCGCCACAAGTACTTTCTTTGGCATGCCAGATCCTTCTTAAATATCTGAGTGGGGTAGAAAAAGTTACGAAACCACGAACGCAAAATAGGCGTAGACTTACGCAAGGACCACCGTCTATGCTTGTTGCGAGGTGGGTTCCGTCAATAAATGTATTACACTCACTCGCGTTTTGGAATGCCTCAAACGCCACAAATTCAGAAGTGCATACTGAATTTAGTTAAAAGCTTTCTTGGAATGGCTAAAACCGAGGCACATCAAGAACTGCATATCATGCGGGTTTACATGAGACACCGAAAAGTTCATCTCTCCAGCCACGCACCTGCACGATCAGATAGTCCAGCACACCTACTCAAAGATATCCAGTATTCATGCGGGTTCTTACCACAACCACGACGCTGACAAAATGACTACAAGCAATAACGAATCTTCAAGAAAATTGACAGCCAACGTAAAAGCCGCTGGCTGTGCGGCAAAGATTAGTTCTCTCGAGCTGAAACAAGTTCTAAGCTCCATTCCCAGAACGCAATGCCCAGAACTCCTCACCAGTCTCGAAAATTTCGAAGATGCTGCTGTTTACAAAATTACAGAAGATATTGCAATTATTGAAACAGTAGACTTTTTCCCGCCTGTAGTAGACGACCCCTTCCTCTTTGGGCGTATTGCGGCTGTTAATGCACTATCGGATGTATACGCAATGGGTGGAAAGCCGGTGATCGCCCTCAATGTGCTCTGTTTTCCAACCTGCGATTACCCCCTTTCTGTAGTAGAAGAAATATTGAAAGGCGGCCAAGCTGCTTGTGCGGAAGCTGGAGTCACTGTTGCCGGCGGTCATTCGATTCAAGGCCCGGAGCCGGTTTTTGGACTGGCTGTTACCGGAGTTATAAATCCAAAATCGATACTCACCAATGGTGGTGCGAAAAATGGTGACGTTCTCGTTCTCACAAAACCCCTTGGCACAGGAGTCATGCTTCTCGGACTCAAAGGCGACACACTCTCTCAGATAGAGCGCAAGCAACTTTTAGACTCACTAACGCTGTTGAACAAACAGGCTTTGGAAATTGCAAATAAATATCATCCCAGTGCGGCCACCGACATAACCGGTTTTGGATTGATCGGTCATACCACAGAAATGGCCTTAGCAAGTGGATTGGCAGCGTACTTATATATAGATGAGCTGCCGTTTTTTGCCTGCGCCGTTGCTCTTGCATCGCAAGGTTTGGTACCCGCCGGCGCCTATGCAAATCGAAATACGTTTAGCTCATCGGTTATCAATCTCGAACATATAGAGATAGCAATTCAAGATTTGCTGTTTGATCCGCAAACTTCAGGCGGGCTCATGTTCGCATTACAAGAAGAGCAAGCTGTGCGGCTTCTGGCAGAACTTACGGCAGAAGGCCTTACAGCAAGCATAATCGGCGGGTTTGTGGAAGGAAAAGCTGGTCAAGTCGAGGTAAAAAAATGAGCACAGACAAAAAACAAGATTCAGCAAATTCACTGGATCTTAGAGGTTTGATGTGTCCAGAGCCGGTCTTGCGAACAAAAAAACTGCTCGATCAAAAGCCGGAAGGCGCAGTAGAAGTGCTTGTCGATAGCGACATTAATGTGATGAATCTGACACGCCTGGCTAATTCGCTGGGTTTGTCGTTGCATTCAAAAGAAAAAGACGGCGGATATATGGTGGTAATCTCGAAGAAGAATGAATCCGAAGCAGGCAGAATCCCACACAACCACGATGTTTCGCAAACAGCTTCAGCAAGCGGGCAAAAGGCGAGCAGCCAGAAGTCTGCAAACACGAGCGTGGTATTTATCGCCAAGGATACGTTCGGAGAAGGAGACCGCGACTTTAGCGTCAATCTTTTGAACGTTTTTCTGCAAACAATTCTGCAAGCCGGTCACAAACCACAAGCAATCTTGCTCGCCAACACAGGCGTCAGATTAATGGACCCTGACTCTTCGGTAAGAAAAGTCCTGGACGAATTCAAAGAAGCAGGTATAGAAGTCCTGGCCTGCGGACTTTGCGTGGAATTCTATGGGCTGAAAGAAAAAATCAAAGCAGAGCAAATCACCAATATGTACGCCATCTGCGAGTACCTGTTCTCGGCGGACAAAGTGATTTCACCTTGATCAAGAATCGCTTCTCGATCAAAAGGGTTTGAGACTAATTGCCGTCCCAGTCCGGTTGCCAGACTTTAAGCACTAAAAAAATCGCCAGAAGCGAGAAAGCGACAAGCCCGATTACGACAACAATGGATGCGGCATGAAACATACCGACAAGATTGGCTATGAGTTCCATTGGCATAGGCTTACCCGCGCTTTGAAAAGCTCTCGAGAATCAACGCAAAAAATAGTCTAACCTTTGAAACTGCCAAAAGATAGCCCCCGAACACACGATTTCATGTTAAAGAGACCTGCTAGGCTACGGTTTTCACCAATAAAGACAGCTCTTCTTGAGTGGGCAACCCTTCCCAGGCTGTCATAGAACGAGTGGAAAGGGCGCCAACGGCATTAGCTACCGTAAGCACTCGGCGCCAGTCGGCCTCCTTCAAATCACTCAAAAAATCTGCCGTCATGTGCCCGTCTCCTTCAGCAGCAGATTTGCCATTTTGCTTGGCGAAAGCGAGCAATTCAGCGATCATTCCAGCAATGAATGCGTCACCGGCGCCTAATTCGGAAATTGCCTCAGCAGGCAAAGCCGGAGCAAAAACGTCCATTGAATCTCTAGTTATGAGCAAACTGCCGTATGCACCCAGAGTCACGATGAGATGCGGGCCAGGACTGCTCTTTTCTCCGTTCAAAAACGAACTCAACTTTTTGCCCAGTTGAATGACTTCTTCCGATGCTTTCCTGGAACTGCTGTCCAGTGGATCGACAATGGTGGCCGACAGCGGTTTGTTTGGTGTTATGCCGTGACTTGAGAGTGTTTTCTCCTGGCTTTTGTTTTCTTGCTCGAGGGCATCGGCCCAAAATTCCAGTTCGCTCAAATTGACTTTGACGATGTCTGCAGTTTTTAGAGCGGTCAATGCAAACTCACGTGCTTCCCTGTCTTCGCCGGTAGGAAATCCTGCATCGAAAGAAATCGGCACGCCGAGCCGTTTTGCGATCTTGAATGCCTTGATGACGGCATGGCGCCTGGGAGCGATCGTGAGTGAAATTCCAGTGGCGTGCAAAAACTCGGCTGCAGCAATGGATTCTTCTTTGACTTCATCTTCAAGTAGAAGATGGCTGGCATTCGGGCGCGGCCAGTTGAAGAAACTGTATTCTTCGCGTTGGTGGCGAAACACAAAACATTGAGCGGTAGGACTGCCGTGATCGACAATCAGATCCTTTAGATCAACCTTTTCTTTCTGCAGCACAGAATCAAGGTATTTGCCATGCGGATCGTCACCGCGCTTGCCGATTAAACTGACAGGCACACCGAGCCGGGCCAGACCAATAGCCACATTCGACGCATTTCCGCCCAGTGAGCGGACAAAATCTCTAGCATCAGTAAAGTCCGTACCGATTTCCGTCGAAATCCAGTCGACTACAACTTCGCCGATTGTCACCACCGACATCTTGACTGTGTCCTACCTGATGATGAAGCTGGCCTTACGCCATTACTTTCTTGTGCTGGCTGATGACGTTGGGATAAATATCGAAAGCCGGCTTGATGACTGGCAGCAATTGCAACGCTTTGGCGACGGGCCCGCGAGCCATAATTTTGCCGCTCACGATTGCAAAAGGAACATTTACTTTGCCGAGCCAGAATTCATGTGCTACATCGGCTTTCATGGACATCTCAACGACCGGCTTCAGTGATTGCTTGCCGGTTAGAACTTTCATTTCTTTACCATCAGAACAGTCCACGGTGACGCGACCTTCAGGTTCGCGGTATTGAAATTGCACGATTAATTTTGATTGCAAAAGCTTCTCGGACATGTCAGGGTCTCTGCCGATGCGTGCCCAAAGTTCTTTCATCACTTCGTGAAGCTCGTCAGTATTTGCGAAAAACTGCATCAATACGCCCTCTCGTATAACCCTTTGATATCTTCGGGTGAACATTCTTTAGGATTGAACATTATTGCAGGATCCGAGCCCGTTAGAAAGGCTAGTTCTTCAATGTCGTCACTCTTCAGCTCCGGAACACCGGCATCTCTCAGACGCCTGGGTAAGCCGCAGTCGGTGCAGAGTGTCTCAATGGCTTCAATCAGTTCGGAAGCAGCCACCGTATCTTTACTGGAAGTGGACATGCCTACGAGGCGAGAAAGTTTGGCGTATCTCTGCGTGACCGCATCCATATTGAATTGCATTCCATGCGGCAAGAAAATGCAGTTAGCAATACCATGATGTGTGCCGAATTTAGCGCCGAGCGAGTGGGCAAGAGCGTGCACAACGCCCACACCGGAATTGGTAAAGGCGACGCCTGCCATAGTGCTGGCCACGAGCATTTGAGACCGAGCTTCGATGTTGCCACCGTCTTTAGTGGCAGCGCGGAGATTCTCAAAAATCATCTTAGTAGAATCTATACAAAGCGAATCTGTAAAAACAGAATTGCTGATTACAGCAGTGTAAGACTCAACGGCGTGGGTAAGAGCATCAAGACCTGTTGCTGCAGTGAGTTTCGGCGGCAATGAAACGGTCAGCAAGGGATCCAGCACGGCCACTGACGGAGCCAGATAACGACTGCCGAAAAGTAATTTCTTTCCTTCCGCTCTGTCCTTAACCATTGCTACCATAGAGACTTCCGAACCTGTACCGGCAGTGGTCGGCACCGCCACCAGTGGCAGCAATTGTTCAGCGATATTGTTCAGTCCCTGATATTCGAGAATTTCTCCGCCCAGAGTGAGGCAGATGTTTACTACTTTTGCGGTATCCATAACCGAACCGCCGCCGATTGCCACAATACAATCGCATTCTTCTGAGCGGGCCAGATCGGCCACTTTATTGACGCAATCGACATCTGAGTCAGGCGGTACATCATCAAAAATGACGTACTTCATGTCTGCAAATCCTTCCAGAATTTGCTCGACGATGCCGGTCTTCATTAGAGGCTTGTCGGTAAGTATGAGAGCGCGACTACCAGCCAGCTCCTTGACAATATCGGCGGTGCCGCTTGCCAGGCCTTCTCCGAAGGCGATTTTGGTAGGCACATGAAAAACAAATGGGTTCATAGTTACGTCTGGAGCGGCAGTAAATCGTTTGCGAAGAAATACAAGTTGCTAATAAATTCTCATGGAAACACTTTGCACGCTCTACGCGTCGATTTCAGTGTTGGTTCCGTAGAAAGCACTCGTAGTCATTCTAGATTGGTTGAAGTTCCTTGACCTGAGTGCCATTTCTTTATAGTATTGTCACCCGATGTTGACATCCGCGATCGACTTCAGTTTCAGGCTGCACCAATTAGCGCGCGTTTCCTGGAATTACTAAGATGAGTTGATACAGCGGACGGTCAGAAGAACCCAGAAGGACAAACAATGATTTTGAAGCCCTTGTCGGCTCGTTATATCAAAAACAATCTTGCACAGTACGGATTGTCGCAACTTGCAAAGATTATTTCACCACGCGGCTCCAGCAGCCGTAGGAGCGTGAAGAGTAATCTCTTTGCAACCTCTCTTTGCCTGCTGCTTGTTTCAGGCAATCTGAGCATTTGTCAAGCGCTCCCGGCTCAAGCAAAAGCTTCTTCTAAGAGTTCGCAAAAAGCCGAACCGGCCGGCACATTACTGCATCCACTCGTGCCGAAGCTGGACGAGACCCCGGCGGTTGAAACCTCAGCTAGTGCAGAAAAGAAGAATCAGTTTGCCACACCTATTCACGAGTCTCTCGAATACGACATTAACGTAAAGTCGCCAGGCGGACAGGCACAAGAATCGTCCGGCGCCGGCTCTCCGCAGATGGGCGCCCCCGAGAAAGCCAAGGCAGACACCATCAAACCGGCTCCGGAAAGCATCTCGCCCGAACTCGGCAAGGTAGATGAGAGCTCCTTAACCATAAACGAGGACACAACTCTCAAAGGAACGATTCAAATTGTTGCTGACGACACCGAGTACGACCAGCAAAAAAATACATTTCTAGGCACGGGCAACGCGGTCGCCATCATCGCCGGACAAAATTCCAAGTTGGAAGCCGACATGATCTTGTACGACCAGAACACTGAGTTGATGGATGCGCGCGGCAATGTGCGAATTTATCGCGACGGTCAAGTAACGACAGGCAGTGCCTTTAAATTCAAAGTCAATTCCGACGAATATCTGATCACCAATCCCGACACCGAAGTTCAAGGAACCTCGATTGTCGCGCGCAAAGCATATGGTACCGATGAAGGCCTAAACTTCAAAAACGGAACTATGAAGATGCCGAAGCCGATTGTGGTTTCGAGCAATATCGGATATGCGCCGCTTAATTATCAGGACGATCTTTTCGACAAACGATTGCATCCGGACGCCTATATTCCCGAGAACGCGAGTTTCAAATTCAGCGCCAGAAAAATGGTCTATGAGCGCTACAAAGACCACGACAACCTCACCGTATTTGGTGGCAGGATGATGTTCGGAAAGTTGGGCGTCAAGCTTCCGAAATTCACAGCCACGGTCGGTCAGGAAAACAATGTTGTTTTCCCTGTCACACCGTACATCGGCAACAACATGATGTCCGGCGGTCTCAACCTCGGTCCGAACTTCCACAGATCCCTGGGCAAGTTGGGTACTCTTTCATATGCTCCATTGATCCAATTTGGTGGACGACGCCTCACCGGCACAACATCTGAAACCAAGAACCTGCCTGGTGTTGGCGCTCAAATCGGCTTCCAGAACAAACGCTTGCAAGCTCACCTGGCATACGGTTCGAACTCGGATCTTTTGATCGGTGATCTTAAATACAAGCTCACCAGAACGACCAGATACCAGGGCGGTATCAACCGTTTCATGGAAGACGGATTGTTCGGATTCAGACGCGCCCGCATTTTGAGCGAGTTCGTCGATCAGCGCTCGACCAACAAAGTACCTTTCCTGGCCAGCGTTAGTTTCAGAACGGCTGCAGGTTGGGCGCAAGACAATCCGCAATTGATCAACCTGACACCTGAATACGCAAAACTGTTCAACAAATCGACTTCGACCAAGACAGTATCCGCCTACCGTTTTTCTGAATCGATAAGCGCTTCTTCCCACCCGCTCTTCAAGATCGGCAACGAGAAGTATGGTCTGTCTTCGAACATTACCGGTGGTCTGGCTCTTCGCTATTACTCGACAGGCGACGCCATGGCATTGGCTCAAATCGGTCCTAACTTCGAAGCCGTTGCCGATCGCTTCAAATTCAGGGTCGGTTACACACAATCAGCAGTTCGAGGCGAATCACCGTTCGTCTTCGACCAATTTATCCAAGGGGCGCGTTCGGCATACGTAGCAGGCGGCTTTAAGGTCAATAAATACTTGACTCTGGGCGGTTCAGTCGGATACAACTTCATCGATAAGTTGGCGTATTCCAAGTCTATGACTGCTGCCATCGGACCGCAGGATTTCAAGCTGCTTCTGTCTAATGACTTCCTGACAGGAAACCAGCGCATGGGCTTCGACCTGATTTACGGCCAACAAATTCCCTTCAATCGTCTGGTCTTGAAGGGTACTCCAGATCACGGTCGATTGGGTGGGATTTAATGACATCCGCTAAAGGCGCAGAAAGTCAAAACCTCGATCAAATATTGAAAGACAAGATGCCGGCTCTCGGCATTGATTTAGGCGGCACAAAAATTGGCTGCGCACCGGTTTGCGAAAATAA
>DTSE01000411.1 GCA_012965515.1 Candidatus Melainabacteria bacterium | reverse complement strand
ATAAGCGCTATTGAGAAAGCTGATGAGGCGTGAGCAAGTAGATGGAATATGGCTGCACCCGGCATGCCTATGGCGCATTGCAAAGACATGAAACCCATCTGGCCTGTCGTAGAGAAGACCAGTTTTCTTTTCACATCGGGCTGGGCGGACATGCTCATAGTTCCGACAATAGCTGACAGAGCCGACCACAATGCCCAAATGATCAGTACATTCGAATGCTCGTGAAGAACCGGCATCAGACGCCAAGCCATGATAGCCGATACGTTGACAACGCCCGCATGCAGTAGACCTGATAATGGTGTCGGTGCATCGAGTGTCGCCAAAAGCCACTTGTGGAATGGAAAGAGGGCGGCTTTGACACAGAATGATAAGACTAAAAGCAGGCTAGCGGCGGTACCGATATATGAGCCTTGTCCATGGCTCAAAAACTGAGCGGCAATTGAAAGATCGCTGAAAGCGAAGACGCCGGAACTTCCCACGATTAAGATAAATGCCAGAAGTAAGGCGACATCACTTAATAGGTGGTATCTAAGGACGGTTTGCGAGGCTACTCTGCTGTCGTCTTGCAGTCGCATTACGCGATACAGTCCGAAAGAAAGCGCTGTCCAGCAGACGAATGCCATAAGCATGCTATCTGTGACGGCTAGAAGGCCTGAGGTACAGGACAAAAACGAAAGATACCGAAGGAAATTCAAGCGTGTTTTGTCACCCAGCAAGTATCGGTCGCTGAATGCAACAACTACCGCTGCAATGAAAGTTATGCCGGTCAAAAGGCAGCTTGAAACAGGTTCGAATCTAAGCGTCACTCGCATCACATCTACTGTCACGGGACTGACGATGGTTTGGCTCAGCGCCAAGGCTGAGCCAAAGATTGCGAATACAAAGGCTGCCGCTTGTCCGAAAATTAGGATGCGACCCCTGTATTTTTCAGCGGACACAAATGTAGCTAAAAGAGCTAATGGCGCAGCAATCAGGGCTGCCAACTCATTTACGATTAAAAAATGCGCGTTCATCATTCCTCGGTAATCTGCAACTAAGCTATCTATTTTGTTGGCCTGCCTGGCAGGTTAGTTCTCGCGACTTCTTTCTAAAGTTCAGAAGCATGTCTCATCTATCAAGTGTGCAAGTATTTGAATATTTGGAAATTCCAATAAATGCAAGTATAGCCGATAGAGCACTTGTGTCAAATTGCGCTACGGAATTGTTATGCGTTCAAAGGCTTGAAACGGCCGGATGAGGCAGCCTTGTTCGACTCTCTCAAATATGTTATTATTTATCACTCTTAATATGCAGATAAATGCATATTTGCAAACAATTTAAACAGTGAGGTTTGCTCATGCCGCATAGAACTTTAGTCGCCCAGCAGCTTGCTTCGATGTTTTCTGTTCTTTCTCATCCGGTTAGAGTGAGAATTATCGTTGAGCTGAGAGCCGGCGAACTTTGCGTCAATTCACTGCAAGACATTTTGGGAATTAGGCAGTCTGCTGTGTCCCAGCATTTGGCTTTGCTGGATTCTTCGGCATGCCAATGCGCTTTAACCCTCTGGGCAGCGCTATGTCATTAGATCTGTGTCCAGTATTACTCAAGCCGAATAAGCAAGTCAAAGAAACTGCAGATTCTCCTGACTCAGCTCAAAAATATAGCTGGCAAGCACTAAAGGTTTCAGCCTTCCAGTTGAAAAAAAGACTCAAGTGTAATCTTGCCGGAACATTCGGTCTCGTTGAGCTGTTGGGACTTTTCTCAGCAATACCTCTTGCGATGAAAACCTTCATGCCATCACATTTTCGGAAAATGTCGAACAGTTTAGAACTAAAATTAGGAGGAAAGACGAACACGCGGCTGGATCTCTCGGCGTTTTCGCTGGCGGAGAAGATTGCCCTGGCTGAAGGTGCCATTAAGGGCATTGGTTTAACGAACTTCGGGAAATTGGTAGTTCTTTGTGGGCACAAAAGCACTTCACAAAACAACCCGTTTGCGTCTTCTCTAGATTGTGGCGCATGTGGTGGCAATGGTGGTGGCTTCAGTGCCAGATTGGCTGCTGAAATTCTCAACGACCCCTGTGTGCGAGATGGGCTTGCCCGTGGCGGAACTACTGTACCAGCCGACACTAGATTCGTCGCGGCAGAGCACGATACGACAACAGACCAAGTCGAGCTCTTGGACTGTGACGCATTATCTCCAGAGCATGCAGAAAAAGTTGCACAAG
>DTSE01000410.1 GCA_012965515.1 Candidatus Melainabacteria bacterium | reverse complement strand
CGAGATTCTGTTTTTCCAGAAGCAGATCTTGCACAGCGCGCAAAAGATCCTTCTCATCATAGAGACCAAAAACTTTCAACAGTTCTGGTATTTCGCCTACCCCGGCAGGTTTTTGTCCCTCGGGAACCTCAACAACTGCTAAATCCTGCGTGTCACTGACTCCTCGTTTTTGCAAATCTTGCAGAACCGTAGCCGCTTCAAATGGTGTCAGAGCCTGCGTATTGATCATTTGCTGCAAACTGAGTGCGCGATCGAGCGTTGCTTGATCGATCAAATTCAAATGCAGGAGAACTTGGCCGATTGGCTTGTTATCCAAGATCCCCTTCTCAACAGCGGACAACAAATCGATTTCGGAAACCAATCCTGCAACGATCAAGAGTTCGCCAAGGCGCACGGACTTCCGCAATTTCTCTTGATGGTAGCCCTCAAGTTCAAGAGCTTCTTCAATTGATTTGCGTGTGCATAGAGCAGTGCGCAAAGCGTCTACCGCCTGCTCTTGTGTTATCTTTCGTTCGCGAACCAAGACCTGGCAGGTCAATGCGGCATAAGCAACCGATTCGGGAATGACTTTGCGCAAAACGAGCACACGCCCAAGGGGCAAACCTGAAGCATAACTTGCTTCGACGGCAGCTTGAATGCCTGTTTCGGAGACTGCACCCGCCTTATAAAGCAGCTGCCCGAGCCAGTTTGTCACTTGATAGTATTCGGAACGCCAGCCCAAAGTGCCAAGCGCTTCCTCAAAACCCATGCCTTGCTCAAAAACCACTTTCAATGCAAGCGCCGCCACTTCAGCAGGCAGTACGTTTTCGCTTACCAGCGATTGTGCAAGCAGGGCTGCGCGGGAGAGGTCCAGCGTCAAAATGCCGGTGTCGACGAGCACGCTACCCAGAGGAGCGCCAGTCTTGATGGATATTGAATTTGCTTGAGCCAGTTGAGCGTCCGACACTAACCCGACCTTCTTGAGAAGGTCGCCAACTGTGACCGAAGTGCCTACTCTGTTCATAAACTCCCGGCATGGGTGTTCGCCATAAGAGAATCGCTTGCATCTCTTGCGGCAGCTCTTACTCGATTAGCTCCTAATCCCTAATTTCCCAGCTCCCGACTTCCATAACCGTTTTGTACGGCCCAGGCAATCAGTTGCTCGCGGTTTTCAAGATTGAGCTTCAACTGCAAAACTTCGCATTGCTTGCGGGCAGTAGCTGCCGACGTCATCCTTTCATCGGCGATTTCCTGATATTTCATGCCGCGCCCCAGCATGTGAAGCACTTCCTGCTCCGAAGGAGTCAGTTTCTTGTGGTCGAAGGTCAATTCTTGCGAAACGATGCCTTTTTCGCCACGCATTACGCGTCTGATCGTTTCGGCCACGGTCTTGAGCCGCTCGGACTTAAGCAAGTAAGCGGAAACACCCTGTGACAAAACAGCTTGAATGAAAGCCAGCCGGCTCTCTGCAGAAAACACGACCACGCGAGTATTGGGCACACGAACAAATTCGTCAACCATTTGCTTTGGCCCCAGACTGCCAGGTAGGTGGAGGTCCAGCACGATAATATCTGGGCGAACCTGCATGGCCATCTTCAGACCGTCGTCGCTGTTTTCAGACAGGCCGACAATCTCGAAGCCCTCTTCACGACCAAGACCGCCGCTCAAACCTTCCAGGGTAGCCTGGTGGTCTTCGACGACGAAGATGCGTATGGTGGCGGTGCTCGGGTCGGTCATAGTATGCAGAAATAATACCCTTTCTGTAAGACGATGTGCCCAAATATTCCGGTCACACCTCGCGACGGAAAGGACAATTCTGAAGAATCTGTACGAAATTGAACGAGCTCGCCAAAGTCTATGAACTAGGGGCTCAAAAAACAAACCGCAAGGGCAGATCAAATCTTTCGGCTTTTATGCCGCAGACGGTAAGCTTCAGCCTCATCTGCTTTCGCCTCCTTATCGTGACCGAGCATCTTGTGAGCCTTAGCACGTGCATCTAGAATCAGCGGTTGATTGTCGGTGGCGTAATCTAGAGCATCGCCGTAAGCCTCAACAGCTTTCACCCATTGCTCTTTCTTGGCATAGCATTGACCCAGGTCGTAAAGCTGAGATTCACTGCCGCTGCCTGTGTTTGCAACACCTTCCAGAACCATTATCTGTACATTCATTTAAATCGGAGTTCCATTTAATTTGAAACACAAATTCATTAATAAAATCTTGCAATTCAA
>DTSE01000409.1 GCA_012965515.1 Candidatus Melainabacteria bacterium | reverse complement strand
CAAAAGCCGCGGGCTCACGCCTCTGGCAAGCTAATACAAGGTCTCTATCGCTTTTTTGGCTATAGCCTGTCGCCATGGCGACTCCTCTCGACGATTAATTGATTGACGCAATGGCAAACAAACGTGTTCCGGGGGTAATTTCGGTAGTTTTTTGCCAAAGCCCCTATATCGTATCACTGCTATCCAACAGATCTGGCATGCTTTGCCGTTCTCGCAGAGATTTACTACATCATCGTTAAGCGCCAGGAACGACAACTGGTGAGCCGCCGTCTCCATCGCTGCGGCATCTTTAAATCCTTTGCCTAGCAAGGAACTGAAAAGGTGTTAGCATGACTGATGCCTTGTTCTCAAGAATGGCTTCACTGCCGGATTTGAACGAACATACGGCGCGGTCGGCGAAGCAGACGGGCAGCGTTGCCCGGCATTGAGCCAGTTGCCGTTTATGCAAACTGCTCGAAATACCTTCGTCGCCATATCCAAAGGAGATACAGCCTTGTCTACCAGATATCTATTCACTTCGGAATCCGTCACAGAAGGACACCCAGATAAAGTCTGTGACCAGATTTCTGATGCAATCCTCGACGCAATCTTGGCACAGGACCCAAAAGGACGCGTGGCGGCAGAATGCGCCGTGTCGACCGGGCTGGTTCTGGTGACAGGCGAAATCACAGCTAATGCCAATATCGACTATCAAAAGCTCGTACGCAGCGTGATCGAAGAAATCGGCTATGCCGGCGAGCACGGCGGTGGATTCGATGCTAATTCCTGCGCTGTTCTCACAGCAATCAACAAACAGTCGCCCGATATATCATCCGGCGTAACCAAAGCTCTGGAGCATAGAAATGAAGGTTCTTCCGAAAAGGAAGACGAAATCGGTGCAGGCGATCAAGGCATGATGTTCGGCTACGCGTGCGACGAAACACCAGAATTGATGCCGTTGCCAATCTCGGTTGCCCACCGCATCGCTCGCAGACTCTCAGAAGTTCGCCACGAAGGCACTCTTGCTTATCTGAGACCGGACGGCAAGACCCAGGTCACTGTCGAATATGACGGCGACAAGCCGGTTCGTATCGATTCCATCGTCATCTCAACTCAACACGACCCTGAAATTGACGGCGTTTCTTCCAACGAAGAGATTCAGAAGCGGATCGCGACTGATTTGAAAGCCTATGTAATTCAGCCGGTTTTCCAAGATCTCAATGTAAAGCCTGATGATGAAACTCGCTATCTGATTAATCCGTCCGGACGTTTCGTTATCGGCGGACCGCACGGAGATGCAGGTCTGACCGGACGCAAAATCATCGTCGACACCTACGGCGGCTATGCACGCCACGGTGGCGGAGCTTTCTCCGGCAAAGATCCAACAAAAGTTGACCGTTCTGCAGCCTATGCAGTTCGCTGGGTCGCCAAAAATATCGTTGGAGCCGGCATTGCATCCCGTTGCGAAGTGCAAATTGCTTACGCAATCGGCGTTGCCCGCCCTGTATCCGTTCATGTAACGACCTTCGGAACAGGTAAAATAGCCGACGAAAAAATCACCGATATCGTCAAGGAAGTGTTCGACCTGCGCCCCGCTGCAATCATTCGCGCTCTCAAATTGAACGAGTTGCCGAAAGAACGCGGTGGTCATTTCTTCCGCAAGACGGCCGCCTACGGTCACTTCGGACGCACTGACATCGATGCTCCATGGGAACGCCTTGATAAGGTAGACGCCCTAAAAAAGCACTTGCCTAAGGCCGTGGGAGCCAAGTAGCTGCCCAGGGTGAAATCAAGTATTGAGAATTCTAGCCGTCTCTCATTTGAGGCGGTTAGAACAACTTGACCATCGCTATAATAAACAACGTATTAAAAAGAGCCTTTAGCTTCGTTGGCTATCTACAAGGGTTTCGGAACCATTGTCTTCAGTTGGGAAAAATTCTACGTCCGGCTCCATCACGGTGCTGCCAGAATCGCCGGATGGCTGGTCCCTGGACCTTACTGAAGGTGAGGTGCTTTCCATCGGCCGCAAACCAGGCGCAGGCGACAAGCGCCGCCTGGTGCTTCCATTTCCGGAAGTGTCGGGGCAACATGCGGAAATTCGTTGCACGCCGGACGGTTGGACACTGATTGACAACGGTTCGACAAACGGCACGTCGCTTAACGGCACGCGACTTACACCCGGCAAGGAATACGTTCTTCACAGCGGCGACAAAGTCAAAATCGCCCAATACGATCTCCTCGTCAGTCCTCCTTTCAACGCCGCCCGCGAAATGGACGAGGACAGAGACGAGCAAGACAAGACTCAATTCCGCATTCACTTGATCAACGCCACCATTCTAGTCGGTGACATTGTCGATTTCAGTGGTCTCATGGAAACCTACGCTTCCGAGCCGGATTTAGTAATGCGTGCTCAAAAAATGGTTTTCGACGCTCTCAACGAAGAAATACATAGACACTACGGTCAGCTAGAAAAAATCGCAGGCGACGCAATCATGGCTTACTGGAGCGGCGATGATTCAAAAGAAGGCGCTGCTTTGCAGGCATACCAAGCCTGTTTGACTGCATTGCAAATGCGCACGATCACCGCCCGTTTGGCAAAAGACACCAATTTCTGGCCCTTCAAAAAACATCCGTTGGTCGTCGACATCGCTCTGGCTACCGAGCAGGGCAAGCAATTACCGGCGACACAGCCAATATTGTTTTCCGCTTGGAAAAACTAATCACAAGCGATCACGCAGGCGAAATCTGGGTGGACGGCGTGACGCACGATTTGGCGCGCGAACGCTTCCAGTTCAAATATGTCAATCAATTCGCAGTCAAAGGCAGACAAAAGCCGGTAGAGGTCTACCAGCTAATCAGTACGGTCTAAGTCGGTCGTGCCCGCAGACGAAAGTATCGAAAAAGCTGTAGGGCGGCTGCTTGTTGGGCGCTTGCCTGGAAAATCTCTCGATGCTCAGTTCGAACAACTCCTCAAGGATGGCACCGCCGGCGGTATCTGCATTTTCAAAGACAATGTGGAAAGCTTGCAACAGCTTTCTGAACTTGTCGAGAGAATTTCCAACGCATCGGCATTCAATCCCATCATTTGCGTAGACCAGGAAGGTGGAGCAGTACAGCGCTTTGACGATGTGATCTCTCCCTTGCCTTCACTAATGGCTTTAGCGGCTACCGGCAATGAAAAGTATGCTGAGACCGCCGCAGTTGTGAATGGAAAACAATTGCGCGCGCTCGGTGTCAATTGTGTTCTTTCTCCTGTAGTCGATGTGGCCAGCAATCCTTTGAACCCGATCATTGGAACCCGTGCATTTTCCTCGGATAGCGAAACAGTCTCACGATTCGCAAAAGCGATGCTGGAAGCATTTATGCAAGAAGGCGTCGTTCCAGTGATAAAACATTACCCGGGTCACGGAGACACAGGGCAAGACTCGCATTCAGAACTGGCAGTAATCGATCGTTCAATGCAGTCGGTTCAAGAATTGGAATTGAAACCATTTAGAGACTGCGCGCAGCTCGCCCCAGCATTGCTTGCGGGGCACGTATGGCTTACTTCGTATGAAGAGAAACCTTTGCCGGCCACCCTGTCTTCAAAACTGCTGGAAGACGTGCTTAGAAAAGAACTCGGCTTTGAAGGACTTATCTTCACCGACGACATGATGATGAAGGCGATAACCAATCGGTATGGATTGTCAGAGTCGGCATTGCTGGCGGTTGAAGCAGGTTGCGACGTGCTCCTTCTCTGCTCGTCCGCGTCGGAATTGAAGGATGCACATCAGCATATAATCGACGCAGTACGCAGCGGCCGCCTCAAAGAAGAACGCATTCGCGCAGCAAATGAGCGCATCGAAAAGCTGTTCCCAAACGCGAAGAAACCTTCGATCGATCACAAATCACGTCTGACACAGCTGGAAGGATGGCTGGAAGACGATAACGCGCGAGTGTCCACAATCTACCAAAACGCAATAGCCCTATTACAAGGCAAGTTTCAAAACGTCAGCGAAGAGCCGCTTACGGTCGTCGTTCCCAACCATCCGCGTTATTCTCTGCCTCTGGCACGTTTCCTTCAAGAGCAGCTCAAGTTCAATGGTTTAAAGCCATCGATCGATGAGATCAGATACACAGTCAATCCGGATAATACTGAAATCGAGCAAATGGCTTCCCGGCTGAAAGATCGCAACATTGCTCTTGTTACCTTCCGAGCCGGGCTGAACAAGGGGCAGTTGGAACTTGCTAGAAGGCTGGAGAAAAGCGCCTCAAACTTGATTGGCATTGCCGCGGACATACCCGACGACTGCCAAGCCGTTTCAAAATCCACAACCTATATGTGCACTTTTGATCCATCCGACAAAGCAATGGAAGAATTAGCAGTCATGCTCGTTCGCAGGATGGGCGCGAGCGGCAAGTGCCCTGTGGAGCTTGAGACAAACCCAGTTAAGGGCTGAGAATTGTTTTGAAAAGAAAGGTCACAGCTTGAGCAGCGGCAAGCAGTGCCAAACTACCGAGAATGGAAAAAAACAAAATCGCTCCGATTATACGGCGAATCCATACTTTTCGCTTCTCTTCCAATGTCAGAGGAGCTTTTACTTTGTCGGCCTTATCCGTAATGGGAAACTGACCGACAGCGCTAGAGCCAGCAATAGCCACTGAATCGGAGACAGCCTTTGGATCGCCTGTCACAAGCTCGGTTCCAGATTCGGCTTGTGTTTCGGCAGACGGCAATGAGGAGGACGAAGACGATTGTGACTCGTTAGTCTCTGCTTCTGATTTCTGTTGCTGACTTTCATTCATAGTCTCCATTCTACTTCAGGAACGGAGATGTTACTTAATCAGGGTTTTCAGCCAGTCAGCTTTTGCTTGGATCAGCTTGGCATATTCCGGTTGGTTAATGCCCTTCAGCTCACCGGCGTACTGTTCCAAAATGCGAACACGCTCTGGCGTTGCAGCTTCGGGATCAGGCAATTGCCAGGCGCGATCGATTGCATCCTGCAATTGTTGCTTTATCACAGACTTTTCGAGATGAACACGCTGACCGTGAGAGGGAAGAAGCCAATCGAATTCTTTATTCAAGAGCTTTTCCATGGACATGGTTTGCTCTTCGTACGAATACCAGGTCCAAAGAGGATTCCAAATCTCAAGCCTCGACTCTTTGCGATCGTAATATAAGGAATCACCGGAGAACAGATACTTGTTCTTGTAAAGCATCATCATGTGCCCTTCCGTGTGTCCTGGAGAGGGAATGATGAAGAAATCAGGCTGGTACTCATACGATTCGGTTTCATTCAAAACCACTTCAGCATGCGGCTGCGCCTCAAGATCATGCTTGTGAATTATTCGTTGCGCTTTGAAGTGTTGAGCAAATTTTTCGCTCTCGCCGGCGTCATCTCGATGAGAGAGAAATATGTAATTTACACCGCCCATATTCTCCAATTTCTTGACCAGTTGGGCTTGAAATTTCGGAGTGCTGAAAAGCCAGTTGCCGCCTTGATGTTTGACAAAGTAGCTGTTGCCGCCAGAGGTTTTTGGAGAATTGAATCCACAAAAATAAACTTCATTGTCGATTTGAATTGGAAAATCTTGCATGGCTTCTGCAAGTTCTGCCTTCTTTGTAGTTCCAATCGAGCCGTATGGGCAACAAAGCACCGCATGCAGTGCCTGACGGGTTTCTTTACCACCTTCAGGTTGCTTGCCTACCACGGCATAGTCTTGCCAGTAGGTAAAGTTTTCCGGCGCAACTTGTCGGCAAATGTCCATGTTCTGGCATGTCGAATCGACAAAAAAGTCGCCATCGACATTTCCTGCTAGTTTCTTACCTATATCTGCCATCAGACACTCTCCGAGACCTCACTGACTATGCACTAAAAACTATCCATTCGCCGCACGGCGCAATCTATCCAAGATGCCCATCCACTCCGGCAACTCGGGAGGTTCTTCCACAACGATATAGTCGGCGCCGGAAGTGTCCAGCTCCCGCATGAATGCATAAAGCTGGCGTGCACATTCGGCCGGATCTTCGGACATCTGTTTCCACGCAATCACCGATGTCGCTTTGATAGGGTCGGAAAATGCCATTACCGAAACCTTCATCATCAGGCTCTCGGATGTAGCAATTGCACGTGGAAGATTCGCATGTGTAAAGAGTTTCAAATCAGTAGTCGGAGCGTAGTGGCTCGAAAGTGTTCCAGGTGCTCGCGGCACGACCGTACTGTTTGAGTCACCACCGGTTTGCGAATCGGCAGATTTCGACTGTTTCGATTTTGCAGACTTCGCCTTTCTTTTTGAGTCGTCTTTTGCCTCTTCTCTTGCTTCTTTCAGTACGTTTTCGATTTCTTGCAGCGTAATCATTCCAGGTCTGAGAATGCGTGGCTTTTCACTGGAAAGATCGACAATTGTGGATTCGATACCGACAGAACAATTGCCGCCATCGAGAACTTTCGCCACCAGATCTCCAAGTTCCGACTTCACATGTTCTGCTGTCGTGGGGCTAATTCGTCCATGCTTGTTTGCGGACGGAGCGGCGACTCCGGAGTTGAATTCCTTAAGCAGGGCAAGCGCCACAGGATGAGAAGGAATTCTCAGACCGACAGTGTCCTGGCCGCCGCTTACTTCAGGAAGCACTTTGTCCGATTTCTTCAAGATGAGCGTCATCGGACCGGGCCAAAACTTCTTTGCCAGTGCCAGCGCTTCCGGCGGCACTGTTTTTGCCCAATCTTTGAGCTGTTCAACAGAGGCAAGATGAACAATCACCGGATGATTGCCAGGGCGTCCTTTGACGCGGTACAACCGCGCCAACGCTTCTACATTGGCAGCATCGCAACCGAGCCCGTAGACGGTCTCTGTTGGAAAGGCGACAAGCTGTCCTGCTTTCAACAGGGTGGAAGCGGACTTTATTTCCTCGGCATTAATTGCCGTCTTGACGGGGGCCTGGTCTCTCATAAGGTCCGCTATTATAACCCTTTATGGGGATACAGCGAGCGCAGACGCGGGTTTACGAGCTGTTTATCACCTCTTACTAACGGGCAAGACCGATAATAGAAGTAGATTAAAGGTCGTTTTAAAGAAGCAGCCCATGAGGATCAAGAAGTGACAGGCACATCACAACAGCAAGCCGAGCAATCGCAAACAGCTTGGATGAGGTCCCAGGACGGCATCAACGTTAAGTCGTCATTGAACGACATAAAAGTGTTCGCCTATGGAGCTTACGATAGTCTCGACTTGGATGGCGATGGCTTTGTCACACAAGCCGAGCTCTCAAATGCATTTACAGATCCCGCTGCCGGTTGGCGCGAAAAGTCGTTTCTCCTTTTCTTGATTCGTCGCATCGAAGATATTGCCTCCGCTTACGACGAAGAGTGGGCATCGGACAAACGAGGAATCTCGAGAGTTGACTTGCAAGAATATTTCGATCAGATTGAAGTTCACGAAGATGGCACCTGCGAAGCGGCTCCCCGTCCGGAAGCTTGGAAAAAGGTGCCGGTTCCTTCGGGTGGAATCAATTTGAGTCAAACATTTCAGGACATCCACGAATTTGCTTTGAAAACTTTCGACACAATCGACCAGGACGGTGACGGATTTCTCAGCCGGCAGGAATTGCAGAATGCTGCGACCGAAGATCTAACAGGCTGGCGCGAAAAGTCCTTTCTTATCTTTCTGATGCGCAATATCGAAGCAATCTCAAAAGCGTATGACGAACACTGGGCACCAGAAAATGCCGGCATTTCCAGAATGGATTTGCAGGAATATTTCCGTCTTTTGAGAATATAAGCTATTTAGTCGGCAACTTCTTGAGCATTAGTAGCTCATATTCGTTGAACCCGGATTTTCCGTAGAGAGCACGACCACCTTTATTGTTCGCCAAAACATTGGCGGAAAGGTACATAGCGTTTTTGGAAATGGCATACTTCTCGGCTCTTTTAACCAGCGATTCACCAATTCCGCCCTTGCGGTAATCCTTCAAGATCACAATGTCGGACAAGTAAGCAAGTTCGATGGGCTCGTTCAAATCAGCATCAAGCTTTTCGCTTAGAAGTACACTCAGAAATCCGACCGCTTTACCGTCGACTTCGGCAACGAAAATCTCAGCTGAACCGTCCTTCTTTCGCTGCAAAAGAGCTTGAATGTAACGCTCAGCAATCTCTTCGCCGGGCAGACGGTGATTGACTAATTCTCTCTCAAACTCTTGCAATTCAAC
>DTSE01000408.1 GCA_012965515.1 Candidatus Melainabacteria bacterium | reverse complement strand
CGTCGAGCATGAGCATTTGAGCAAGCTGTTTTAACTTTGCGCGACTGTTTTCGCTAGTTTCATGCGTTCCTGCTTCGTCTCGAATGCTCAAGATCGTTCTTGCGGTATTCAGATACACGCCTGAGTCGAACATTTGCATCAGGCGATCGTCGCCGCGTTTGAATGCTTTGTCTGTTGTAGCTGACGTGAAAGAGAATGCAAAAAGGGTCAAAAAGGAGCCAAGGGCAATGAGTAGGAGGCTGCCGGCCTTCAAATGTTTTCCGCTGTGTGAATTTGCTTGTTGCATAGAATTCGGACCAGACCGAACTTCCTTAAGGCGCTCCACACGTAAGCTTGCCGAATCCGTAAGCAAAAAACATGATATGCGCTCAATCCACTTAAGGAAATCAAGTTCTACAATGGCAACCTATCTTGACGGAGCTATGATTTCTTTGTCCAAATTTCAAAAAGACTGGTCGTTGCAGGGTATTGGAATTCTCCAGGCACTGGTCATGGCTGTTGCCTTCTGCTCGATTGCACAGGCACAAACGGCTCCGGCGGCAGGGTCTAGCGATACCGTCGCGTCCATCAGCCAGAACACGTCACAGAGAACCGCCTCGCCTGCCGGGACCGCTAAGGCGGCGTCTGCATCACCGGCTGTTCAGCAGAGCATCGATGGAGAAGACGAGCCGCCTCTAGATGATGGTAGTCAAGACATGAATGTCGCTCTGCCGGAAGGCGAAGCGCAATTGCGTGTGCGTATTTCAGTGCCACACCAGGTGCGCCCGAGCAGCATGATTACGCTCTACCCCTATCCGCCCAGACCACCAAAACTGGTCAGGATCATCCCTAAAATCGATGACAAGCCGAAGTCAATTCGGCAACAACTGCTGAATCTGGGTTACAGCCAGAGAGCCTCCGACTCAAAACTCTTTCCGCCCGCCGGATGGCGTTGGAAATACATTTTGAAAGCGGCGACCGAAAAAAGCGGCACGCGCCCGCCTACCAACATCATCACGATGTATCCCTGGACCCATAAAATGGTCCCTTATGTCCAAGCTGAAATAAAGCGCATCAACGATATCGAAGCCGACCGCAAGGTCAGGTATCAATCTGCAGTGAGAGATTTCGAGGAAAACGGTGTCGATCTGGAGAATGAAGCAACGCAGAAAGGCTTGGCACCAATCGAAATCAATTTGAAGCGCGGCAGCACGAAACTGCTTTCCGGTGAAGCAACTGTTGTTCCCGGAACCTGGTATGTGGTGGCAGCTCACAAAACAGCCAACTTGAAATTCTATTGGCAAATGCCAATCACGATTTCAGCCGGAGAACGCACGACAGTGCAACTAACACAAACCAACGCACTGGTGATTGAAGGAACCTGGTAAGCTAGGTCGTTTTGCTCAACTCGTGTATTATCACTTGCACGGTCGGTTTCGCTTGTAATTTAGCTCTCAGTGACTTTGACACTGAGTCTCGAATTTGCGAACGCAATTGCGCAACATCGATCGGTGGCGCATCTTTTCTTGCGCGAGCAATAAGCTCATGGATATTGCCTTTCAATTCATCCTGCATCTCTTCCCATTCTCTAGAGAGCAAGAACCCGGAGGCACCTGATTCAATGGTCGGACCACTCAAAAGTTCACCGACAGTGTTTACCACAAGCGACACAGTAACAACTCCTTCGAGGCTCAATGAGCGCCTTTCGTTAACGGAGAAAGTGGTGACGCGCTCGCCTTGATCGCGATTGAAGAGAACTGCTTGCGCTTCGATAGTTCCAATCATCGATGCAACGCCATTGTCGATCTCCAATATTTCGCCATTCTTGAGAGGGAAAACATTCGCTTGTGCAATGCCCCAATCCATAGCTAGCTGTGCATGGTGCATGATATGTCGGCCTTCGCCAATGGCCGGCACAAAGTATCGAGGCTTAGTTATTGATAGCATCAGTTTCAATTCTTCTCGACTGGCATGTTTTGGCATATGCACGCCTTCGTGCTTGCCGTAAACAACTTGCACACCGCGAGAGAGGAATTGATCGAGTATCACCGACATCTGGCGTACTCGTCCAGGAATTATGTCGGCGCTGTAGATGACAGTGTCGCCTTCTTTGACTGTGAGATCTTCATTGCGACCGGAAGATAGCTCTCGCATTACTTCCATGGGGTCGCCTTCGCAACCTGTGGCGACGACGAGAATTTGCTTGTCTTTTAATTTGCCCAGATCTTCAAGCGTCGCTTCGATCGAACGAT
>DTSE01000407.1:999-2233 GCA_012965515.1 Candidatus Melainabacteria bacterium | reverse complement strand
AGTCTTTGTAGACGACTTTGTAAGCTCGATAGTCTTCGTCAGATTTGAATCGCTCCTGCACTTCCTTCGAAAAGATTATGGAAACCCAGGCGGAATGCTTGCGTTTGTATGCAGTCGCAGGAATGGTTCTCAAAGATCAAAAGTACATTGACAGCGCCAAGTCGATAGAGAGCTACCTGAAAAACTTTATGCTTAGCCCGGATGGCGTGTTCTACACCAGTCAGGATGCTGACTTGAAACCAGGCGAGCACTCGGCTGAATACTTTGCTCTCAATGACAAAGAACGCAGAGCCAAAGGCATACCGCGCATTGACAAACACATCTACGCTCGCGAGAACGGCTGGGCGATCAATGCCATCGCCTATTTGTACATGGCGACCGGCGATCAGGAATATTTGAAACAAGCTGAGAAAGCCGCGCAGTGGATCATCTCCAATCGCTCAGTCGAAGGTGGTGGCTTCCGTCACGATGAAAATGACAAAGGCGGACCTTACCTCGGCGACTCGCTGTCCATGGGGCGGGCGTTTCTTTCGCTCTATCAAGCGACAGGCGATCAGCAGTGGTTGAAACGCGCCACGCAAGCAGCTGACTTTATTGCCCAACACTTTGAGAATAGAGAAGGCGGCAAGGAGAAATTGTCTGCTGGTTTTCTCACTGCTGAAGCGAAATCTAATTCAATTGCAGCGCCAGAGCCGCTGCTTGAGGAAAACCAGTCAATATGCCGTTTTGCGAACTTGCTCAATCAGTACACCGGAGAAGAAAAGTACAAGCAAATGGCCGAGTCCGCGATGCGGTATCTGTCTACTCCGGAAATTGTCGCCAAACGCCGGATTTTGGTCGCCGGCACTCTGATTGCAGATCACGAGATGGCTCACGCGCCTGCGCACATAACAGTTGTTGGAAAGAAATCGGATCCGCAAGCAAGAGAACTATTCTTCGCAGCAGTCAAGTCGCCTCTCATCTACCGGCGCATAGACTGGCTTGATAAGAGCGAAGGCACTCTGCCTAATTTGGATGTCGATTTCCCGGATCTTGGAAAGCCTGCGGCATTTTTGTGCGCTGGAAACCGCTGTTCTTCACCGGCATACCAACCGGAAGATCTCGGCAAGCTCATAGATAGGGTAAAGTGAAGCGAATGTGAGGGGTAAGTGAAACTGTTTGGTATCGCGAAAAGTTTTAACGGGGTGGCTTCAGGCGTCGTGGTTAGCGATTGGCTAAGTTCGGACCGGGCGAT
>DTSE01000407.1:0-989 GCA_012965515.1 Candidatus Melainabacteria bacterium | reverse complement strand
GCGGCGTTCGCAGCATCGCATATACGCTTCGCGGCGTTCATGGCATCGCCCCTACGCTTCGCGGCGTTCGCAGCATCGCATATACGCTTCGCGGCGTTCATGGCATCGCCCCTACGCTTCGCGGCGTTCGCAGCATCACATATACGCTTCGCGGCATCGGCGCGACATTGCTCGCAGCGGGTTTCCTCGCCAGTTTCATTCCAGCGCAGGCTGCAGTGGATCTCAATCACACACTCTTTACCGAGGATTTGAAAGAGTATGTCGAGAAGGATCTGGTTCATTACAAGCAGTGGAAACAGCATCCCGAACGCCTCGACCAATATCTCAAATCGCTTGCCGATATCACCCAGGATGAGTACGAGAAACTCTCCAAGGAGGACAAGAAGGCGCTCTGGATCAACGCCTACAACGCCTTTACCGTAAAGGTGGTTCTCGATCACTATCCGATTAACGGTACGGAAACGTATTATCCAAAAAATAGCTTCAGACAAATCCCTGACGCTTGGGACGAGTTTTACTTTGTTGTTGCCGGTCGCCGTGTCAATCTCAACGAGATCGAGCACAACATCAGCAGGCGTCTGCACGATCCGCGAATTCACTTTGCGGTTGTTTGTGCGGCAAAAGGCTGCGCGAAAATGAATAAGGAAGCATATGTTGGAAAAACTCTGGACGCCTCACTGGATGCGCAAACTCAGAAGTTTATTCTCGATCCACAGAACGTCGATTTCGATCACAAAGAGAAAGTGGTTCGAGTTTCAAAACTCTTTTCCTGGTTTCCACTCGATTTTTTGAATGCTGTCGGATTTAAGACGATGCCCTTTCCACCGCCTAAAGACGATGAAGTAGTGCTGCGGTACATCGTCTCTCGCAGTCCGAAGGAAGTGCAGGAGCGATTCAAATCTGACGAAGACTATCGAGCTTACAAAGTCGTCTACAAAGACTACGACTGGTCTCTCAACGACGCGGACTGAGCGTGGGGGGCGCGTTGC
>DTSE01000406.1 GCA_012965515.1 Candidatus Melainabacteria bacterium | reverse complement strand
AGTCAGCGCAGAATCTTGTCTGTGCGCGGTTGACAAGAAGCCATAAGGGTTTTGTCCAGGATCCTTACCGTCGGTCTGTCCCAAAATCTAATAGTTCTGGCAACGCGTTTTGGTTACTGAAACCAGATGTTGCCTCAAACAAATTTTGAACGGACTGCGAGAGCATAAGGGCGTTTCTTCCCTCGATCCCTTGTGATTCGCGGTTCTGTAAGTCTTCTATTCTTGCCATTTTCCGCTCGCCTTGCTCACTGAAACAACTCTAGTGAGAACTTTTGGCTAGATTATGGCAACGGGATCTGAAACTTTCCTGAGTGTAATTAGCATGGCAAAGGACGGCTGTGTGAGGCTTCCACTACCATTACAGGCTTTGAATCCGCTTTCTTCTGGGTTTTGATTCAACCAGCGATGCGGCTGTGTGGTTTACGTATTGTGTTCGGTGGCTGTTCAAGAATGGCTTGGACTGTCCGTCAGCATCGACTCTATGAGGACATTCAATCGCTAACCTGCTTAGTTGTTGTCGTCGTCTCTTGGGCTTGTCTTGTGAAACCTAGCTATTAATGCGCCCAAACATCGATATCAATGTGTTTTTCCTTCGTCAGTTCAGGAAGGACTTTCACCGCTAAGCGTTTAACGATTCGTAGATGTCACTGTCAGGGAGCTGGTTTCATGCCTTCTCGCCGTTTTGGTATTTGGTTGTTCATGCCTTTGCGACCTCCATACGTGATTCAACGGTGCGAACACTGACACAACTTTGCACCGCTTCCAAAGGCAACCCCTGTGGGGCGCTACGCGACCTTTGGGCAGTGAAAAGCCGCGTCTTTTTGGTGGCACCTAACACACGCACGGAGGTGCAACTTCTATGAACAACCAAATCACCTTAATCGGACATGTCGGCAAAGACCCAGTCTCCAAGACCTTCGGTGACAATCACAATCGAGTCGTAAAGTTCTCGGTTGCGGTGAAAGAATACACACCTAATTCTGACGAAGAAAAAACAATGTGGGTTGATGTCGATGCCTGGAACGGCTTGGGCGACCGGGTTCTCCAGACAATAACCAGTGGTCGTGAAGTGGTCATCTTCGGCAAGTTAGCGATCAACACCTATCCCAAAGAAGTCGATGGCGTCACCGTTCAAATGTCCAAGCCAGTCGTGAAACTGACTCACTTTCACCTTTGTGGACCTAAGCCCAAAGCCGATTCTTCTGAAGAATCTAAATCTGAACCGAAGAAAAAGCTGGCTGCAGTCAAAGCCTGAAATAAAGGCGGGGGCTCACGCCCCCGCCTTTATTTCATTATCCTAATTCCAGCCACTAAAGCTGTGAATCTGGCTTGGTGGGAAATTGTAGCACTTGCGCCGGACCGCAAGGCAATTGCTTTTGTCCTGTTTCGGTCAAGTTCGCTATCAGGGCCGGCGCCTGGTCATAGAACTCTTCAGCCAGTCCCCAGCCTTCCAGTGGGTCGCCGTTGCATAGCTCAGTGCATGCCATAAGCAATGCCGCTCTTAGCCGCATTGTGTCAAGCATGGCGTTTTCGACTGCTTCGCGGTCGATCTTTTGTGATTGCTTGCGGCTATTTGATTTCTTCATAAATAAACCTCGAAGGCTGAAACAGACGGCGGGGTGATGGATTGGATTTTCTTACAACATCATTGGGCAAAGCTACCGATTTAGGAAAGGTGGAATTCCCTGGTTGTTTTTTTGCCCATTTTTTCTAAGTTCTGGCGCCACTGCAAAACCTGGACCACTGCCGGAGCCTGCCCCGCAGGCAAATTTTTTCCAGACCTAGCGGGATACACGGGCTTGCTCGCTTCCTTCCATGCCCGGCACATCAGCCTAGCCCCCGCCACCCGGTATCAATGCCCGAGCCTTCGGTCCTCCCTGCGGTCGGAGGCATTGACACCGGGTCCCATGGCTGGGGGCTTACCGGCATGTGCTGCATGGGGTGCGCTGCGCAGCCCTGCACCTAGCTAAATTGGAGGAAAACAGCATGAACAGCCGGACCCTGAAGAAGCATCTAAAATACATCGTGCCTGAAATGCGGCTTGCGCTTATCAAAGAGCCGGGCGCTAAGCCCGTTCCGATTGGTTGCCCTGACGACCTGGACAAGTTTGTTGAACCGCTCAAACACTACTCGGAAGAGCACTTTGTAGCTTTTCACCTGGACGCAAAGAATCAGGTTATTGGCTATCACATCGTCTCTCACGGCACGGTTAGCGCGTCTCTCGTTCACCCGCGCGAAGTTTTTAAGGCGGCGCTGCTCGCCAATTCTTACGCCATCATCGTGGCTCACAACCATCCAGCCGGATCGCTAAGCCCCAGCCCTGAAGACATCGAAACTACTGAAACCCTTATCAAAGCTGGCAAGCTGTTAGGCGTCTCGGTTATCGATCACTTGATCGTCAGCTCAAATGGCTCATGCAGCCTGAGAGAAACACGGCCGCACTTGTGGCCGGTGTCCTGATTCGCTCATCGCCTGACAGACGGCGCCCGCTGGAAAATCGGGTGTTATCTGTTTTGTTCTACTCTGTACGTTTGTGAAATAACAAACAGGCCAGCCAGGGCCGCGCCGGTCTGAAATAATGACTAGAGCGGGGTATCAATTGTTTTTGCTGACCATTGATACCCCGCACCAATCTTAAAGCCGCGCCGAAGAACCAAGCGGGCGCCTATTTGCGCCTTGCTGTCAGATATCAATTTGTGATATCATTGCTTGCAGTGCAATCGATTCTAGAGAGGTGCAATCATGGCATCAATAACGGTTAGAAATCTACCTGAAGAGACACACCGGGCGCTACGTGTGAGAGCTGCCCAGAATGGGCGCAGCACCGAAGCGGAAGTGCGAGAAATTTTGGAAACGGCAGTAAGACCGAAGGAGCGGATCAAGGTCGGCTCTGAGCTGGCGGCGTTCGGCGATAAGTACAAATTGGATGACCTGAAGATCGAGCGCGAGCAGGAGCCCCCACGCATAGCGAGTTTTGAATGATTGTCCTCGATACAAACGTAGTTTCCGAAGCTTTAAAGCCTGGCAGGGACCCGGCTGTCATTGCATGGCTCGATCAACAGTCTGTTGAAACGCTGTTTCTATCCGCGACCAGCTTGGCAGAACTTCTGATCGGTATTGCAATAATGCCTGACGGCAAGCGGAAATCTACCATCAGCGCCGCGCTTGATTCGCTCATAACGCGGCTGTTTGACACAAGAATTCTGCCATTCGATGAAGGCGCGGCAATGGCTTACAGCCAGTTAGTTAGCGCCGCGCGAGCCCAAGGCAAAGCAATCTCGATGCCGGATGGGCAAATTGGCGCTATCGCCAGTGTGCATAATTTCAGCGTGGCAACGCGCGACGTTGCACCGTTTCAAGCTCTTGGGGTGCCCGTTATCGACCCATGGACAGCACCTTAAATTTAGGAGGGGCGCCGGATGCCCGATTTAAAAATCACTGAAGATAGCGAGCGTTCATTAGTGCTAAGTGCGCTTATTAGCCACGTCTACAAGTGCAAAAGCATCATCAACTTGCACAACGAAACGAAAGACGCGCTGAAAGGTAATGCAATTGTTCTCACTGCCGAGAAAGCAAATGTCGAGATGCACGAGGCTTTGACGATGATCGCCAAATATTTTGGCGTCCATTTAAGCAATTCAAAATTCTATTGCTTGGATTGCGCACCAAGCGAGGGCGCGGAGCACGACCGCATGACACAAGCCGAATTTGCCTGGTGGAACGAGTGTTCCAAGTGCGGAAATGGTGCTTACTACTTCGTCGAACCGAAGCTATAGCCGCTCTGTGTGCGGGTCTAGTCGCGGCTGCTCCATTCTTTAGCATCAGCTAAATATTTGTCCATTTCGTCAAAAAGCTCATCGAACGAGCCTTTTAAGACATGGAACGTTCCGCCTTTTGAGACGCCATCCACGACCACATATGGAGTTTTTATGACAGGGGGCGCCTTTTCAAATGGCGTGTCTCCGTCGAGATTGCATAGCTGCACCCGGCAGGCTGATAGCTGCTTGATTTGATTGATTTGCTCGTTGAAAAAATTTCGTTCTTCCAGCTCCGGCAGCTCTGAATTTGTGAAACAGAGCGAAAAAACAACTTCATTCATAGCTTGTTTTTCCTCCTGTGCTCGATGTCTGTTGACCACATTATAGAGCGCTAGAACGTCGCCTATACCGCTTCGCCCGGCTGCGCCGGACTGCGCTATGTGATGGGGCACCTCCCCGGCTTTCTTGAAGGTACCACCAAAACTTTTGCCATCAAGACCAAGCCCTGGCGGGTGGCTGCGCCAGTCCTGACAGCAAAACTTTGGGCGGTATTCCAGGGGGAAGCCGGTGAAGGCGCCGGAACATGAGGGTTTAGACAATGAGATATCACGCAATGCTTTCGCTTTTGTTCAATGTCAAAGTTCCTGCAAGCGCTGTGATTACAATCTCGCGCGGTGTTGGCAATCTGAGAACCGCTGATAGAGCCAGCTTTAGAAGAGTCGATGATATGCACTCGCAATTCATCCATGACATGGCCGAACAAGACATGTATGAAGTCTATTGCGACCAGATGCGAGATTCAGGAGCCTGGGAGCCGTAAGGCTCCCCCAAGGGCTTTTCGCCCTTAGACTTGTTTTGGTTTGCTGCCCTATGGGCAGTGGCTACCCGCCCGCCGCCCCGAGCCGGTTTCGTCAAGCAAGCTACTTAACTGGATTCTCTACCTGAAAAGAGCGAAGATAGAAAGTGAATTCAGGCGCAGGCTTGCGACATGGACGACGATATCTGGCACCTATTCTGCATTTTTTTCATTGTAGGATTTTTTGGATTGCTTGGTAAAAGCAATTACTTTCTGCTTTCCGTGCTTCGAAATATCACGCGATTACTGTTCAAAGTCTGGGATTTGGGAGAGGACGGAATTCGAATTCTGCTGAAGAAACCAAAGCGCATCCGTAAGCCCCGAAGGGGGAAATATTTCTGATGGATTTACTCTATTCGCTCGGTCTTCTCGTCGTGATTTTAATCGCCTTCTGCCTCATGGCCGGCGGTCGTGCTTCGAATGTTCTTAGACCGGCGACCGGCATACTGAACAGACTAATCGCCCTGGTCGTCCGCCTGGTTCTGTCTGCTTGCGGTGCCGTCCTCAAGCTCGGGGGCGGACTGCTCAAATTGCCGAAGCCGGGACCGCTTCCGCCGAAGAACGATAACAGGGGACCTGGACCACCGCCGCCTCGTTGGGAGTGACGGTGCAAAAGGCAAAAGCCGCCCCACGTGGGAACGGCTCTGCAAAAAGGCTCCGAGACCTCAGACGTCTCCATTATACCGGGCTTGAAGTTTGACCTCGGCTATAAAACACAAGGGCCGCCCGCAACCGCAGACGACCCCCGCCGAGAATTCAGACCTCTCATGCCATTATAGTGGGTCCGGCAGGTAGTTTGATGGGGAGATAGACCCCGTGCCGCCCCCACCCTGTCTAGCGGTAGGGGTTAATGGCGGATATGTAGACCTCGGGGAACCGAACCCGCAGCATAGGCTATCGTCCCGGAGCCGAGGCGGCGCATCCCCGTGGTGAATGGTATCGCAAGCTGGCTTGGTGGCTGCTTGCGATTTTGAGGTGATCGCTGGGGATGCGCCATGGTTGGCTCCGGGAATTCAGACCTCTCGGGTGCGGGTTCGATTCCCGTCATCTCCAGTGGTCGCCGCCATTAACCCGATTGCCCCACCCATGCGGCAGATTTTTATGGTTTGGGAGCCGCTTCGCGGCAAAATTTGAGATTCGCGCGATTGAGCGCTACGTCATTTGCCTTCGGTCCGGAGCAACCTTGTCACAATTTTGCTGTAGTTTTTTGCTGCGGATGCAGCGCGCGGAAGAGGCACTGACGCGCAACCTTTCGGCTGCTTTCGGAGCGAAGCGGAGCCTTAGCGGACGGTCCGACCGGAGGGAGGTGGCTTTACCGTTCGGTAAGGCAAGATACAGTGGGGACGGTTGCCCCACTAAAAAGCCCACCATGCGAGCGCTTTGCGTCTTGGTGGGCTAGGGAAAATCCGGTATCGGACCTTGGTCGATTTTGCTATTGTTTATATTGTATAGGTTAACGGGTTGGTAAGGCTATGGCAACCAAAAAACAGTACCAGGAGACGAGCGTAGGGCTGAACGAAAAGGACCGGGTGAGACTGGCCGAATTATCGCGCTTACAGGGGCGTACAAAGACCGAGGTTGCCCGTGAAGCTATCCGCTGGTACATGGACAACTACGAGAACATAAAAAATCAATCTAGGGACTCAGAGGTGGCTCAGGCGATCCGGTATGCCACCGACCAGATCGTCAAGGCGATTAATGGCGGCGTCGAGCGAATTTGCCGGATGCTGGCCAGACAAGGGGCACAAATCGGAACGCTATACGAATTTTCGTATATGGTGCTGCCCGATGACCCTAACGCCGTGGCAGTTTTTGAGGCTGCCAGCTCTAAGGCCAAACAGAATCAGCGCAAACATGTCGAGCGTGACGAGGCCGAGCTGGCTGAGGCTATGAAGAAGGTTCTGACCAAGTGATAGTCATCAAGCATAGCTATATTTCCGCCAGAGACAGGCAGAGCCGGAAGGGCGGGCGACCGTCGAAGGCGGCAGCAGTCGGGCGGGCGCTAGCTCATTTGAAGTACATCCAACACCGGCCAGGCGAAGATCGAGGCGACGGCGGCCGGGAATTTTTTGGCGAAAGTGACGACGAACTAAGTGCACGAAGGCTCAGAAAAGCCGTGCGGGAGATGCGGGACAGCAAAGTGGTTGTGCACAAACTGACCCTCGCCCCTGAAATAAACCCGGAAGACAAGAAGGCTTTCACGCGCGAGGTGATGCAAAAGCTAGGTGAGGAAAAGGGACAGGATTTGCAGTGGGTTGGGGTTGAGCATAACAACACCGACCACCATCACATCCATGTGGTCGTCCTGGGTAAGGACAAAAACGGCAAGGACGTGCGGATTGACAAAAAAGACTATGACAAGCTCAAAGACTATGGGGACAAGTTTTTAGAGAGAGCCCACCCGCTAGAGTTTGAGCGGGCGCGCGTTGAGCGTGAGAAAAAAGAGCGCGAACGAATAGAAGCAAGAAAGCGTGACCGCGAAGCGGAGCGTCAGGAGCGCATCCGGGAAGGTTTGGAATTGCCCTGGCTGCACAGAAAAATTGTTCAGGAACAGCTAGAGCCTTACGCAAAGTGGAAAGAGAAGCAGGCAGAAAAAGAGCGCAGTAAAGACAGCAGGGACAAAACGGCAGGCTCAGAGCCCGAGAAGCCATACTTTCAAGACACAATTGAAGCCGCCGGAAAGGATTGGAGTAAGCAAAACTCGCTGTCTGAGCTGCGGGAGCTGAATCAGTATCTTTGGGATAACCTCGATGAACGAATAGACAAGCCGGAATACAAGAAGCTCGTCGCCTGGATTAAAGAGAAAGAACGGCAAAATGAGCGTGATCCCGAGCAGAAAGGGGAAAAAGCGAAAGACCAAGACAAGCCAAACGCGCCAGAAAAGCAAAAGGACCACTTTGAGTATGGCGGCAAGAAATACAGCAAAGGCAGTCCGTATGAGAAGTTGAGCGCTCTTGCCCAGCACTTGAGAGACAAAGATGCTGAGCGTCTGCCAATTGAGGACTACCAGCGCTTGAGGCAGTGGATAGAGAATGCCGACCGGGCAAGATGGGCAGGCGTTATCGAAAAGCAAATGGCGTTGACCGACAAAAAGTTTTATCGCAGCAAAACAATGGAAGACCTCAAATCCCAAGAAGGTGGCAGGGTTATAGAACCAGAGCTATCGAAGCTTATGGGCAATCCGTTTGTGAAGCTGGTTATGTTTGAGGGGCAGATCGCCGCAGAGATTTTGAAATCTATCCCACTGGATGATCGCAGCCGGGATTATCTGAAAGAAGGTCGCGAAGCTTTAGACGCAGCAAAACGCGACAAACTACAGGAGCACAACACGCCAGGGCGGTCGGAAGAGCACAAAGCGAAAGACCGCGAGACAATAGAAAAAATAGACGAAGCTCTCGACCAGAATCAGACTGCCCGAGACAAGGCAAAGGAAAAGAAAAAGCGCAAACAAGAAGAGCGCGATAAAGAGGAACCTTGGGACCGCTATGACCCGTGGGGACAATACTAATGGCTGTGCACATCAGAGACACGGGCATCGTTAAAACCGAAGCCAAAGACTTTCCGATCCTCGCGGTTAACGTACTGGACCGGCTTGGCTATCAGGTGAATAGGGCCAGCAAACAACTCGATCAGATCCTGGCAACTGAGCGCCTGGACGAGCAGGTCGGCAAAGATTGGTGGCGTCATGAATACCGGGTGGTAATTCGGTGGAGAATCGCCAGCTCCGGTGGGATGTTTGTTGATGCAGAGCTGGAAGAGCGCAAAGGCGGAGCGAGTCAAGCCGAGTGCCAGCGCCGTCTTGACCGAATATTTTTAGAGCTTCAGCGCGACGCTGAACGCGCGGAAGCGGCAAAGGCGCAGCGTATACCAAGCACCATACACGGCGCGGCAAGGTGGGGCACCGAAGAAGAACTGAGACAGCAAGGCTATTTTCAAACGAAGCCCGATCCCAAAAGACTTATCATCGGGCGCAATGCAGCAAGCGAATACATCCAGGTGCCTGAGTTCTGGACCCACGCTCACGCAATTGTCTGCGGGAGAACGGGCGTTGGAAAGTCGCGGGGGTTCTTCTTTCCTCAGCTCATAGAGCGGATTGGCACGAGCATGATCGTAACCGAAGCAACCCCCGGCTATGAAGACGGCGAGTTGTACAAGCTCACCTCGGGATGGCGCAAAATGGCTGGTCACGAGATCTTTTGCTTCAATCCGTCGGACATGAGCTCTCACCGAATAAATCCAATTGACACCATTCGAAATGCACCGGAAGAAAAGAAAGCAGCATACGCCGAGCGGCTTGCCGACTTGATTATCATGAACGGTCAACCAGCCGAGCAACGCGGCGACAGCAAGACATGGAACGACTCAGAGAAACTTTTGCTCACACCGCTGCTTTTACATGCAGCTGCTTCAGAGCCACAGTTTGGGCATTTCGGCGCGATGCGGTGGCTACTTTTGCAAGGACCGGATCGGCTGCAAAAAATTCTGTACCGCAGTCCTTCAGAAGTTGCACAAATGGAATTTGAAGGCTGGATGCGGCTTTCCGGCGAGACCAATTTTAAGTACGGCGTTTTCTCTGGCCTCATAACAAAGCTGAATCCCTGGATGACAGACCAAATGGTGACGCTGACAGAAAGGACGGACATCGACCTGGACGCTTTTAAAAACCGTCTCTTTACCTTCTATCTGGCTGTGCCAAGCCGCTCTAGAGACAGCAAACTAATTGGATCGCTGATGGTCAATTTCTTGCTTGACCACGTGCTCGAGATACGCGAGCAGATGAAATATCCGCTTGCCATGTTGCTGGATGAATTCACCAACTTTGGCAAGATCTCGGGGATTGGTGACACGCTGTCAATTATTCGTAAGAACAAAATCGGCTTAGTGCTTGGTTTTCAGAACTATTTTCAGCTTGAGCAGGTGTACAGCAAGCGCGAAGCTCAAATCATCATCGACATGCCAGCGACACAAATTTACTTCAAGCAAAAGACCTTCCAGGAAGCGCGAGATTTAAGCGAGGCGATAGGCCGGACCACTATAGAGGAAGCCACCGTGAGCGATAGCGGGCGCGTCCAGGAAATCATCCAGGGGCGGCATTTAATTACTCCGGACGAACTTATTAGCTTAAACAAGGAAGTGATTGTTTTCACCGCCGACGTAAAGCCCTTGAGGCTTCCGCTTACTTCGCCGACTGCTTATGACCATGCCCTCAGCTATCCCGCTCCTATTCGTGAGAAGCACGAAGTAAGTGAATTTGTGCGCAAGCGCGGACGCACCGCAAGAGACCAGTCGCGCGATGAAGGGCAAGATCAAGACCAGAACGGCAAAAAGACCGAACGACCAAAACCGAATAACAACAAAAAGAGCACCAGCAAGCAACAGCGAAACAACCAGCGCTTTGACCGTGGTCGCGCTCCGAAACTAGAAAATGAGAAAGAAGAAGTTGAGCGCAAGCCATTCAGGAAGCCCGATAACTCGCCCGATTCATACATCTAGGAGCAAAAGTACTATGATACAAAAGGCTGGAAAGTCATGATAGGCGGCATTATTGCGGGTCTAATAGCCTTTTTTCTCGTCGGAGCTGTGACCGGCGAATTGGTTTTGCATCAGCCGAAAACGGGCGTGACTGAAGGACTTATAGCCGCTGTCTGGGCAGCGTGGCCGTTTATTCACACCGGCGAAGTCAATCGATATAACTTTTTGCATCCGGTGCCGAGGCGCTATTCAAGCTCTTTGAAGCAGGCTTATGCCAAAATCCGGCAGATTATTGATGACAAAACATACAATTTCGGCGACAAGTGGCACATCTCAACTTCCGACACTATAGCCCAGCGAATGACCGCCACACTGCGCTTTACCGAGGAAGAATCGCGCGGGTTTGACGGCACAAACATTGGCAATATTCAGCACCGAACCCAAAGAGTACAACGGCTTTTGGAACTGGACGTGCAGTTTAAAGAAGAGCCGAATGATAATACTGTTGTGCAGTTTGACTTCCGCCCGAAAGTCGAGGGCATGAACTTTAGCGCCTGCGATTCAATAATCAGAGAACTGGTTAATGACGTAGAAGTGGCTCTAGGACCAGGAAGTAATGCCGGTAATCCTGCTGATACCACTCTGCCGGCGCCGCCCTGGTGGCTGATAGGACTAGGCGCCCTTGGGGTTCTTGCACTATTTGCCGATGTAATGAAGGCGGTGTTTGGATCATGACTGAAGCGCAAAAATTACAAGACGCCTACGTTGTCCTCGGCTGTAAGCCGGGTGATCCGCTCGAAAAGATCATCCGCAGGCATAAGCGGCTCATTATGGTCTGGCATCCAGACAGGTTTCCGACCACTGACGGCAAGGCTGAAGCCGAAGAAGAGCTTAAACAAATCAACAATGCCAAAGACGTTTTGAAAAAGCACTTTGAGCAGGACCACAAAGAAACCGGCCCCTGCCCGTGCAGAAATACAGCAAGCGCTACGCAGGGAGAAACGCGGACCGGACCAAGCCCTGGACCAGGGCCAGGCAAACGCAAAACTACCCAGGAAACGAACCGAGAAGACGCGGACGCCGAACGCCGCACCAGGGAGAGAGAGGCAGCAGCGGCCGCGGAAGCTGCCGAAAAGGAGCGCCAGCGCAGAGCTGCGGAGCAGCAGCAACAACAGGAATTTACAGAGAAGCAAGCGCAAGACCAAATGAAAGCCCAAGAGGATGCGCGTCTGCGCTGGAAGCTTTCTGCCTGTATCGGCATAGCGTGGATCGCTTTGAGCGTGTTTGGATGGCTTGGCACAAGCCTGAAAGTCTGGTGGCATGACTTCTCTTGGAAATGGGAGCGCGATCACGCGCCTCAACAATCCACCCAACCGACCCCAGCGCCGAGCAATAACAACTACGTCCCGCCTTATCAAGTCTCGCCCTATCAGAACCAAAATACAAATAGCACGCCATTCGGACCTGTCGGGCCGCCGCCTTCCGAGCAGTCGGGAAGCCAATCGCCATTGATAAACAATCTCAACAAGCCTAGCAATTTCGATCCTTTGTCGCCGCTCACGACGATTCACAGACACTTCGCACAAAGGCGAGCGATTTTCTGAAATCGAATAGCTCGACATCGTTTCCAACGACCTTGCAAAGCCCGCTGAGCAGCCCTCTTGTCCCGTCAACCAGTGGTGATGGTTCATTCAAGCAAACCATAGAAGATATAACGAAGCAGACAGAAAAGTGAGGCCAAAAATGATGTCTAAAACACGCTGGAAAAATTTGGTCTCCCTGCAAGTGGCTCTGGTGGCAGGTTTGCTGGTCGTTCTGACTGCAGTCAATTTGCCTGCAATCGGTCAAGGTGACAGCACCACTGCTAGTACCACAACATCTGAATATCCGATCCGTGACACTTCCGTTTATAACGGAATGGGCGAGCCGGTGCCCGTCCGAAAGGACGCCTGGACGTGGTACTGGGATGAAAAAGCGCATATCGAAACGAACAATAGTTCTGGTTTTTGGGGAGACGACGCTATCAGCAACCTCTTCAGAAACGTCTCTAATTCAGTCCTCGTGCCGATATGGAATGGAGCCATGGAATATGACTTTGTAAGGGCTGGGCTCTTACTAGTCATCGCAGGGATGTTACTAGGGCTTGGAGCCTCGGTTTTTCTCAAAAAGGAACCGGCAAACAAAACAGAAAGCCCCAACTAAAACTAGTCAGGGCTTTGCCTAGCGGACTTTTTTGAACTGTGCGATCAGGCCCAGGCGAGGACCTGCGTAACCTTGATCGCGGGTCTCCAATTCCGTTATAGCACTTGTCAGCAGCTTCGAAAGGGCAAAACTTTGCGCGCAATTATTTGCTAGATGGTTGAGAGTCGGGCACTTTTGTTTCTATCCGAATCGTAATGGTGGTGGGACCTTGCAGCTTTTTCGCCTTATTGATGCCATCAGTGACACGCTTGCCGATCTCGATGAGACCGAGCGCGGTGTTATCCCCATCGGGCGAATACATATCGTTAGGAATCTTTGCGTGATATTCTTCGGTTTTGGCGCCAGCCGAAGACACGGTAAGCACGACGCATTGCCCGATTGCGCCGAGCGAGCTGTTTATGATTTCGGTCGACTTGTTTTTTTGCTCGTCGGCTGAAGCTGCAAATGCCGAGCTGATCAGGCATAGTAGCAAAATAAGAGGCAGTTGTTTGGTACGCATTTCTGGGCCTGCAAGAAGAGATGCTAATTATATTCGCTCAGCGCAGAAGCACTCCATCCAAGCAAACAGAAAAGTACCCCGCCGGTCTAAAGGTTCCAAAATGACTCACCAAGAAGCCGTACCCGTCCTGGTTGTTGAAGACAACATGCATTTGAGGCACGCCCTGGTCATGCAACTGCATGCATTAGGTGTAGCGGCGTGACATCATAAATCGTTCGGCGTGACATCATCGGCACTTTCTCTCTCGAATTAACTGCCACTGGAAGTGGTGCCGAACTCAAATTGATTGACACCGAACCCAAATTAAATGACACCAGCGCAAATTAACTGACACTAGCGCAATTTAAGTGACACCAGTGCTGGTGACCACTACAGAGTAAGGAAAACGAACGTTTCTTTGCCTTTTTTTAGATCTCGGTGTCAGTGCTCACGAATCAGGCGGTTTCCAAGTAAAGAAAGTCGTTCAAAGTTTCAGATTTAGGATATACTTTTCGTTCACGAGTTTCCTTACTAGAAAGATTCAGAATGCAAATAGGTTACGCACGCATTTCGAGCGACGACCAGAATCTTGATTTGCAGAATGACGCACTTTCTATCGCTGGTTGCAAGAAGATCTACGAGGATCGCATGAGCGGTGCCAAAGCTTCTCGCCCTGGTCTGCAAATGGCGATTGAAGTGGCTAGAGAAGGCGATGTAATCACTGTTTGGCGATTGGATAGATTAGGACGTTCGCTAAAAGACCTGATCGAACTGGTGAACGCTCTTGAGCGCAAAGGCGTCGGATTCACTAGCTTGCAGGAAAAAATTGATACCACTTCTAGTGGCGGTCGATTGATATTTCACATTTTTGGAGCCCTATCTGAGTTTGAGGCGAACCTCATTCGAGAACGCACGCATGCCGGGCTACAGGCTGCTCGTGCCAGAGGAAGAAAAGGCGGCAGACCGAAACTGCTTGACACCAAACAACAGAAACTGTTGCGGAAGCTGTATAACGCGCGAGAACACTCTATTGGGGTCGGAGATAGCGAAGCTGTCACCAGGGGCAATGACAAAAAAGCCCCGAATCGCTATCTCCGAGCTGCTTCGTAGCCCTTTGCTTTTCTGGAAGTTACTACCATAGCCAATCTTCTCGAAATAATTTCGTAGAAACAGCTTCAATAGGAGCTTTTACTGAGGCGGCAAAAATTAGCACGTTGAGACTGCACAAAAAAATCCGAGAAAAAGTGTGCTCATTTCGGCAAAGCTGATTCTACTGGTAGTGGCATAATTGTTCTACCTGGCCGACTTGAATAAAAGTGAGAACCCGAGCCTGTTTTGACCAGTTCCGTTTTTCACGAGCCGTGCCGCGGATGTCTGAAGTGTCCAGTATTCCTGCAATTCAGAGATTTCCCAATCGCGCTTCATGACTACTCTCTTTCGGTGGGTTGATTTTGAGCCTAAGTTCCTAGAACTACCAGAGTAGGAACTTGTATGGCAAAAAGAGAATACCCCAAACCCTGAAACGCCCAAAGTTCGTTTTCAAAAACCGTTGCTTTCCGTTACCACTTTAAAAGTCGGAACTTTAGCGCTTTTGGCTTATACAGGGCGTTTACGCCACCCTCGAAGCCAAAAAAACCAATCCTGTAACCGTTTGAGCCCTGTCCAAGGCGTTGCACCTGGTGACAGCTTCGCTATCCCCGAGCCTTGTTGATAGAGCCTGGTGGTCGGCAGTCTCGGTTAGACCGGTTGCGGCGCAGCCCGGTCACAGTCAGTGCACCATCACTCGTTTCCGCCCTGGATCGTCTGGAAGAAGTCCGCAAGCTCGGTGCTGGAAAATATGATTTGTCCAATCTTCCCGCCGGCAGGATCAAGTTGCTTGCTCGTTTTGCCGGTAACTCCAAGGCATCAATAATCGAGCGGATGCCGAACGAGAGGCGCCTGGCGACTCTGTTGGCATTCGCCCACAGCCTTGAGGAAACTGCACAAGATGATGCTGTCGATGTGCTCGAAATCCTAATTGCCAACCTGCTCAGAAAGTCAGCTCAAGTGGGGACCAAAGACAGGATCAAGTCGTTAAAGAAGCTCGATGCCGCAGCATTACGCCTCTGCAGCGTGTGCGAGATTATTCTGGATCCCGAGCTTGGCGACACCGATTTGCGAGGCGAGATCTACTCTGTCCTGCCGGTAGAGGAGATCGAAGCGGCGCTGAAAACTGTGTGGTCCATTGCGCGGCGTCCTGACGACAATTTCCATCAAGAGCTGATGGAGCGCTGGCGAACCGTGCGACGGTTCCTGCCCACTTTGCTTGATTCCTTGGAGTTTCAAGCTACTGATACAGGCATGCCCGTTCAAGAGTCCTTAAACTTTCTCAAATCGATAGAAGGGTTGAAAAAGCCTGATATGAGCCTAGCTCCGACCTCAGTGATTACTAAAGGTTGGAGATTTATTTCCTATGATGAGGAAGGCCAGATCGAGCGCCGCGCTTACACATTTTGTGTTCTTGAAAAATTGCGCGATGCTCTGCGAAGCCGAGACATTTTTTTGGATCACAGTGTCAGATGGGCAGATCCCCGGGCCAAGCTGCTTCAACCTGAACAATGGGATTCTTCAAAAAAACAAGTATGCCGTAGTCTGAATAAAAAGCCGTCGCCGATTGGAGAACTCAGTCGCCTCAGCAAAGATCTGCACAAGTCGTATCTGAGAGTCTGTAAAAATCTGCCGCGAAACAATGCCATCCGCATTGAGAAACAGGGCGACAAAGATGCTTTAGTGGTGACTCCTTTGGAGAGTCTGGGCGAGTCTGAGAGTTTGATCCAACTCCGCGACAAGACGAGCTCCATGATGCCGCTGGTCGATCTGACAGACATGCTAATGGAGATAAGCTCGAAAACCGGCTTTGCTCAGGAATTTTGCCATCTGAGTGAGACGGACTCGAGAGTAGACGATCTTGAAATCAGCATCTGCGCAGTCTTGATTTCGGAGGCATGCAACATAGGTCTTGAACCGTTAATCAATCCTCGTATACCTGCTCTAAGCAGGGACAGACTGTCTTACATCAAACAAAACTATCTGAGAATTGACACAATAACTAGAGCAAATGCTCGGCTAGTAGAAGCCCAGACTAAGATTCCGCTTGCCCACGAATGGGGAGGCGGGGATGTTGCATCGGCCGATGGGATGCGTTTTGTGGTGCCGGTCAAGACAATTAATGCCGGCCCGAATCCGAAATATTTTGGTATTGGCCGTGGAGTCACCTATTACAACTTTTCTAGTGACCAATTCACTGGATTTCATGGGATCGTCATTCCGGGCACGATTAGAGACTCACTGTACGTTCTTGATGGCTTGCTGGAGCAGCAGACTACCCTGCGTCCAACGGAAATAATGACCGATACGGCCGGCTACACCGATACTGTCTTTGCACTGTTCTGGCTCTTGGGATATCAATTTAGCCCCCGGCTGGCTGATATTGGTGAAACCAGATTTTGGCGGATAGACCCAGATGCTGATTATGGAGCATTCAACTCACTCTCCCGACATCAGGTAAACACAGAGCTAATTGCGCAGAATTGGGACGATCTTTTGCGCGTAGCCGGGTCGCTTCAGTCCGGGATGGTGAGCGCGTCTGAGTTCATTCGTACACTCCGCTCAAGCCAGCGTCAATCTACTCTTTCACGGGCATTTACCGAACTCGGCAAGATAATCAAGACAATTTATCTGCTCTCGTACATCGATGACGACTCTTATCGCCGTCGCATTCTGACACAGCTCAATCGTCAGGAAGGCAGGCACGCATTGGCGCGAACTATTTTCTATGGGCAACGCGGGGAATTGCGACAGAGGTACAGAGAAGGCCAGGAGGATCAGCTTGGGGCCTTAGGTTTGGTGGTAAATGCCACCATTCTCTGGAACACAATGTATCTCGACAGAACATTGAGTCACCTCCGCGCAACGGGGCGGACTCTCAATCCAGAAGACACGGCGAGGTTGTCTCCGCTCCAGCATGGAAACTTGAACGTCCTTGGACGCTACCATTTCAATTTGCCGGAGCCCGTTAAACAAGGCCACTTCAGGCCTCTCAGGAACGTCGCCGATATCAACATCTCTTTAATCCCGGAAGCCCTGACCCAGTCAGAATCGCGAGCTTAACGCCACTTTCCGTTCCATTGATCCCCGAACCCCAGATTCAAAGCAATCAATTGAGACTCTCAAAAGCAATGCTATAGCCGGATTGCTTGCCATTGGCTGCAACATTGGGCCTTATCGAATGGCCGCGGCGACCAAGGGAATTTCGCACTTTGACATTAGTTCGATCGCTGATTGGTTTTTCACGCCGGAAAGTCTGAAAGCGGCGGCTGTGGACATTGTTAACTATGGTTTTGAGCTTCCAATCACCAAAAATTTCGGCAGCGGAGAGATCTGCTCCGCCGACGGAATGCGATTTTATTCCCCATCAAACTTGCTGCGTACCGACTACAGCGCCGTGTTGCGTGATCGTGGCATAACAATGATCACGCATACGGCAGACAACTTGTTGATGCTGCATCAGCAACCAGTGCCTTGCAGGTTGAGAGAAGCTGCTTATGACCTTGATGGGCTTTTAGCGCATGGGACCGAAATGGAGCCCACCATTTGTTTTACCGACACGCACGGCTATACTGAAACAGTTCTTGCTGCAGCTTCAATGCAGGGATATCAAATGGCACCAAGGATCAAAGACATCAAGGACAAAACGCTTTATCGATTCGAGCGCGGACCCAGTTATAATCACCTTGATCCAATAATCAAAGGAACGATCAAGACACATCTGATTCATGCGGTGTGGGATGACATTGTCAGACTAATTGCATCCATCAATACTCGAAAAGTGTCTGCCGCACTCATTCTTACAAAGCTAGGTTCTTATGCACGCCAAAATTCTCTCTACCAAGGGCTGCGCGAAATCGGACGAGTAAACAAAACGATTCTCATACTTCGTTGTCTGCATGATGAGGACTTTCGGCGCCTTCAGACAAAAGAAATAAACAAGGGAGAGCGCTCTCACGATTTGGACAGATTTCTTTTCTTCGGCAAGCAAGGTGCGTTGAGATCAAGAGACTTTCTTGACCAGCAGCACTCTTTTAGCTGCCTGTCCATTCTCCATAATGCGATCGTTGCGTGGAACATTTCCGAGTTTCCGGCGGCTCTGGAACGTCTCAAGAACAGAGGGCGCATTATCACCGACGATGAATTAGCCCTCGTCAGCCCACTTCTGTGGATGCACGTGAATCCCTTTGGACGTTACGACATAACGCCAGAGCGCGTGCTGAAATCAGCCTGAAAATTGACACTATCTCTGCAAAAGAAGCTTTCGTCAAACAAAACAGCCCAAAAAAATTGTCCTATTCCGAGACGCTGACTGAGCTTTATCAAGAACTTGACAGAATTAGGGTTTTGTCAAGTTGTCATATGGCTTAGCGGAACTTTTAGTGTTTATGTGGCTAGTACGTGAATCAGCTCTGGACCTTGTTGCCCTTAAGGCCATGGCAGGGTTCCAATATCGATTCCACCTCCGACAAATTGTTGGTTTGCCGGATAATAAGTTTTGAAGTAAGAACTAAACATTTGAAGCGACAAATCTACGAATTTCGCCTGATCTTCAAGGGTTACAGGAATAAATTCCGGATCAGACTTAGGTAAGTTTTCAATTGCAGTTTTTGAAAAGTGAATCAAATCATTGAATTTTGCTAGATCGATGGAATGCTGAAAGCCAATATAACCGCCACCACTGACCCCAAGCAAGCGTTCACGTAGCACAGATGCTTTAATGCCTTTTTCTTCCGTTTTGATACGAACTTCATCGGAGCAACCAAATTCTTCTCGATAGTCTCTGTAAACCGCGTCTTTGTCTAACTCATAACAGTTTGAGATATACCAGCATTCTGGAACAAGAACATTGTCTCGTTCCTCATACCCAGCTATGTTCACGATTTGGGGCGTTATTTTTTTGTTTTTGTCATCTTCTAGTCTTTGGTGATAGACGCCAGAACGTACTTCTTTCGCGATTGTAGAAAGAGGGGAACCTTGGTGAGAATCGACAATTTCTTTGATTTCCTCTAAAGCCCAAGCGCCACCAAGTTTTGCAGCTCCGATATTGCCGATAAGAATCTTGCCGTCCTTGGATTTGCATATCTTCGCGGTCGTAACCGAACCATCGCAAACATCGTCTACTGTTACGTTTTTATCTGCGCCGAACACAATGCCACTGGCAAAAATTCGTATAAGAATTGCCGACATTCTTTCATCCTCCACATCTACCTAATCTTTGTCCCTTCAAATTGAGACTTCCAAACTTCGCCTGGTCCATCTGTGTACTAAAAACCATTTGGTATTTGGTACTCTAACAGTCCGGCTGGAAAACGCGCCTCTGTGGAGTTTTCATGTGCCAAATTCGGCTCTGCAAAAAGAAAATCCGCCTTTCGGCGGAATCCCTGATTGATAGGGCGAGCAAGGACAGGAGTGGATCGAACTTTATGAAGAGCCTAGACTTTCGCACGCACTAATTGACGGACCCAGGCGTACCATAGTTCTAAGCCATCACCCTTGGTGGCAGAGAGTTCGATGATTTTAAGTTTTGGATTGACTGAGAGTGCATACTTCTTGCATGCCTCTAGATCAAAACTTAGATGGGGCAATAGATCTATCTTGTTAAGAATCATCACTTCGGCAGCTCTGAACATGTGCGGATACTTTACAGGCTTGTCTTCGCCCTCCGTAATGGAAAGAATTGCGACTTTGCATTTTTCGCCCAAATCGAAGAGTGCAGGGCAAACCAAATTACCGACATTTTCGATGAAGACGATTGAATCGCGTGGCGGATCCAGTTGCTTGAGCCCGGTAGCGAGCATCTCGGCATCCAGATGACAGCCTGCGCCAGTATTGATCTGAACTACTTTCGCGCCGGTTTTTTGTATTCGCTCTGCATCATTGAGAGTTGCTTGATCGCCTTCGATAACCGAAATGTTGAACTCCTTTTTCAGGTCGGCGATAGTGCGCTCAAGAAGAGCTGTTTTACCGGCACCTGGCGAAGCAACCAGGTTCAGTGCAAGAATGTTAGCTCCATCAAACCAGCCGCGATTGCGCTCGGCGAGTTTGTCATTCTTTGCCAGAACTTGCTCTTCGAGAGAGATTGTTTTCGACGCTTTCCTTTCGTGGTCGTGTGAGTGTCCGTGATCGTATGGATGCCCATGATCGTGATCGTGGCTATGTCCGGGGTCGTGGTCATCATGTGAGTGCCCATGGTCGTGATCGTGCAAATGTCCGTGATCGTGTGAATAATCGGCGGGCATCGGTTTGTTGTCTACCGAAACGGATTGGCCCGTTTGCAAATTTACGACCTTTGGTTGGGCGTCGTCAGAACAACCGCACGTAGCACACATCAGACCACCTCCATTTCTTTGATTAGCAACTCTTGACCCGCGATACATTTTAAGTCTCTACAACCACATTCACATGTGCCTGCCAACAACGATAGTAGCATTTCTTTACCGCAACTGTTGCATTTACCCAGTCCGTCAATCTCGTCGATTTCCAAGACTGCACCTTCTAGCACGGTGTCTTTCGCGCAAATATCAAAACAGAACCGTACCGCATCCGGAACGATCGCAGACAACTTGCCGATCTCGAGCTTTACTCTGCAGACCTTCTGTTCGCCGGCTCTCTCAGAGACTATTGCGACAATGTTCTCAGTGATGCCGAGTTCATGCATCAGCAAATCCTCGGAAGTTGATCGCCAACCAACATGTCGACAATTCTTTCGCCGCCGAATGACGTTTGCAAAATTACTGTATCGGTGGGAGCGTCCGTCACCTCTCCGATGATTGCGCTGTTCACTCCGTATTGATTCGATTTCATCGCTGCAAGAGCTGCTTCTGCATCTGCCTTGGGCAGTACGACCACGACTTTGCCTTCGTTGGCAAGATATAGAGGATCAAGCCCGAGAATCTCGCACATTCCTCGCACTTCGGTGCGGACTGGAATTGATGTTTCTCTCAGCTTAAAGCAAACACCACTGCTGACGGCAAATTCATTCAATACAGAGCCCACACCACCTCTGGTGGCGTCTCTCATGCAGTGAACGTTCGGGCAGGCTTGCAGCAAGCTTTGAATCAATTTGTTTAGCGGCTGACAGTCGCTCTGAATGTCATTCTCTATTGCCAGGTCACCGCGAGCTCCAACAATGGCAGCGCCATGATCTCCGATGTAACCGTTGATCAACACTACATCGCCTGGCTTAGCGTTGTGAGCACTAATTTTGTGAGCTTTAGAGATGACGCCTACTCCAGCAGTGTTTATGAAGACTTTGTCCGCGGCGCCACGATCCACAACTTTGGTATCACCTGTGACAATTTTGACGCCCGCAGCATCTGCTGCTGCTTTCATGGATGCGACAATTATTCTTAAGTCCGCAACGCTCAATCCTTCTTCGATAATCATTCCACAAGTCAAATAAAGTGGAACAGCACCGCCGACTGCTAAGTCGTTGACTGTGCCGCAGACCGCCAGTTTTCCAATGTCGCCACCGTTAAAGAAGATCGGATCCACAACATAAGAATCCGTAGTCAGTGCAAGTCGGTCGCCGAGTGCCGTGAGCGTGGACAGTTCAATTCGAGCCTGATCTTCCAGCATCGAAAGTTCATTGTTATCGAAAGCCCCGATGAAAACATCTTCGATCAGATCACGCATCGCCTTGCCACCGCCGCCATGAGACATGTTGATCGTCTCAGCGCGCAGCACACCGCTTCGCTTCCTCATTCCCGGCACGGACGCTGTCACGACAAAGCCTCCTCTTTTTCTCGCTCGGCTTTCAAAGCCATTAGTTCAGGCAGATTTCCGAAGTTGTAGTAGGCAGCGCATGCGCCTTCGGAGGAGACCATCAAAGCTCCCATCGGCGTCTCAGGAGTGCACTGTGAGCCGAATACTTTACACTGCCAGGGTTTGATTACTCCCTTCAAAACTTCGCCGCATTGGCATGATTTCGGATCTGCGATTCGGACATTTGGCACAGGGAATTTTCGTTCGGCATCGAATCTAGCATAATCGTCTTTCATGCGCACACCTGAGTGGTCGATCGAACCGAGACCTCGCCATTCGAAGAACTCGCGCAGCTCGAAGACTCGACTGATGGCGTCAAGACCTGGAAAGTTTCCATCGGGTTGAACCACTCTTGCGTACTGATTTTCAACTATGCAGCGCTTTTCGGCGATCTGTTTGATCAGCAACCAGATCGATTGCAGAATATCTAGAGGTTCGAACCCCGTAATTACGATTGGCTTTTTGTATTTTTCGCAGACGAAGTGGAACGGTTGTTCGCCCACTACCATGCTGACGTGACCTGGGGCAACGAAGCCATCCAGCTGCATGCCGGGTGAGTCCAGAATTGCTTTGATTGTGGGCACAGTGGTGATGTGGTTGCAGAACAGAGAGAAGTTCTCCAAGCCATCCGCCTCGGCTTGAAGAACTGTAAGGGCAGTACTCGGCATAGTTGTTTCAAATCCGAGCGCGAAGAATATTACCTCTCGGTCTTTGTATTTGTGGGCAAGTTGCAGCGCATCGAGTGGCGAATAGACCATGCGCACATCTGCGCCATCGGCTTTTGCTTGCAGCAAACTCTTCTTTGATCCAGGCACGCGCATTGCGTCACCGAATGTGGTAAAAATTACCTCTGGTCGTTCGGCCAGCGATACGCAATCGTCAACTCTTCCCATTGGCAAGACGCAGACTGGGCAGCCAGGTCCATGCACTAGCTCGATGCACTTTGGCAGCAGCTGCTCGATGCCGTATCTAAAGATTGTATGCGTGTGACCGCCACAGAATTCCATCAACTGAATTGGGCGTTCTTTGGCAAAGTCGATCTGTTCAACAAGTATGTTGATTTGCTTGATCAATGACTTTGCTAAAACCGGATCCCGAAATTCATCTACGTATTTCATGGTCGTCCTCTGCAGCAGTTAAGCCTCGGTGGTCAGCGAGGAGAGTATGAACGAGGTCCCAAATGATGTGATAAGTTGTCACATGCACTTCTTGTACTCGGTGAATCGAATCAGTCTTTGCGACCAGGCAAAAATCGAGCTGTCCACAAGAAAGCATGGCACCGCCATCGCCGCCCGCCATGCCGATTGTGGTGATGCCAAATTTCTTCGCTGTCCGAAATGCGTCGATCAGATTCTTTGAATTGCCGCTTGTGGAAAATCCAATCAGTCCATCGCCTTCCTGGCCAAGCGCTTCTATCTGTCTGCTGAAAATGTGGTCGACGCCGACGTCGTTGGCGACCGCACTAATCATCGCTGTATCCATTGTCAAACTCGTGCACGGAAGAGCTGGTCGCCCAGCTGTTACAGGATGCTGAAACTCTACGGCAAAGTGCGCAGCGTCACAGCTCGATCCACCGTTGCCCATCGAAAACATACGGTGTTTTTCTCGGTAAACTTTTGCGATTGCGGTGCTAACTTCTATGAGAGCTTCGCTGTTGTCGGCAAAGAATGATTGCTTCTCCGCTACACTCTGAGCCACCTTCTGGCGAATTGATTCCAGCAACGCTTCTCTTTGCGCTGCAGGTTCTTTTTCTTTCCCGTGCAGGAAAGGATACAGGGCTTGCAATTTTTTGCTGGTGTCGGTCATTGTGCACCAGTCCTCATAGCGTCGATTTCTTTCTGCGCCTCGCCCAGTTCGATGAGCAATTCGAGAGTTTTTCTTGCTTCCTCTTCATCGATTCGACTCATGGCAAAGCCGACGTGAACGAGCACCCAGTCGCCCACGCAGGAATTCACAGGATGCTCTTCGTTGACGATGCAGGCTATGTTTACCTGACGTTTGACACCAGAGACATCAACTTTTGCGAGCTTTTTCTGGGCGTCGACTATTTCAACTATTTGACCAGGTATGCCAAGACACATGGCTCCGCTCCTTGTTTTTCTGAATGTGCGATGCCGCACCGATTACAGCTTGCCCTAGCGCAATACCGCCATCGTTGGCTGGCACTTGATGGTGAGTTAGTACTTCAAAACCGAGATCAGTGAGCTTATCTACAATGAGATCTTGCAAAATTTTGTTTTGAAATACCCCGCCTGAGAGCGCCACTGTCTTTAGCCAGATCTCTTGATCGCGTGTGCAGAGCTTCTGCACCATGTGCACGATTGCTTTGGCCAACCCTTTATGGAAGCGCGCTGCCATGATACCAGCATCAGTGTTCAGGTATAGATCCCCAAGCAACGCTTGCCAGACAGCCAGTGGTTCGATGTATGGAAGTCCCTTTCCTCCTAACCGAGGCACGGCAAACGGATAACCTAGCGCTTCCGTTTCGTTGAGCAGGACGTCCATGTTGACGATCGCTTCAAGCTCGATTGCTGCTTGCCCTTCATAGCTGGCGTGCTCACGACAAATGCCAATCGCTGCTGCCACCGCATCGAACAGTCTACCGCAGGAAGAGGCTAGAGGCACGTTGATGCCTGACTTAAGCATGCTGGCAAATGCTGGGAGCGGTTTCGATTCGAAGAAGGTTGTCAGCTCGAGCTCCTCGAAGTTCATTTTGTAAGCTGCCCAGCCCATCTCCGCCATGATGTGCGCGTACGTGTTGCGCCATGGTTCGTACATTGCTTGATTGCCGCCGATTAACGCCACTGGTTTGAAAGTACCAAGGCGCTCGAATGATGTGTAATCTGCAAGCAAGAATTCGCCGCCCCAGAACGTTCCATCAGACCCGAATCCTAATCCATCAAGCGCCACACCGAGTACGGGACCCGCATCAAGCGAATGGTTGTTGTCGGCCATGCACGATGCGATGTGCGCATGGTGGTGCTGGATTTCGGTTAGAGGCAGTCCTGAGTCTAGAGCGCGAGCACGTCCGAGCTTACTGGACAGATACTCTGGATGCAGGTCGACGGCTATGCCAGATTCGCAGTGTTGGAAACTATTTCTATAAAGTTCCAGATTGTATTGATAGTCGGCGTAAGTTCTGGCGTCTTCAAGATCACCGATGTGTTGAGAGACAATTGCCTTTGAGTGTTTCAGTAGACAGAATGTATTCTTGAGCTCACCGCCCATAGCAAGCAGGTCTGGAGCATTCTCGAAACCGGGTGGAAGTGGTATCGGTGTTGGTGCGGCACCGCGTGCTCTTCTGAGATAAACTGGTTTGTTGCGCACCACTCGCAGTACTGAATCGTCGAGTCTGTTGACTATTTCGCGATCGTGAAGCAGGAAGTAATCGGCAATTTGAGCCAGTTGAGATTTTGCGCTCTCGTTGCTTATGCACTGTGGTTCGTGCGAGATGTTGCCAGAAGTGAGTACAATCGGTTTCTTCACACGCTTGAGCATTAAGTGGTGAAGCGGCGTGTAAGGAAGCATGAATCCCAGGGTATTCTGCCCTGGTGCAACTGAAGCTGCAATCGCCGCTCGCGTATCTGCGTGGTCATTTTCTTTTCGCTCCAGCACCACTATCGGTGCGACATGCGAATTCAATTGCTCGAGTTCTTGCCCGCTCACCTGACAGTACTCTTCGATGATTGAGATGTCACGCGCCATCAGGGCAAACGGCTTTCCGTACCGGTTTTTTCGCGCCCTCAATTTGGCCACTGCCTCTTCATTTGTTGCGTCACAAGCGAGATGAAAACCGCCGATCCCTTTTACCGCAACAATCTCGCCACGCTGAATCAATGTGGCAGCGGCGTCAACGAGGTCTAATTGACTCATACTCTCGAGGCAGACTGCATGCCCATCGGCGCGCTCAATCCAGGCTTTCGGTCCGCAGGCATGGCATGCGTTCGGTTGAGCATGGAATCGACGATCATCGGGATCGTCATATTCCTTTTGGCAATCGGCACACATCGAGAAAGACGACATGCTGGTGCTTGGGCGGTCGTAAGGCATTGATTTGATGATGGAAAGGCGAGGTCCGCAATTTGTGCAATTGGTAAATGGATATCGAAATCGCCGACTGAATGGACTGAACGAATCTTCCAGGCATTCGGGGCAAGTTGCCGCATCTGATGGAATATTTGTCGCTACTGGATTTGTCTCAGTCAGTGTGATAACAAAATCGGTTGGTTCACCGCGACCGTGCGTCTGCCATTGTTCGCTCAATGCGCTGGTTTCGATTTTTTCTATGTGCGCAAGTTTTGGGGATTGCTCGCTAACTGCTTGGACGAATTTTTTCAGATTGTCTTCATCACACCAGGCTTCTATTAACACCCCTTCACCGTCATTGAGCACGTGCCCTTTGATGCCCAGTTCTTTCGCCAACCGAAATACGTTTGGTCGGAAGCCCACACCTTGAACCGTGCCGCGCACTCTGATCGACCACGCTGATAGCTTCTTTTCGGTTCGTGTTTGGCTGCTCATATTGCCAACTTCCAAACCGAGACGCGATTATTTCCTGAGTCAGAGATGACGAGCATATCGCCGATGGACTGCACTCCGTAAGGCCAGCACAAGCTGTCAGCGACGGCGGGCATCCAGCGATTGTCGCCCTTTTCGTGAAAGTCGGTTTGACCGAACAAGGCGGTGGCGTCAGTGTCCTCGACTCCCGGTTCGTTTTGTCGCCAGGCCAGCACGCGTGAATTGGCTGTGTCTGCGACGATTAGCCAATCATCTCTTGAAGTGATGCCATAGGGCATGTTCAGTGTGTTGCATCTTGGCCAGTAGTAGGCTTGATTGAAGTCTACATGCGTGGCGTCTGACTGTCCGAGCACTGCATGTGCTGGAGAACCGCTTTCAGTTGGGCACCCGTGCCAAACTAGAATTCGATTGTTGCCCGCATCGGTGACGCACAAGCGATCGTTCCAAAACACTATCGCATGCGGCCAGCGCATGCTCATTGCGCTTGGCTCAGCGCCTGCATTTTCATCGCGAGTAGAAAAATCCATTTGACCTAGAACACAGTCAGCTTTTTGCCCATTTTCTGTTATTGGCTTGTGCCAAATCAGCACTCTTCTGTTGCCGGTATCAGAGACGAGTAGTTTTCCGTCATGATACTGAACACCGTAAGGCCAGTGCATTGTTTCAGCTCCTGGATGGTCTGCGCCTCGGTTCGCGATGCCTGTGGTGAAGTCAGACTGCCCAAGCACGATGTCCGCAGCTACGTTGCTTGCTTGCGGTGTTTTGTGCCAGATCAATACTCGATGATTCCAGGCATCAGCCACAGCCAAGCCTTCTCCCATCGCGCATATTCCAGTTGGGACATTGACCGTGGTTGGTCCGATGTCGATCTTGCCGTTTCGTCCTTCACTTGTGAAGTCTTTCTGTCCGATCACCCAATCTGCTGGAGTTTGATCTGCCGTGGGCAGACTATGCCAGCCCAGGAGTCGATGATGTCCAGTGTCGCAAATCCAAAGAGGTCCATCGTCACTGGTCAGACAGGCTCCACGCGGTCCGAAGCACGAGGTTGGGCTGGCAGTGATCGGCGACGATATCAGTTCAGGAATTCTCTGGTTGCCCAGCACCACCAGTGGTTCAGGTTGCACCAAACTTCGACAAGACGGCTGTCGGGCAGATGAAATCCGCAAGGCAGCTTCCGGTGAAACTTTCAAGCTGACTCGCTTGATCGTCACGACAGACTGACCTCCACCTTGTTGGCTATGACTCGCACTGCGTGGGTTTGCAGTTGTACTTCAGGCACAGTTAAGCATTCGCCGCTCTTTATTAGATACTCGAAAGCATGATAAGAACAGGTGAGCACTCCGTCTTTCAGCTCACTCATATCTAGCGGCATGCCGAGATGCGCGCAGGCGTTTTGATAGCAAACAACATTGTTTTCGAGTTTTGCCAGAATAACGGATTGACCGCCAACTTCACGCACGACCAGCTCGTTTTCAGGCAGTTCATCGAAGTTCGCGGCGAAGATCCAATTTTTCTCTATGCCGCGAGCGAACGGGCTGACAAAATTGACGGGCGTGTCTGTCGTGCAAATTCCTTTAGCTTTGATAATTTCGGTAATTTCGGGACACTGTTCTTTGATCGCCTTTTCTACGCCTTCGCTGAGAGTGAGCTCGGACGCCGGGCAGCCGCTGCATGCCCCAATCAATCTTACAGTCGCCTTAGAGGGAGGTTCGACCGATACTAATTCAACATTCCCACCGTGCCCTTGCAACATTGGCCGCACCGAATCTAGTGCCTGTTCAATTCGTTCCTGCAATGAAGGCTTGACCAATTCGTGATGTCGCAGTACCGAGTAGACGATCTCGTCGCCGATCACTTCTTTCAAGGCAGCCATGGCTTCGGGAGACTTCTTCAAACCGCGAATCAACCGTGCCATCGCTTCTTTGTTCAGATCGTCGATCGCACGTTTCAAGGCTGTGATTGTAATGCGTTCATGCTCATCCCAGCCGGCAATGATTGACTCGAGCGACTCAATGTCCTTTAGTAATTTCTCTAGGGTGACTTCTGCTGTAACTGAGTTGTTGCCTGCCATAACTGCACCTACGCGTATTTAAGATCCTTGAAAAGCCATGGTTGTAGTGCACCGGCGACAATACCAACCAAAGGAACGACTACATACAATGGCAATCCAACTTTTGCCAACACAATCAATAGAACGGCTCCCACAGCGTTACCGATTAGTGTCTGTTTGACGACTGCATTGAAATCGCGAAACAGTTTTCCTTTTATGAATAGAGTCAAGGCATTAATAAAGGCATCCCACATATCGTGTCTCCTATATGAATTTCAAAATTATTAGCCCGATCAAAACGCTTGGAACTGCAGCAAGAGGTCCGAATGCACTACCCATCATCAGTGCCAACTCGTTGCCGATGTCTTTGCCTGCTAATTTCATCGCACTTAAAGCACCAGCGGCCGAACTAAAAACCAGAGCTGCTAAAACCCAGACTGCACCAGTTGCGAAGTTGATTTCGCCTGACATAAGACTTTGACCAAAATCCATCGTGTTGTTCTCCTCATTTAGACTGCCGAAGTGCCAAACTGATCCTGCCCACGATGCGAACGCAGATCACCGAGTTCTTGTTCGACTTCAGTTAGAACCTCACCCAACATCGTTGCTTTTCCGTGATCGCCATAAGCAGTGAAGATTCGCTGGGCGTCTCGATAAAGTTGACGCGCATTGACCAACCTGGCTTGATTTCCTTTTTCTGGATGTTCGACATCGTCTGGCAAATTGCGTAAGCAGTTCGCTTTGTTGGCAATTGTCGTTGCGTACGGCAGTGGCGTCGTTTGTTCGGTTCTGACTTTGAGCGCTTCTTCGTAAGCTTCCAGCGCGCGCAGATTGTTTTCGACAGCGTGACTCGACGAAACGTATTGTAGGGCGTTGCCGAGATTGTTTTGCAGCATCGCATATTCACTAGGGCTGTCTTCCAGCGTGATCACCTCCAGCGCTGCTTCAAAAGACTGCACTGCCAGTGCCTCCCGCATCTTTGCTTTTTCATCTGTCGAAGGTATCGACAAGAACGCAGTAGCGAGATTATTGTGGATTATTGCGTATTCGGCGGGGTAAATATCTTTTGTGAATGTGCGCAATGCTTGCTGATAGAGCGAGATCGCATCGGTGATTTTGGCGCGATGCATCGGAACGAGATTTTGGAGGATCAGTCCAAGATTGATTTGAGCTTCAGCGATTTCTTCTTTCAATCCCTGCGACATCAATACGACGAGCGCCGCTTCCAGTTCATCGCGAGCCTGTATGAGATAACCGATGTCATCGGTTGGCACCATTTTTAGTGCGGTGGCTTTTCTGGCTCTGATTCGTGCACATAACAGACTTTCTTCTTCGGGGCACAGTTCATGCGCGCGTTGATAGAGAGATATTGCTTCTATCAATTGCTCGGGTTGCTTGGGTCGCGTTTGCAAACCCATTGCAATCTCCATAAGCATCTCGACTTTCTCGATTACAGTCGCATCACTGTCATCTAGAGCGGCGATTGCTTGCTCATAGTGATAGTGCGAAAGCTGTTGACTCACTTTCTTGCCCTCATGACGCTGACGAACCCCGCACATAAGAGCGCAGATCTAGTCTTTAGTCCTACTACATAGATTATAGTAGCATCCATCCGTCATTTCAACGATGCAGACTAAAACACGCCTGTCTGCAACAGGCGGCTAGCGTGCTTTTGAAGCCGTGGCGTTCGGGGTGCGTGAATTTCGGCGCTGCGCGCAGTAGCTGTAAGAACCAGTGTCGAGAAAGTTTAGGCATGGATTTTGAGAGGGTTTGTAGCCATTGAGCTACAACCTTATTGGCTGGCAAATATGGTGCTAGCCGCATATTAATTATTGGTTTTCCCCTATTAATTCGTATGGCGCAGTCAACACAGCGGTCCATTCGTTCGACTAGAATCGTAAAGACCGAAGATTCCTACCGATCAAGGGTTCACGGACCGATCTCGTCGCAAGAACGAACCGAGGAGAAGCACGCATGGCAAACCTATTGTGGCTACAAGGTGGGGCCTGCTCAGGGAACACGATGTCTTTCCTGAACGCAGAGGAGCCCAGTGCCTGTGACTTAGTCACAGACTTCGGTATCAACATTTTGTGGCATCCCTCGCTGGGAATGGAGCTGGGAAACGACCTCCAGCAGATATTGAAAGATTGCGTCTCCGGCAAAATCAAACTTGATATCTTTGTCTTCGAAGGCACAGTCGTGAATGCGCCAGACGGCACTGGGACTTGGAATCGCTTTGCCGGCAGACCGATGAAGGAATGGGTGAAAGAACTTTCTGCCGCAGCCGATTTCGTTGTCGCCATCGGTGATTGCGCGACGTGGGGCGGCATTCCAGCGACTGCTCCAAACCCTACAGACTCAGTTGGATTGCAGTTTTTGAAGAAGAACATTGGTGGCGCTCTTGGGAAGACATTCAAGGCTAAGTCTGGTCTGCCGGTGATCAACATTCCGGGCTGTCCGGCGCATCCTGACTGGGTGACCCAAATCTTGGTTGCAGTAGCAACCGGTCGAGCTGGCGATCTCACGCTAGATGAATATCAGCGACCAAAAACCTTCTTCCAGAGCTTTACGCAGACTGGTTGCACGCGTAACATGCATTTTGCCTACAAGGTCTCCACGACTCAGTTTGGGCAGCGAAATGGTTGTCTATTTTACGACCTCGGTTGCCGTGGTCCGATGACTCATTCACCATGCAATAGAATCCTCTGGAATAGACAATCATCAAAAACTCGCGCAGGAATGCCGTGTCTTGGTTGCACAGAACCAGAGTTTCCATTCCATGACCTGATGCCCGGAACAGTTTTCAAAACACAGACGGTGATGGGAGTTCCAAAGGAATTGCCGCTAGGTGTCGACAAGAGTTCGTACATCAAGTACACCGGCGCCGCCAAAGCTGCTACGCCGAAGTGGGCTGAAGAAGACATGTTCGTAGTTTGATCTGAGCCGAAAAAACGAGGAACTAAACAATGGCCGGAACGACCACAACACTAGACATCTCTCCTGTCGGACGTGTCGAAGGCGACCTTGACGTGCGCGTCGATATTCAAGACGGGGTCGTTGTGAATGCATGGACTCAGGCAGAGTTGTTTCGAGGATTCGAAATCATTCTGCGCGGCAAAGATCCGCAAGCTGGTTTGGTAGTTACACCGAGAGCATGTGGTATCTGCGGAGCCTCTCACTTGACCTGCGCCTCCTGGGCTCTCGATACTGCGTGGGCGACTGAAGTTCCGCGCAACGCCATTCTCGCTCGCAACATCGGTCAGCTCTCTGAGAGCTTGCAGAGTTTGCCGCGCCACCACTATGCCTTGTTCATGATTGACCTGGTGAACAAAAACTATAAGAACAGCAAATTCTACGAGGAAGCTGTGCGCAGGTATGCTCCATTCACCGGAGTTAACTACGAAATCGGAGTGACACTATCAGCGAGACCTGTCGAGATCTACGCGCTTTTCGGCGGGCAGTGGCCGCACTCCAGTTACATGGTGCCAGGTGGTGTGATGTGCGCACCGACTCTAACTGACGTAACTCGCTCTTGGGGAATTCTCGAGCACTTCCGTACGAACTGGATTGAAAATATCTGGCTCGGTTGCTCGCTGGAAAGATACGAAGAGATCAAAACCTATGAAGACTTCATGGTCTGGTTAGACGAAAAACCTGAGCATGCAAATTCCGACCTGGGCATGTATTGGAAGATGGGCCTCGACTGTGGATTGGACAAATTCGGAGTTGGTTGCGGTCGCTATGTCACCTGGGGCTACCTTCCACATGAAGATAAGTACCAGAAGCCCACTATCGCTGGTCGAAACGCAGCGATGTGGATGCCGAGCGGCACCTTCCACGCAGAAAAAGATATCCACAAATTGATGGAACAAGGTTTCTGTCGTGAAGACATGGAGCACGCCTGGTATCAGGAGCAGGGAGCAACGCATCCATTCGATCGTGTGACAACACCAATCGCCAAGAATGCACCTGATTTCAATGGTAAGTATTCGTGGGCAACTGCGGTGTCGCACCAAGATTTCGGACGGTTGGAAGCTGGGCCTTTTGCACGACAAATGGTCTACGGCGGAAACCACATGGAAGAGTGGCAGTACAAAGATCCCCTCGTTCTCGACATGTACAAGAAGATGGGCGGAGCAAGCGTTCTATTGCGTCACTTTGCCAGAATGCACGAAGTGAAAGCGATTTATCGCAAAATCGAACATTGCTTGCGCCAGTTCAAACTCAACGATCCCTGGTACATCAAACCGAAAGAAAAAGATGGCCAAGGATGGGGAGCAACAGAAGCTATCCGCGGAGCGCTCTGTCACTGGATTGACGTTAAGGATGGCAAAATCAAGAACTATCAGATCATCGCTCCAACTACTTGGAATGTTGGTCCGAGAAATTCAGCCAATGAGCGTGGTCCAATGGAAGAAGCTCTGGTTGGAACGCCGATCAAAGATCCGACAGATCCAGTTGAAGTTGGCATGGTGGCGCGCTCATATGACTCATGTCTGGTTTGTACCGTACATGCTCATGATGCCAAAACAGGCAAAGAGTTAGCGCGTTTCAAAACAACCTGAGTTCGCGCTTGTAGCGTGTCGTCGTCACAACAGCACTTGCAGGTGCCGGCTAATTAGATAGTCGGCGTCTTATTCCTGCAGGGTGGAGACGAAGGAGTTGTAAGATGAGAGAGGAATCTGACAAAGAACTTCTTGACCGCATTGCAAAAATGCTGGATGGTGGTCTGAAAACAATGACGGAGCCATTTCCGGAGGATAATTTCCAGTTTGATGTAATTGTCAGAGAGTTGGCTCATATAAAAAAAGATGATGTCGAAAAGAAGTTGGTCGTCTCTGGTTACCTGAATCACCCGATAGAAGAGATGCGATGCATGGAATGCATGTACTATTTGAATCACCGTAAATGGTGCAATCTGCCTGAAATAGATCTGCCGGCTGAACCAGACTGGTGGTGCCGATTGTGGCGCATTTAGTTAAAATTGTAGTGGAGTGCCACTCGTCCTGAGCGCCCCGAAATGCTTCTGGGCGTCAGGAAATTCCTAGTTAAGTGGAGTAGCAGATGCTGAGCATCATAGGTTGCGGCAATTCCAACAGATCCGACGATGGTGCTGGAGTTTACGTAGTACAGCAATTAAAAAAGGAGCTAGCCAATTCGATTGATCCCGAACGGGTTCGAATCTTCGACGCTGGCACCGCCGGGATGGACGTGATGTTTCAGGCTAGAGGCAGCGACGCACTAATAATCATCGATGCCAATAAATCCGGATCCGACCCAGGCACTATCTTTCAAGTGCCCGGCGAAACTCTGGCTAATTGTCATCAACCGTCGTTTGGGCTTCACGATTTTCGTTGGGATCACGCTATTTATGCTGGCAAGCAAATCTATAAAGAAAATTTTCCGCAAGACATACAGGTCTTTCTCATCGAGGTTGAAAGGCTCGAACTTGGTCTTGAACTGAGCGAAGTTGTAAAAGCGTCCGCCGATAAAGTCGTTGAAAAAATAGTAGAACGTGTCAGTAAGATTTCCTCAAGCCAGAGGATTTGAAAAGGAAATTTGGCATGTCGCAGACGATTTCAATTAAAAATGGTAATTTGTACATCGATCACGAGCTGTACAACAAGTTCTTCAGTGGCATTGAGACCATAGCTCTTTTGAAACGTGACAGTGGATTTCTCGTCATGCCGGTGTTTAGCCAAGCAAGCGGTGGTCGTCTGCTGAAAATGCGAAATGCAATTGGAGATCGGGTGGTGACGGCAACAGATTTTTTGCAAGAGTTTGGTCTTGACGAACACGATCAGAAGAACTTTTCCGCTACTTGGGACAGCGGTGCCGCTGCACTATTCGTCGATCTGAAGTTGGAGCAACCGGAATAGACTTATGGAATTAGGGTCGCTAGTTATATTAGGAAACGCACTCATTCTCGGTGTTCGGCATGGCATCGATTGGGATCATATTGCTGCCATCGCTGACATTGTTGGTACCGCTAATGCTACCAAAGTCGATAGTGGCGCAATCTCGTTGTCTCAACCAAATGACGCTCTGCGTCTGTCTTGGTGCTACGCACTGGGCCACGCAATCATAGTTTTGCTGCTCGGAATTGCGGCTCTGATGTTTGCTGCGGTTTTGCCCGAATGGATCGATCCTTTCATGGAAAGAGCGGTCGGAGTAACGCTTTTGCTGTTGGGGCTGTGGATTTTTTATTCGCTAACGAAAAGCGCAACTGCTGGAAACAACTTTGTTATGCAGAGTCGTTGGATGTTTCTTCTGGCGAAAATTCAGAAGGCGCAGGATTGGTTTTACTCCAAGATAACGGGCAAAGAAGTCGATAAGGCTGCAAAGGTTCGTCAGTACAGTGCTTCAACAGCGTTTGGGGTGGGAGCGATTCACGGTTTTGGAGCCGAGACGGGTACGCAAGTTTTGCTGATTGCTGCTGTCGGCGGCTCATCAACACATGTTCTCGGCGTCATGATTTTGCTTTCGTTTATCTCCGGTCTTCTAATTTCAAATACAGCGGTCGCTCTGGCAACTTGCGCTGGCTTTGCCAATTCAGCAAAGTTCAAATCAATCTTCGTTGCCATCAGTGTGATTACTGGATTGTTCAGCCTGGCTATCGGCGCTGTTTTCGCTTGCGGACGAGCGGATGTGCTGCCGGATCTGCAGCACTAATCTGACGGTTTCGTTTGCAATTTTTTTCTTTACATGCATTGGCGTCGCCTCGGAAATTAGTGGACAACAAGGAAACATCGCTTGATCTAAAGTCTTCACACCAACTATTTTTCGGTCAAGCTCAATGCATTTTGTTCTGTTCCTTTTGCTCTCGAAGAAGATCAGCGCAAAAAGCAGCCATATTTTCTCCTGTTGCATGTTCAACAACTTGGAGGTGAAAGTCCACTGACAATCTAATGACGATGAAGTGTAGCGAAGCGCAAGGACACAGCCGCGAGCCGAGGTCTGAAAGAAGCGTGGTGCAAATCCGCGAGCTGACGGACAGAAACCGGATATGAGGCAATCGCATTCGGACGAGCGGGCAAGTGACCGCAAAGTCCATAGTCATCAAGGGATGCAGCTGTAGACGCAAACTACGCTGCCTTGTATGGAAGCGCTGGAAGCGTGGCACACAAGACTCAAACGCTTGCGAGCCCTGGGCCTGACCATAACACAAGCCCGAGAAGGCGCCGGAAGCAGCGCGCACGGTCCTTGGCGAATGAGTCGAACCCCACCAATCAATAGCGCCTTGTCGGTTGCGTACTTCCAATCTCTTGGTCTGCCAACCCTTAAATGCTTGATTACCGCTTAATCCACCGAACCGCCGTATGCGGACCCCCTTGTACGGTGGTGTGGCAGGGAGGAGTCCGCGAGGACTCTCCCTATGCCAATTGCTATGATGGATAACATGATTTCCAATACTGAATGAATTTCTCCGCATCCTTTGTGTGAAGCCAAGAATCGAAAGTGTCGGCTGCTTCGACTCTCCATAGATGCTCATCTGCACGTAGATGCTTTGACGTCATGAGTGGGAACCAAATTTTGCTGTAGAAATTCTTTGTTTCATGAATAGCTTCAAACTCAAGTAGTGTGTTACCACGTACCCACTCACTTCTCGTCAGTTTTCCATTTAATGCATCATTCCATAGCGCCGTGAATCGAGGTGTATTGCGAATGTTTATCAACTCATACACTACCGCCATACATTGAATCTCGGCATTTCCAGGCGCATCAGAAATACTTGGTTTCTTTACACGAATCGCCCCTGTGTGGTTGAAGTCATCGAATCGATTTTCTCCGTCGGCATCAATGTATGGCTTCGAATTCTCCCAATAAATTCTAAATCCAGTGTACTCACCAGCGAAATTCAACCGTATCCATTCGTATGCACCATCTCCTTTTGAGATAAGCGTAGCCAATTCGGGTCGATCCTTTAGCAGTCTGTTGATTTGAATTGCACCGTGCTCAAGATCTGCTTTCGAGAGCTGATTTGATGCTTTACCTTTAGTCTGCAACGTAGATGGCTTCAATTCTGCCGCTGAAATAGTTACGCAGAGCAATAGTTGCTGCAAAAAGAAAAAACTGTAAAGCAGTTGCTTGCGCATACCTAAACCCGTTTGCCTAATGAATACTAATCTATCGACTTTTTCCTCCATCAGCAAATGGTAATTACCAGTTGCACGAAGGCAGAAACTTCATTTTTGAAAAGAGTCATTCATAGAACTTCAGGTCCTTACCGAAACCTTTGAACCGAGCCGGATCAAGCTGTGTGTATCTGACCGTGTGCTGAATGTTCTTGTGCCCATTATTCCGATGTCGGCATAATGGGCACTATGCCGAGTCCGGGAATATGCCGAGCAATTACATGGATCACGCTCAAATTAGCTTGGGCTCAACAACTTGATGTGGCCAAATAACTTCTTGCTCGGCATATTCCGACGGCGTTACAGGTCCTTCAGAAATTCCAGCAGCCTGTCATCCGGTCGATATCTTCCCGGTTTGCCTTCGGGCATGGAAGTCTTGGCAAGAATGGACTCTTTCAATTCCAGATTGGCATGAAGGTAGATCTGGGTGGTCTCAACAGATTCGTGTCCCAACCAGAGAGCAATCATTGCTCGATCTATTCCTGCGTGCAACATTTCCATTGCACAAGTATGTCTCAGGGTATGGGGCGTAACCCGCTTGTCACCCAGACTTGAGCAGTCGTTGGCAGCAACTTTAGTATGCTTGGCCAGGATATATTGCATTCCATCAGAGCTCAACTGCGTACCGTGAGCATTGGGGAATAGAACGTCTGTGTCGACTTTTGCAGGCTCTCGTAACCAAGCCTTCAGGACCTGAGCGGTTCGCTTGGTTAATGGTACACACCGCTCTTTTCTGCCCTTGCCGATGACGCGTATGTGAGCGCCAGCTCCGAACACCACATCTTGTCTCTTCAAGCCAATGATCTCTGATAATCGAGCCCCAGTCTGCACAGTAAGCAAAATTAGTGCGTGGTCCCTGCGACCTGACCAGGCCTGTTGGTTGGGTGCCGCCAGGAGCGACGCCACCTCTTTCTGATCTAAGAAAGTTACTTCCGTACTGGCGTGCCGCTTGGAAGGAATAGCTAGAACGCGTTGGATTTGCGCCGCTTGAGCTGGCGCCTCAAGGGCGGCATATCGAAAGAAAGATCGGATTGCAGTCAGACGTTGATTGCGAGAACGAACAGATAAGCTGCGATTCTGTTCAATATCATCCAGAAATGCAGCTATCAGCGGAGCATCGACATCCTCAAGCCGAAAGAGCGAAGGTTCCTTGCGCAAGCGGCGCCGCATGAACTGAAGCAGTAAGCAAAAACTGTCCCGGTAGGACGAAATGGTGTGTGGGCTGGCTTGCCTCTGCTTCATAAGTCGCTGCGTGAAAAAGGTCTGCAGCAGCACTGCAAAGTTGGGATCTGTGGTCATCGTTACTTTACCTCCCATCGCCGTTCTAGGCGTTTTACAGCCTCTCCCAATAACTCTGGGCAGGCAGTTAAGTACCAATATGTGTTCGCCACATTTACGTGTCCTAGATACGTGGAGAGTAGCGGCAAGCGCTGCTCAGCGTCCTTTCCACTCCGATACCACCTGAGTAGTGTGTCAATAGCGAAGCAATGACGAAAATCGTGAATTCGCGGACCAGACTCATCCTTAGGAGACCGCAACCCGATTCTCCGCGACAGACGCAAAAATTGCGCTTCAACAATCCGGACCAATAATTTGTTACCTGCTCTGGATATGAAGAAAAATGCAGAAGGACGTCCTTTGAGAAAGGTGTCTCGGCGAAGCTTGTAATCGCGCAGGACCTCTTTCGTTGAGCCGTGCAAGGGAATCAATCTTGATTTGCCGAACTTCGCACCGTTAATCGTCAGAACCCCATTTTCCAGGTCAACTTCATCTACTCGCAAGTTAAGTACTTCGCTAATCCGCATGCCTGAAACTGCCAGTAAGCCAAATAAGCAATAGTAGGTGAAACGGCTCAATCCATGCGCTTGGGGGATGTTCAATGCAGCGGTCAAAAGTGATTGAATTTCCTTTTGCGTATACAGATGAGGATTAGCGCGACTAGGCCGGTATGGAAGCAGATGCGAAGGTGGGATTTCCGTGCGCCCATCCATTGCACTCCGATACCGGGCAAAGCCTCGCACCCAGCCGAGTCTTTGAGCCCATCCTGACGGTTGAATGTGAGCTGGATTCTGTGCCCACTCCAAAGCCAGCCTAGTTGTAATCCAGGCAGCGCCCTTCTTCTCCATGAACTCGACAAACGAAGATAACCCAATTCCGGCAGGCTTCAGCTTGTATCCCAAATTCCGGCGCATGGCAATATAATCCGTCGCCGCTTCTCGTAAAGTATTCATTGCACGCCTCCTGTCCATGGTAAGGCAAGTTCACGCAATGCTGCGAGATCGACTTTTGCGTAAATTGCAGTGGTGCAGGGAAGCTGATGGCGGAGAATCTCTCCGATTTCGGAAAGCGAGGCACCTCGATGAAGCATGTTTGTAGCTAACGCGTGACGGAACTGATGGGAGCCTTGTCTTGGCGCGTCAATTCCTGCACGTTTTAACGCGCGTCGAACCACCGAGCCAATTGCCTGCTGATCCTTGAAACCGGCAATTGGGGCTGTTTCACGCAGAAACAATATTCGGCTGTTGGCCGGAGGTCGCCCGTTTTGGAGATAGTCGACAATCGCTTCCCCTACATCAATTGGCATAGGTAACCGCGCGCACTTACCGCCTTTGCCGCGGATGCTAACGCTTCCATTTATCCAATCTAGATCGGCCAGCTTTAACGACACAATCTCGCCAGCTCGTAATCCTAGTCGTGCTAACAGTAGAAAAATGGCATAGTCTCTACGTCCACCAATTGTTGTGCGGTCACAGCTCGATAGCACTCGTTCAATGTGCACCAGCGGTAGTGCTTTTGGAATGCCTGCCATTGACCAACTTGCTACAGCTGGCACGGCGGCAGCGAAATCAGCTTGAATATAGTCTCGGTACCTCGCATATTTTAGAAATGAGCGAAGTGCTGTTGTCAGATATTGTGCGTGCTTCGGAGGAATAATCTTTGCTTTGCGCTGGACAAATTTGATCACGTCTTGAACGGATAAAGACGACCAATCAATCGGCTCTCTGTCGAACACATCCTCCAGAAACGCTTTCACAAACGCGGAGTATGCACATATAGTCGACCCAGCGAGACCGCGTTCCTGTCGTAGGTACTGAGCGAACTGCTCCGCCACACTCTCCGCCGGCGTGGTTTCCAACGCCGGCACGAATTTCATCACGATCCCTTTGTCTCGCAACATGTCCAGGAAGCCGTTCAGACACGTGGCGTCACCTGGCCTCGGCAGCTGTTTGCGCTCCCGTAGGTAAAGCTGCACATGGTCATGTCTGACACTCTGAGCCTTTATCCGCTTCGCTTTTAGCCAGCTGCTGAATGCCGCAACCAGCCGAAAATGGTATCGTCCGCTTTTGCGCTTGAAGCCTTTAGCCGTAAGCCGTTGCGCAAACTCGTCCATGTATGGAGCCAGCGGACCGACCCGCATCCGTAGCCGTGCGCTTCTATCCCTGATAAATCTATCCATTCACGCCTCTCCTTTCTTGGAAATTCAAGAAAGGATTGCATGGAACACCCTAAGGGAATATGCCGAGGGCTCAATAGTAAAACTTCCAGCCTATCGAACTAGACTGTAATTGCTCGGCATAATCAGGGACTCGGCATAGTGCCCAAAATATGCCTGAATCGCACGAGTGTCCACGCCCTTTGACGCCAACTGATAGCCCTTTCCGTGGCGCAATTGATGGCTGTGGACAGGAAATTCAATTCCAGCGACCTCGCCGGCGCGCACAACAATCTTGTGCACGGCGTTAATAGAGAGCGGTCCCTGCCTCTCAGAGGCGAAAACAAAGGACGACCCTTCATAATCCCTCCGGAGCTTTCGTAAAGCCCGGATTTCGTCCCCTTCCAGGAAGTGAACCGACGAGTCGCCGTTTTTGAGGCGGTTGACATGCATCTTGGCGCCGTCTAGGTCGAGCTGCTCCCACTTCAAGTCTACAAGCTCGCCGACTCTGAGCGCATGCCTGTAAGCAATCAGAATTAAAAGCGCATCACGCAGCCCGTGCCGGCCAACTAACTTGGCGGCATCAATCATCGACTTAACTTCCGCCGGCGTCAAATATTCGCGAGCTCGTTTTTCAGAGTTTGGAATTTTTGGCGGCGGACCGGCGGAAGTTTTTTTCTTTTTTGCAGACTTTACCATAAATGATGAGCGGCGCTTGACAATTTAACCCTGGAAAGCCATACCAGATCAGCCTTTCCTTTTTTCCTTTTCTAAGACTTTACCATAAACAACCATTCTTGGTAATGTTTCGAAACACAGTTTTATCTCGCACAGCATATTTCAACCGCCAGCAGCAAAGCTGTAATTTCAGAGACTATTGTGTGAATTTTCTCGATAAATATCAGAGGAAACTTTCACGATAAATGTCAGGTTTTTATTCACGATAAATGTCATGCCGCGCCTGAAACGAGGACAGGTTCTATCCTCTATACTGCTAAGTGCAGATGAGACCTGACATTTAGCCTGAATAAAAGTGAGACAAATTACGAGAAAATTCATAGTTCTGCCGAAAATGTTTGACGGATTCTCGACAAGTAGGTCTGCATTCTGCTTTCGTTTTAGAGCTTCTTTTTCTTTTTTATGCATTATTCCAAAATGGTGCCTCAGGATTTAAGTTGTTGAACCTAGCTGCATTGGGGCAGGGCACTATGAAGTTTCCTTCCGAATTCTCTTTGTTCGCTCCAATCCGCGAGCCGCAAGCATATGAGATTTTACGTCCACCCGCGCTTGTGCGACTTTCTGATTTCACATGCGAATAGCAAACAGGACATCTATCTAATTTATTTTCTCTCGGAATTTCGCTCCGCACTTCTACGTTGATAAAGAAAATACCTAATCCTGTAACGCGATGAGCCTCTAGGACCTTAACCTTTAATTCGTTGGTTTTCTTACCTTGAACTATTTTGATTGAGCCATTTTCCGTGCTACTAAGCCATTGATTCACTGCATACTCAAATTGCGGATCAACAACTATTTGATAAATGGGGAACTTACGTTCGAAATCGTCATGCAGCATGAAATCGCATGGAAACTCGCCACCTTTAAAGATAAGAACTGCGGTACGAATCGAAGAAATTTTTCCAAATTCTTTCCACGGGCTATCTGAAATATCGATGTCGTCTCGATAACAGCGTAAAACTTCAAGCAAAGATACCTGACGTTTTCTGTCTCCTATTAAGGCCTCTCCCCAGAATTGAACTCTGTTGTCTTCCATCCAGCGAGCGAATGGTTCAAACTCATCACGTTTGGTTTTACCTATTAGCTCACGAATCGCTTCATTTATTGCTCTGTTGCGACTGCCTGCAGGTAGACTTTCAAGATAGTTTTGAACGTCCGGATCTGGATAAAAACTGGCCTGTTTCGGTCTAGACATTTTGATTCCTTGTGCTATTACACTGCTACCTTTATGATAGCAGTGATGTTGTCATTTGAACCTTATTCCAAAAAATCCATATGCAAAATGATATACTAAAAATTCAATTATATGGTTTTGCTAATACTACTATGCCTAATAATATAAAACCTTTTATTGACAGTTTAGTCAATGAACGCAAAAAACAGATGATGAGTCAGTCAAAACTCGGTCGCAGTCTGCATTTGCCACAAAGCTATATTTCGCAAATAGAAAATGGGCATCGAGATTCGAGATTCAGTGTGATTCTCGATATTGCTAGAGTTTTAGGTTTGGAAATAGTACTGGTGCCAAGGCAGGTGTTACCAGCCGTAGAAAGCATTATTAGGCAATTCAATGGCAGCGATGGAGAGCAAGAAGAGTCTGCATATCAGTTCCTTTTAGATGATGAGGAAACGGATGATGATTGATGCTCGTCGCCCCATACATACTGAAGCTCCAAAGAGCGTTTTAGAGATCCGGTTGAATGAAGTACTTGTCGGTCAAATCACATTGATGTCGGCAGATACTTCAGTCTTCAGCCTTAGCGATTCTTATATTGAAGATGAAAACCGACCTACCGTAAGCATTTCGTTTCGCAGTTCTTTTGGAAGGCTGATTACGGAATATAAGCCAACTAAGATGCAGCTGCATCCTTTCTTTTCTAATTTGCTTCCAGAAGGTCACATGCGAAAGTATCTCGCTGACAAGCTCGGAGTTAATCCAAAACGTGAGTTTCTTTTGCTTTCGGGTTTGAGAGATGACTTACCCGGAGCAATCAGAATTAAGCCAGATGATGCCGTTCAAATTCCGAGTGATGGAGATGATGAACCACATTCTCAGGATTTCACTGATGCTTTGCATTTTTCTCTCGCCGGTATTCAACTCAAAATGTCTGCAGTGAAGGAAGCCTCCGGCGGATTAACTATCCCTGCTCAAGGTGTAGGCGGTTCCTGGATTATCAAATTACCGTCAAGTAAACACGACAACGTTCCTGAAGTTGAATTTGCTATGTTGCAGCTTGCCTCGTATACAGGCCTTGATGTGCCCGAGATCAACCTCATTCCGACAGCATCCATAGGAAATCTTCCAGAGGACTTGGATGATCCTACCGGTTTAACCCTCGCAATTAAAAGGTTTGATCGGACGAATGAGGGCGAGAGAATTCATATGGAAGACTTTGCTCAAGTCTTTAAACTCTATCCAGCTGACAAATACAAGAAAACAAGTTATGGCGGGATTGCATATGTAATTTTCTCAGAAGTTGACGAGCTTGCTTTGGTCGAGTACATCAGACGACTTGTCTTTTCGGTTGCAATCGGAAATGCCGATATGCACTTAAAAAATTGGACGTTACTTTACTCCGATCCTCGAAAACCTAGTCTAAGTCCAGCATATGACTTTGTCCCAACGATCGCCTACATGCCTGGTCGTAACCTTGCATTTAAAATCGGCGAAGAAAAAAATCTAGACAGAATTACATTCGAACAGTTTGAACTAATGGCTTCGCACGCAAAACTTCCAACACGACTTGTCGTCAATACCGCCAAAGAATTTACAGAAACATTTTACGAAACATGGAAAAAGCACAAAAATTCGCTCAATTTACCGTCGGCTGTGCTTGATTCTATTGAAAGTAATCTAGACAGAGTGCCGCTTTTTAAGCCAATTTACGTGCCAGTTTCCAATCAACAGATGCTGATGACGGCATCTGTCGCAGGAGATCTACTTCCAGACCCATCAATATCAGATTCTGAAATTTTATATGTTGGATTTGATGGGACAACACTCAGACAGCCTCGTCCGCCAGTTCTGAACTCCAATTCAATTGGAGAGCAAGCGATGGCTCTTGTTAAGCAACATCCAAAATTAAATGGAAGTCGTGTTACTGCTTATGCAAGTCCGAATACCTTTCTTGATTGGAGGAGCAGCAATGTATTTACCTTTGAAGAACATCGTGTTCTTTCCGAATCATTTTCATCAGAACATCTCAAACAGTCTTCAACATTGACTTTCCGCTACAAACTTTTGCCTAACGATTTTGCGGAAGTTACACAGAATTTCAAAGATGCAAAGTCGTTTGATATGGACTTTTATTTTGATAACGGCGAATTGTGGACTTGGAATGGGCGAATTGCCCAAATGAAAGACATATTGCATGATCCCAATTACATCAATGAAGCGACTTTGACTATAACCGTTTCGAATCCTAAAAGACTCCTTCCGCTGGATCAACCTCAAAAGAAAATAGAAGTCAGTGCCACTCCTCATTTGGTGCATCTTACCGGTGACGATTTTCTTGTCGTATTTAATCGATATGAAGCAATTCAATATCGAAAGACATTAGTAAGAGCACAAAAAGGTATTTTGGCCGAAAGGACTGATATTCAGTGGGCCGGAGGGGTAATTGAAGTATTGCCATTTCCGGACCATGTATCAGTAACTGTATTCACGAGATTTAAGAACGGCGTTCAATACCATAGCTTTACACTAGAATTCGACAATATCACAAAGCACCTAAACGAATTGGAAAGTGCCATAAAAGAACTCCAGTATCTATCTGAAGGTGAAGTAATGACCAGAAAGCGCATGAAGCATATACAAACATTTGTAGCCAAAGACTTGTCAGGCAAGGCTCACATTCTCAACGCATACGTAGAAATGATTGGCGTTGGGACTCTAGATGACCCCACTGCAGAAGCCGAGGGTCTGAAAACTCTCAAAACCGACACAGGCATGCATGTGAATTACATCAGTAAAGGAGAATATAAAATAGTGGAAACTGGACAACTCCTGCGCTCAGATGACCCAGGCGCTATGTAGAGTTCACCAGCCATAATTTAAAGGTGCTGATAATTATGGTTCACTCGGCGCAGAGAACAGCTTCTGCCACCAAGACGGTTTCGGTTTTTGCAGTTCTTCAACTGTGGATTTGAGGGATTGAAGATCGGCAGCCAGGTTTGCAGCTTCTTCCGCTTTTTTCCTGAGCTGCTCGTTCTCTTCTTCCAGCGCCTTCGCTTCTGCTTCTTTATCAGCTTTAAACTGTTGAATCGCTTCATTGGCTCGTCGCTTCGATTCTTCGGCCTCAGTTTGGAGCGCTTGCATTGCTTCGATTTGCTTACGCAACGCTTCGGCTTCAAGTTCTTTTAGCTCGGCCGCTTTGCGTTCGTTTTCTGCTTGCGCTTCGAGGTCCGGCAGGAGTAACAGTTGACGTTCTTTTTCTTTTAGCTCCGTGCGCATCTCGCCGATCAACTGGTCTTTCTCTTCCAGCTTCTCCATGAAACGACTGATAACGTTATTCCAGAGTTCTTCGGCCATGCCGCTGGCGGCCGCCTTGCTCGTTTCCGTCCAGTTTGGTCTGGAAGCGGCTGACCTCTCAACCACGTCTTCCGGGCCATATGTCGAGTCAAAGATCTTGTGCTCTTCCGATATGGTCTGGGCGTCCACGACATCGAAGTCCTCAATAGCTTCCTCAGACGCCACTAGCGGCGAATTGATCCGTTTAAGCCCTTCGATGATTTCCTTTGTTGGATAAATCCGGTACTCGTCTACACCCCGGTCATTCTTTATCAGAATTCCTTTGAGCTGACCCTTTTCGCGCCTGTACAGCACGCCACGGGGAGAGATCTCTAAAGCTTCTGCTACTTCTCTGACAGATATAGTTTTCACGCTTCGACTCCATATCTAGTGGCGCTTTGGTGTATATATCAAATGACGGGATACCCGTATTATAGAGCCTCTCAGAGCTTTTACAATCGGAAAAATGTATTCCGAAAACGGCTTGTTTGAGTCTCCTTGCTAACAACGAAGAAGGCCGAAGTCGCTTCGCGATTTAGCCCGAAAACCCCGAAGTCCGCAAACCTTAGCTAGTGGATCTTTCATGGGGTATAAAAATATTTCCAGCATGTTTATCGATCTCACTTTGTTTTCATTCCGAATAGCCAGAAGTGAGCCTAAGTGCACACAAGGCCCGCCATTAGTGCATTATAGGAATTGCCCCGAACACAGCGAACCTATCCAGAAGCGACCCCGAAGTGATTTCGCCATCGTATCTCGAAGTGCTTCCGAATACCCCGAAGTTCTTCGTGCTGTGATTCCTGGTAGCCCGAAGCAACCAACCGAACCGCTTGTTTGATCTTTGGCTTGAAGCGGAAAAGAACCGCATAGCTTATTGTTTCGGCTGTTCTGTGTGCTTCGCATTAAAAATCACCACTTCTGGCTAGTTGTTTCGGGAATCCTTTTTGATGTTTCGCGGTAGCCCGAAAGATTTCGGGCTGATTTCTCTAGTTCTTCGTGATGCCCATTCGCTGGTTTGTAAAAATGGCTATTGAAGCCGATCTTCTACCCTTAGGAGTTGTTCGGTCTAATTTCTGGTTAGGATGAACTGTCCTGGTATCGTCCTTTGAAGGTTCCAAAGAGTTGATCGATCGCAAAGCACCTTATATAGTGGCATTAATGCTTGCCATTATCTGCAGGTGTATATCTCTTGAATATCACTGGAGCGCCGCTCCCTAGAAAGTGACCGATAAGCCAGAAAACAAAAAACACCGCCAGGGGCGATGCTTTTTTGGCAATGACCTCTGCAGGTCAATCGCTATTCATTTGTAGTTTCAGCTTTGGTTACGAGTCCGTTTGCTGAATGTGCATCCAGAATAAGTGATTGAGCCGCTTAGGTCAACACGTCTCTTTAAGGAAACGTAGATCTGACTAGCTCTTTTTCTAGCCAGGTGGCAACTGCTGTGGCCACCAAATACGATGCCGCGCGCCAGGAATTCCTGGCCTTGTTTCCGCGCCGGGACGCCTTTATATGGAAGCTTGCCGGCTACGACCGCTGGCAAAAGGCCAAAGGCCCGCTTTTGGATGGGCAGATTATCGGCGTCATTTCTGATGAAGGGCGCGGGCTCTTCCGTGGCTGCTATTGGGCGCACAAGACCCGGCATGCTGTCCTGGACATTGACGCTCAAAGCAAGTATCACAATCGCGCCGGGCTTGAAAAATTGCGGGCGCATTTATCAGAAGTTGGCTTATACGTAATTTCGTATAGAAGCAGCGATTCAGGCGGCTGGCACCTGTATTTGCCGTTTGACGATTGGGCGGACTCCAATGAAGTGAGCCAGACCATGAAGCGGTGGTTGAAGGGTCTGGGCTACGAAATCGGAGGCGGAATTCTCGAAGTCTTTCCCAGCGGCAATGCCTTAAGGCTTCCGTTGCAGCAAGGCTTCGGATGGCTTGGTCCGGACGGAAGTTTGCAGCTAAAACGGGGGGAAATACAAGAAGATAGGGCAATAGCCTTGTTCCTTAATGACCTCAATACAAACTCCTGCAATTGGGTAAGCGCCAAGACCCTTATAGAAAGCCATCTCAACGCCGCCGCGGCCGCCGCCGGCGAGCAACATGCGGATGAAGAACAGTCAGCTGTCGATGACGGTTTTGACGACTTCTTTAGATACAGACTTATCCGCGAAAATTACGAGAAGGGGCGTGCATACTGGCGAGACGGGCTGAAAGACAAAGACACTCGCCACGATGCAATCATCTGTGTCGAGCATTACCTCTGGCACGGCGACCAGGCGGAAGGTATTCCTGCCCATCCAGGACGCTTCAACGACAACGCAAGATTCAGACTGATACGCGCCTGGCTGGAAGAAAAGCACAATGGCTTTTCAGGGCATGTGCGCGCCGGCAATTGGCAGACAATAGATGCCGACATAGAAAGAGCTGTGTGCTGGCGTGCTGACGGCACTACCCAGGCACATGAGCCATACGCCTTAACCGAGCGTGCTCAAGATGTTCTTATCGCCAGAACCAGACAAACCGGCCGTGTCTGGACGATGGACGACCTCAAAAAAGGAAATGACAAAAGAGAAAAACAAGCCCGTCTTAAAATCCGCCGTGCTGTTGCCGCCATGTGCGCAGGCGGCGAGCAACTAACCAGAAACGCGATCGCTCAGCGCTCTGGTTGTTCTCCCAACACAGTCAGCAAACACCAGGACCTTTGGAATATCTTGATATCTAGATCAGGCGATAAGAGCCGGGGGGTGTGGGGGGATCTTCGGGTTTTGCCTGGTGGTTTTGATTCAGAAAAAAGAGATTTAGATCGGCCTTCTTCGACGGACGACTCCGGGGATCAAAAAGCTAACGACAGACTTTGCAGCTTGAGTAGCAATCGAACGAAAACATACGCTAAGGAAATTCCAGCTTCAGCGCAGACAGCAAAGAATGAGATGCTCCGCCAATTTCATTCTTTAGCCCCCATTTCAATCTGCCAGGCTGATGGTGCCTTGGAGGGACAAAACGGCAACAGACAGTTAAGTGGCTGTGCGACGAAGCACTCCGCGTGCATGTTCGCTCACGGCGCCGCTCAGTTGTCGGCACTACTGTCCCACGTGCCAAAACAGGCATGCTGGAGCCCCGAAACGGCCGAGGGTTCGGGTTTTGGCTACAGTTACTTCCAACTGAACTTGAAGCAGGATGACCTGGCACAGTTTTATCGAATGACGTTTGATGCCGGCAGCATCTATTGAGGGTTGGCTTTTCAAGTGCGACCTGGCTGTTTTTCGAGCAGATCGTTGCCATCCCTCCAAAAATAAGCTTGACGGTAGTACTACCTCGTACTACTATTTGATTGCTTCAGCCACAAAAACCCAAAAAGTACTCCTAAGCTATATGACAACAACAAAACGGCAATTGTCCTTTTACACCGATGCGGACACGAACTTGTATCTTTCTTTACTTGACTCTGGCATCAAGACCAAGGTCATCAATCGGGCTCTTCGTGAATTCATGCAGCGCGAAGCAGTGATTGACCTTGCCGATGGAAAGCGGCCGGCAAATTTCTGGGACCTCTCTGAAGAAAGGAAAAACGAGCTGCTCAAGTACTTAGGCAGCCAAGCCGAAGGCAAAGCTGACGATCATCTCTGGGTGATTGTTCAGGAAACAACCATCCAGGACTTCTATCAATGGGCAGCTAAATACCTGGCTCTTCATCAACTCAAGTTCGGCAAGCCATATGTTCTGCCCAACTCGAACACTGAGCAAGGACCAGCGGCCACTACCTCTTTCAAGCTTAGAAAACACTTTCACGAAAGAAGGGAAAGCCAATCAGAAGTTCTTCAGCCAAAAAAGAAAACGACAACCGTGACCTTGTGGCTGAGAGTCGAGAATAACAACAAGTTTGTGCGCGGCAAAAAGAAGGCCAGGGAAGACATTGAATACATGGTTTTGAGCGGGCACCATATGAAAAAGCTCGCCCGAGACTGTGCGTACGAGCTGACTTTTGAATACGAAGACGATGATGATCTAGACAAACAAATTCACGAGATGCTCATTGAGTGCGAGCACATGGCCGATTTGCGTAACTGCTTCACTGAGCCAGATGTAAGAGAGAAAGGCACTGACCGCTATTGGTGACGGGCGGAAATGGCCGCTATCATTTTGCACGATAAATGCGACACTTTTTTGCGCGATATTTGCGACATGGTCCGTGTGTATTGTGTCGCCTGGACGCAAGCGGCTTGATTTCGATTTTGTCGCAGGTTGTTTGTAAAGGGCAAAGTCACCCGGCAGCACTAAGTACGTCGTCGGTTGCAGGTGGGCGGTTTGCTTGGAATGCTTGGCTGAGGCGCCCGGTTAGAAGCGTCCAGCGAGACCCTTTGGCTTTTGTGGGGGCAGATGCGGCTGCAGTCAACTGGAACTCGTCAAGTTTTGCCTTGGTCTCACGATGAAGAAGAAGCAAGTCTTGGATGTCTTTTCTCAATTCAGAAATCTGCTTGGTGACTAATGCTTCGCCGTTAGTTTCAAGTTGAGCATTGGCTCTTTGAGCAGAAGCAACCTCGTTTCTCAAACCGGTAATTTGTCTGCTTAACTCGTAAAACCAATCGGGATGGCCTTTTTGCTCAGAGAGTCCCTGACTGAGAATTTGCCTGGCGACGAAGGGAACGTTGCTGTGCTCCTTGTATGCCAGTTTAAGGAGCTGCCTGTAGATGCTTTCTGGAACTTCAACAGTCTGTTTCATGGTTTTACCTTCGTCTTGGAAACGAGTTAAAAGGTAAGAGGGAAGCGGGATTGCGTCAATTGGCGTTTAGAGCCAGCGAAACAAAACGTTGGAGGGACAGATGCCGCAAAAAGGGTACACTGGATCGATTTTTATCTACCGCCGTGGTTGAAAGCACATACTGAAGATGCCTACCGTGTGTAACTTTTGAGAAACAGCGCAACACAAAAATCACAGGTTGTATGACCAGCAAAGACGACAATGCAAAGCTGAAAATCTTTACCAAAGATACAATATTGCGGCGGCTTCACAGTGTATTGGCGTGAGATGCGCGAGCACTCGATCAATTAAAAATAGCTAAAAAACAGCTTGCTGAACGCTTTCAAAAGATGACTCTGCCTTCCATTTCTTGTTTGGATTTTTGCATTCAAGCCTAACTTTGAATTCGTCATTGAGAATCAGCCTGGCATCTTAGCCATCGCCTGAGAGCGTATACCAAGTGGCCGGACCTTTACCATTGCGGATAAGCTGCCCGGTTGCAACCAGATCAATGAATCCGAGCCGATCTACAGGGTTACCGATTTGCGCATCCACAAAACCTGGGAGTGTGCCAACGCCACTCTTTGCTGTAGAGGGGAGTAAATGACTTCTTCAAAAGCCGATAACTCTTCCTCAGCCTTGGGCAAATGTTCATTGGAAACCTGATTTTCATACGGCACTCTGACCATGTTTAGGGCAATGAAGAAAAAGAACAAGACAACTCCCAAACCATCTCTACAAAAGATAGGTGGAAAGCCTATTGAAGCGGTCATTGAGCCGTGCCGACGCCCAGGCTTAATTCCGCTTTCAGAAAAAGAGCCAGGGATCGCTTTGGAGTGGTATTACCCGAAGAATTGTGGCTTCGGACCGGAGGATTTTTCTTTTGGTTCCCAGGTGAATGCCTGGTGGCAGTGTTCGATTAACAACAAGCACATATGGAGAGTGAGAATCCTCACCAGATGCGTCCAGAAGCGCGGTTGCCCCTATTGTCTGGGTACTAATCTCAGAGTACCAGTTCCCTTTGAAAGGTCACTTGCCTGCTGTGATCCAGAGTTGGCCAAAGAATGGCACTCAAAAAGGAATAAGGAACTGACCCCTAAAGACGTTTTGGCACATTCAACTAAGTTAGTCTGGTGGCAATGCCAGACGGACCCTAAACATGCGTGGCAGCAAGATGTATGCCGCCGGGCAATTGAGCGAACGGGCTGCCCTCATTGCTTCAAAGAGGCAAAGCAAAGTCTTGATAAATATCCAGAAGCATTGAAGTTCTACGATCGCAAAAAGAATCTATACCTCAATCCAGAAAGAGTTTGCCTTCGCACCACCGTTTGGTGGCGATGTCCGGTTGCCTCCGATCACAGTTGGCGTGAGCCTTTCAAAAAGAGGATGCGATGTCCATTTTGCAGTAAAAAGAAAGCTTCGAGCACAAGTTCGCTTCAAATTCTCTTTCCAAAGCTCGCTGCAGAAATACATCCGACACGCAATAAAGGGATTAATGCCAGTGAACTGAGAGCATTCGGACCTGAGTATATTTGGTGGCGCTGCCGTTATAATCCCAGCCACATCTGGCGTGCAAAGGTCGATAACCGCACAAGAAATGAAAGCGGTTGCCCGGAATGCTGGAAACTCCGACGACCGAAATTATTCAAGAAACTGGCAGCAGAGCGTAAAGCAAGAGCTAATCAAACTAGCTGATTGTTACATCTGGAATTCTTTGAACTTGTTGTCTGGCAACATAGGCGATTGGGGACGATTCCGATAGGCTGGAATTAGGACCCTTCTGCTGCACCAATTTATGCTGATAGAACGCCTGTTCTTCACGGCTTCTTTCCTTTTGCTTGCCGGTAACTTAAGCAAGTTGCTTGAGCTCGAGCACGGACAGCTATATTTGAATTTGGTAATTGTGAAAGAACAGTTTTTTATTCTTTTCGTATTGGTATTTTTCATCGGTCGCATGGACGAGACTGAGTACAGGTCAAAGGTATTGTTCTGGTTGAAATTCTTTCTCTATATTTTTGCTGCCGGCGGAATTGCCAGATACAGGAATAAGGTCGGTGGTAGTGTTACAGACCAAGGCTCTGGCTCTAGCTTTCACCCCTGAGTTTGACCTTTTGTCCTTGTGTTTTCTATACCGTTGATTAATCTTGCGTTGTTTCTTCTTAGTAGTTTCTTGCCTGGCTTTTGAATGCTCGTGAGCGCTCGTTTAATTGCTCTCGTCGGAACGACCTTCTACATTTTTGTCTTGCGGTTGAATTCTGCATTCAGCCTCTGGTTGTGACCTCTAAATCCTTTACTGGTGGTACTTTGTATGCCTTTTCTGCTTTTCCTATCCAGCCCTGGTCATCCTAGTTTTTGTAGTCTGTCCTTATCAGTTTTTGTGTCTTTGACTGCCCGTAGACTCTTCGTAGGCACGCTTCTCTTCTTCGTTTTCGGTGACTTTTGTCGTCTGTGCTGCGTCCTTTGTTGATGAATGATGTTGTTCTTTCCAGGCTCCTTTGGCACGTGTTTCTGATTGAGACACAACCGGTTTGGAATCACCACGATTTTCAACCTCTTCGAGGCGCTGCGCGTCGTGGTAATTCCAAACCGGAGGCTTCGCTTGTGTCCTTTTGGCTGGTGTTTAAAACACTTAGCTCAAAGGAGCCTTCTAATGAACAACATCATTCATCTCATCGGCCGCATCACCCACGATCTTAAAATCACCGAATATCCAGAAGAGAAGCGCACCCGCGTTGAGTTTTCGGTGGCAGTCAAAGACTATTCTGATAAGGACAGACCCTATTACTTTGATGTCCAGTGCTGGAATGGTGTTGCTGAAAACGCAATCAAGATCCTCCGTAAAGGAGCCGAGGTATCACTTGTCGGCAGAATGCAGTATTTCTCCTATGACAAAAACGTAGAAGGCACTAAAGTTCCGACGAGAGCCTTTTACGTAGCGCTCACGGGCTTTCATGCTCACGGCAAGAAACCTTCTGAAGAAACAACTGCAGATTCTTCTGCGGCATAAAAAACTGGCTCTAAAGGTCTTAAGCAGGAGCGAAAGCTCCTGCCTGAGCCTTTTTCTCTTCGGTTCTTTTTTTCTTTGTATGGCGCTTCGCGCTCGCTCCTGGCGTCGCTCTAGGGTCAGGGCAGCTTTCTTTTATTCTTGTTTTGGAAGATATGGATTAATGCCGTGTTTTTTCAATTGGCGGCGTTGTTCGGCGGCGCCGGCACGGCCGTATTCTTTTTCTTCGACGCGCTTTATCGTTTCGCAATCGTAGAGACCGACTTTGACTATTTGGCCCAGATTGCCGGTCCAGAGTGGGTTGTCGGTATTAACTGGGATTTCTGTGTAGTTCTTTCTTCCTTGGATTGGTTGAAGAGATCTGACTTGTACGTATCTGTTGCGAAAACCTTTGTGTTGACTTTTCGCCGTCGGTAGATCTTCTGAAGTCGCTCTTTTCAGTCCGCCGGCATCACCTATGTAGTCGTTGGATACTAATTGAGTCGGGTGTCCAAAGTCATCGATGTAGATGTAGAGAATTCGCTCCCAGCTAGTTGCAAGCATTGTCGGCTTCCTCCTTTAGACATTGCAAATAATCCCATTCAAAGGCATTTTCAATCGACACAGTCAGCTTATTTAGCTAGGTCATCTGCCGCGTACAGACCTTGTGTGGCAGCTGCCCGCTTCACTTCTGCCCGGCAGAAAGCCTAAACGAGCCCGCCCGGAGTCAAGCCCGTGCCGTGGAGGCTTGACTCCGGGACCCCTGGGCTCGTTTTGCCGGCAGAGGGGCAGGCGCTGCGCGGGCAGCGGGCTGAGGACAGAAGACAGAGGGGGTTATGGATATGGCGAATGTAGTGACTATGGCGGGTGTGGGTGCGGCAGTGGCGGCGGCTGAGGTGAAGGCGAGAAAGAGAGGCGTGAGGAAACTGGCGAATCATCTCAAGTACATGGTGCCGGAAATCAGGCTGGCATTGATTCGGGAGCCAGGCGCCAAGGGGCTTCCTGTGCAGTGCCCGGAGGATGTGGAAAAGTTTGTAGAGCCGCTTAGATTCTATGACACTGAGCATTTCGTTGCTTTTCATCTCAATGCCAGGCATGAGGTGACAGCTTATTGCATAATTTCGAAAGGCACTGTATCCGCCAGCCTTGTCCATCCAAGGGAAGTTTTTAAGGCGGCTGTCATGTCGAATGCGTATGCCATTCTTGTGGCGCACAATCACCCGGGCGGCTCGCTTACGCCCAGCCGTGAAGACCTGGAGACAACTGAGCAGCTGGTAAAGGCGGGCAAGCTGATGGGTATTCCGGTTCTCGATCATGTGATTGTCGCAGCCGGCGGAATTTACAGTATTAGAGAGAACCGGCCGGATTTGTGGAGTTAAGAAAGAACGCAGAGACCCGCCCAAAAGGCGGGTCTCTGTCAACACACATTGAAAAAAAAGACTCTATATCTCCTTCATTACGCGCCATTTTATGACTCGTAAATTCTCGCTGCTATTGCTTTCTTCCAGCCGGTCTAAATATGTGGCGCCGTCGTTGTACATGACTTTTGCTGCCTGCGCGTCGCCTGATTTTGCTTTTATTTCAGAGACTGCAAAATCGAGCAGGCAAAGGTTTTTACAACTTTCGGCTCGGTCAAGATTACTGGTAGTTGGATTGTCGCTTTCAGCCTTTAGCTGGTTGTACACGTGGGCAAAGCGGGCCGGATCTTTTGGGTATTCAGTGACAAGCTCGTCAAAGACCGATTGCACGAAAATAGGGTCTTGATTGTTTTTCTTTTCGGGAGCCGATTCGAGTGGGGGCATGGGGCTAAATCCTCGACTGGTAGGTTTGTCCAGTTTCTTCTTTGACTTGAATCTTGTCACTGTGGAATTGGACACAAAAAAGTAAAAGACCCGCGATAAGCGGGTCTTTTGGGATGCCAGTTTAGATTGCGTTGCTTACTTTGAGAGTGTCGCCTAATTCGACCTTCTCGTCACTGTGGAATTAGACAGAAAAATAATTCCTGCCTATGGCAGATTTCGCTTAGAGGCAGGCCTTGCTTCTCCTGAAGCCTCTTTCGATTTTTCGCTTCTGGCTTCTTGCCTTCCGGCAGCAAAACCGCGCTGATAAGAAGCCTCGTTAGTGACGGCCACGCCCAGGATCACACCGATAAGCAATGAGATCAGTATCCCTATGTAGAAAGCAGTGAATCTAAGATAAGGCGCGAGCACTTTAGAAAATGGTTTGTGCTTGGCTTTGGCAACCAGTCGCTGGGCACTCATTTCAACGAAGGAAGTGCCAGAACGCTCGTAGAAGCCTTTGTTTTTCTTGAACACGCTTTCGATCAGGACGGCCGATTTTGGAATATGCATAATGAGATAGCCGCTTGCTTTCGACTCATTTTCAAAGACGCAATGAAACTCGACACCTTGGACTGCAGGCGAAGAGCACTGGCTAAGAAATTGTTCCGCTTCAGTTTTGATGACGCTGACATTATCAATTGGACGGCAGTCTAAAACGCAATCTTCGCCCTTTCCATCTTTTGCGCAGTAGATTCCCCAGGCAAGAACACCGCCAGCCGTGTTGGAAAAGCCGGAAATGGCTTTGGAAAAGTTCGACTTGTCTTCAGTTTCTAAGGGCGGCTGAGAATTTTTTGCCAGCTTGAAGTCTAAAATCTCGCTTTCTGTGGCTTTTCCATCTTTGAGAGACTTGAGAAAAGAAATACCGCCCACCTTGAATTGCTTGAACAACTTGGCTGAATTTTTGGTTTCAAGCATTGATGGCGGGTCCGAAAAATGGCGTCTTCAATAATTCAAGATATTCCCTGCATTTTTCCTTGCTGACCGACGGTAAGGATCCTGGACAAAACCCTTATGGCTTCTTGAAAACGATTTGTGAGACAAGCTCTGTGAGTTTTATGAGGAGC